>JANWJV010000050.1 GCA_025451785.1 Bacteroidia bacterium | reverse complement strand
GGAGAGAACACGCTCATAGCGGAAACGAGTAGTATCAATGTCTTTTTCATAGCCTTAGTATTTATGTTCGATGTTTGTTTTTATATATAGTTCATGACTGCAATTAGCCTGTATGCGGTCGCCGCTGATATAGGGCTTCACGTCGAAGCTATAACCGATGTGTACTTTCTTCTCTTTGAAAGGGCTTATGCCCAGCCTGCAGTTAAGGCTTCCGTAATTGCCCGCGTAGTATTTATATCCAATACCAAAGACACCCACTTTGTGAACATATACATTGGCCTGGCTGAAAATGAGCGAGTGCTTTGCCTGCAACACCTGAGTGCCTTGCTCTGTTATACATTGCGTGCTGCCTGTTCGTTCATAGGAAAGAAAAAAGAGAAGAAATGACCTCCTGTCGATCGGCATTCGATACATCCCATGCATCGAAAAGGTACGCCCCTGTTTAAGAATACCATTGAGATCATTTCCAAAGCTGTACAACTGCACATTACGAAAACTGAACCCGCCATAGTATCTCGAAAACATTTCCGTAAAAATGATCCCGAACGATCCGTTTATTGAATTGGTCTTAAGTACCAGTGAAGGCTGCTGTATGGTATTGGCCTTTGCCGAATACCGCAGATCGTAATTATTGATATCGGTTTGCGTTGAGCCTAAGCCTAGCCCGCCTCCGAAGCAGATATAATGATCATCGAGGAACATAAGCCTGTAACCATATTGAAGCCCGACCGAAGAGGTCCTTCCCAGGCCACTGTTGTTCTTTGAATGGTACGAGCTGAGACCAAAACCGCTGTTTAGTTTTGGAAAGTGCCTGTTGATATTAAAGGCGGCGCTTAAGGAGCCCAGCCGGTGATCGGGCCACTGGCTCCGGCCTGATAGCGCGGCCTGGTCGCGGTCGATATGGGCTATGTACGCAGGGTTTATAGCACCCAAGGCCGCGTTGTACTGGTTAAAGGCGTTGAGCTGCGCCAGCAGAAGACCGGGAAGGACTAGAAAGAGAATTGTGAGTGTTCGTTTCATCCGTGCTTGAGGAGGCACGGATGGTCATTAGGTTCCGGGCTTCTTCTCTCTTATTAAACACGCACCGGTAACAACTGTGATAAGAGCCACGCAAATGGGGTAATAAAGGCCTGCGTAAATATCACCTGTCTTTAGTACCAGCGACTCGGCGATAAGAGGCGTTAATCCGCCAAAGACACCGTTCCCTATATGATAGGGCAATGAAAGCGAAGTGTACCTGATGTTGGCTGGGAACAACTCTACAAGGAATGCGGCAATAGGGCCATAGGCCATAGTTACAAATACCAGCTGAACGAATATAAGCAACCCGATAATGGCCAGGTTTCGCATCGGAAGTTTTATTGGCACAGGTTTCAGCTCTTTGCCATCAGCCCCATGAACCACTTCTTTTACCTGATGTTGTTCTGTTTGGGCGGCCATGCCTTTATACAAAGGCATATACAAGAGCGCGGCCAGCAACATTCCACTGAGCATTATCCACTTTCTACCCCAACGGTCGGACAAAGAAGCAAAGAGTATAAAGAGCGGTGTTCCTGCCAGAAGAACAAAGATGAGGACCCATTGTATTTGCGCGGCGTCAATATTAAGTGTCTTGATACAGAAGTTCATTGCATAGAACTGCCCCGTGTACCATACAACCCCCTGCCCTGCCGTAGCACCAAAGAGCGCGATAAGCACCCATTTGAGATTGGCCCAGTTGCCGAAACTTGCCTTCAGCGGGTTCTTCACCGTTTTTCCTTGCGCCTTCAGCTCAGCAAACACCGGCGACTCTTCCATCTTAAGGCGGATATAATAGGAGATAATAACGAGGAATACTGAGACCAGGAAAGGTATCCTCCATCCCCAGCTTCCAAAATCTTCGGCGCTCATACAAGCTTTGCAGGCAAGAATAACACCCAGCGATATAAAGAGACCAAGTGTTGCAGTTGTTTGAATGAAACTGGTAAAGAAGCCCCTCTTCCCTTCGGGCGCATGTTCAGCTACATATATGGCGGCGCCGCCATATTCACCGCCGAGCGCAAGTCCTTGCAGAGCGCGAAGTACGAATACAATAATGGGAGCAGCCATGCCTATGCTTTCATAAGAGGGTATTAGTCCTATCGCAAAGGTGGAGCCGCCCATCAAAAGAAGGGTGAGCAGAAAAGTATATTTCCTTCCGATGATATCCCCTATCCTTCCGAAGATGATAGCGCCGAAGGGGCGTATGACAAAGCCTACGCCGAAGGCCGCGAGTGTGGCGAGGAAGGCCGCGGTAGGGTTGTCCTTGGGAAAGAACTGTGTGGAGATAATGGTAGCAAGGCTTCCGAAGATATAGAAGTCGTACCACTCGATCATGGTGCCTGCCGAGGAGGCTCCGATCACTTTAAATATGTTCTTACTGCTGCTTGATGACATTTGTTACGCTCCGAAAATAGCACAAAATGGCGGGAGCCCCTAAAAATAATTGGTCACCCTTTATGGAATTTCATACATGATTGCATCTAAAGGGAAATCAAAAAAAATCAAAACATGAAAATTCTTAAAATAACTTCGCTAGGACTGGCCGCGGCCGCCACTATATCGGTGCTCAGCCTTTCCGTAAAGAACGACAGCCATGCCAAAGAGCCTAGGGGCTGTGTGTTCCGTACCCTGTTCGGGGAAGAATCAGCCGACTCGGCATTTGTTTACAAAACACCCGAGCGTGTATTCCAATCAATGGACAAAGGTCTCGACTGGCTCGAAAAAGCCCAGCAAAATGACGGAGGCTGGGGGGCAGGAAGCCACTCACGCCAGGATGTTATGGACCCTATGGCCGTAAAGACCGACCCTGCCACTACCGCCATGGTAGAAATGGCCCTGCTCCGCAGCGGCAGCACCCTCAAGAGCGGTGAACATTCCGAGCAGCTCAAGAAAGGTCTTGAATACCTTCTTAAGCAAGTGGAGAACGCCAGTTCTGAATCAAGCAACATCACCACACAAACCGGAACCCAGATCCAAACCAAACTGGGAGCCAACATCGATGTGATCCTTACCTCGCAGTGCCTTTCGAACATGCTCGACTATACCGTGCATGATGAGAAGCTCACAGCCCGTGTAAAGAAGTGTCTTGACATTTGTGTATCAAAGATCCAGAACGCGCAAGATGCCAACGGAAGCTTCAAAGGTTCCGGATGGGCCGGCGTACTGCAGTCGTCGCTTGCCAACAACGCGCTGGAATCAGCACAAACCAAAGGCGCCTCTGTTGACCAAAAGGTTCTCGACAAATCGCGCGATTACCAGAAAGGCAACGTGAACACCAAGACCGGCGAAGTAAAAACAGACATGGGCGCAGGCGTTCTCCTCTATTCAGTATCCAGCAGCTCCAGGGCCAGCGCCAAGGAAGCCAGGACCGTGAAAGACGAGATGACAAGAGCCAAACGTGAAGGCAGGATCGCACAGGACGCTGACATCACTTCAGAGAACCTGGAGAAGATCGGCTACAACAAGACTGACGCGATGAAAGCAAGTACCGCTTATAACGTGTACAGCTCCACCAGCAAACAAGCGCAGGAAGAGCGCGTGATGACCGGCTTCGGCAACAACGGCGGCGAGGAGTTCCTCAGCTACCTGCAAACCGGCGAGTCGATGATCATCGGCAAAGACAATGGATGGAAGAAGTGGTACGACAATATTTCGGGCCGTATGCTCAGCATCCAGGAGAACGACGGCAGCTGGAGAGGGCACCACTGCATCAGCAGCCCTGTGTTCTGCACCGCTACCTGCCTGCTCATCTTATCGGTAAACAACGATACCGACAAGCTGATCAAGATCGGTAACAAATAATAGCATTAATTTCTTAAGACCCTCCTGGCAAGACCGGGAGGGTTTTTTATTTACTTTGCCGCATGCGACCCATCCCTCCTTCCCTTATTCTTCTCCGCGGCCTTCCCGGCAGCGGCAAATCTACTGTAGCAGCTGTATTAAGTGAAGGAAAATACCCGGTGCTCTCCATCGACAGTTATTTCACTGATCCTCAAACAGGAAAGTATAATTTCGAGTTCGATAAGAACCATCTGGCCTATAAGAACTGCGAACAGCAAACGCTTGAACAAATAAAGGCCGGAGCCTACAAGATCTTTGTTGACAATACCTTCACCCTCGAATGGGAGATGGAACCCTATTTTAAAATGGCGGCAGAGAATAGTTATCGCCTCTTTGTGCTCACGGTAGAGAACCGCCACGGCAGCGCCAATGTTCACGAAATACCGGAAGAACAGCTGAGAAAAATGGCGGAGAAATACAAGGTGGTACTATTGCCTTAAAGGCGAATGCCGATCACGAGCACATCGTCGATCTGCTCGGTCTCCTTTTTCCAATCCAGAAAATAATGGCCGATCAGTTCCTTCTGGTCGGGCATGTGTTTTTCCTGGATGCTGGCAAGGAATTCCTTAAAACGCTTGGTGGTGATCTTTTTGCCTTTGGGTCCGCCGAACTGATCGGTAAAGCCATCGGTATAAATGTAGAAGTGATCTCCCTTTTCGTAAGGGAAGGTGTGTTGTTTATACTCCTGGTCGTCGTTGGTGAAGCCCGCGATGGCTGCCTTGGTAGGCTCATGCTCCGTCATTACTCCCTTCCTGAAGTAATAGAGTGGTCTGTTGGCCCCAGCGTAACTAATGGTGTTCGTGGTTCTGTCGGCCACTACCAGGGCAATGTCCATCCCGTCTTTCGATTCGGTTTGCTCGTTATTTTGTTTCAGCGCTCTTTTTATGTTCCTGTTGAGGTACGACAATATCTCCGAAGGGTCTGACAACTGTTCCTTCTGCACCGCCTGGTTGAGCATGGTGGTGCCGATGATGCTCATGAATGCCCCGGGTACGCCATGCCCGGTACAATCGGCGGCGGCGATGAGCGCCTTGTCCCCTACTTTAGCGAACCAGTAAAAGTCTCCACTCACTACATCTTTCGGAAAGGCAAAACCAAAACCTCCCCCCGGAAACAGGTCCATTACATTATAGGTCTCCGGGAATACAGCGTCCTGTATCCTCTTCGCGTAATTGATACTATCAGTGATCTCCTGCTGCTTGCGGTTGATGATGGTGTTCTGTTCCCGCAACAGGCCGTTAGCCTTTTTCTTTTGCGAGTAATTGCGGTAGAGGAATACAGAGAAGATCAGCACGATCGCCAGTCCACCAATAGAAAAGAAAAGCAGGCTACGCTGGCTCGAAAGCTGGGTGTCCTTCAACTCCTGGTCTTTCACCAGCATGGCTATCTCCTTTTCTTGTTTTTCCATCTCGAACTCGGTTTGCAACTCCTGTAGCTGGAGTGCACTTCGCTCGTTGACGATCGAGTCCTTATACGCCGAGTGCATTTCGAGGTACTCATAGGCTTTGGCAGGCTCCGCCCTGAGCTTATACAATTCGGCCAGCGATCCACAACACTCACTTATCTGTTCCTTATCGTGTAATTCCCTGCCTGCCTTCAGCGCTTTGAGAAGCATTGCTTCCGCTTCCGGGTATTTTCGTTGCCGCATCAGCACCTGTCCCAGGCCCTGGGCGCATTGAGGCACCATGTGCTTCATGTCGTTCGACTCGGCAAGTTCAAGGCTTTTCCTGTAATAGCCCAGCGCCATATCGTAGAGCGCCTGGTCGTAAAAGACCGCCGCTATATTGGCATACGATAGCACGAGATTACGGCGGTCGCTGATGCCCTCCTGCACCTTCACCGCCGCATAGTAGTTCTCAAGGGCCATGTCGTACTGTTTCATATAGTAATATTCATTACCGATATTGATATGGCTCACTGCGATGTCGGGCTTATTGTTCACCTGCCTTTTTCGTTTGAGGACCTTTTTATAATACTCCAGCGCCTTTGGAAAATTCTTCTGCTGTGAATAGATATGTCCTACCAGGTTATAACAAGCCACTACGCCGCCTGTGTCTTTCAGCGCTTCAAACAGTTTGATGGCCTCGAAGTTGAACTCGAGCGCGTAACGATAAATGCCTTTGTGATAATAACCCAGCGCGGTGTTCTTATACCCATTGGCAAGGCCTGGCTGGTACTTCAGTTTTTCAGAAAGCGCGATGGCTTGTTTCCCAAGGAGTATAGAAGTATCGGCAGCTGTATTGCGAAAGCGGTAAGAAAGCCTTCCGAGGTTGGTCGCCTTATTCGTGTCGTCGGGTCCCGTAGCGATCACCTGCAGCAGCGAATCGGTAACACGTCCGTATTGCCCGAAAACCGGAACTACGGTAAATGAAAATATAAGCAATATGAAAAAGTTCTTTCTCATCAAGACAACAAAAGTAAATGTAATGAATTTAATTTTCAGCCCTTCCGGCAAGGAGGAACAGCACCGCCATCCGAACCGCCACACCATTCTCCACCTGCTGGAGTATAATGCTCTGTTTGCTGTCGGCTACATCGCTGGTGATCTCCACCCCGCGGTTGATGGGGCCGGGATGCATAACGGTGATCTCTTTCTTCAGTGAATCGAGCAGGCTTTTGTTGAGGCCGTACATCATGGTGTATTCCCTCAACGAAGGAAAGTATTTGATCTCCTGCCGCTCGAGCTGGATGCGAAGCATGTTGGCCACATCGCACCATTCAAGGGCCTTGCGAAGATCGTGTTCTACTTTAACGCCAAGCGAGGAAATGTATTTAGGGATCAGCGTGGTGGGCCCGCAAACCATTACCTGGGCACCCAGCTTTTTAAGGCAGAAGATATTGGAAAGCGCCACCCTTGAGTGAAGGATGTCACCTACGATCACCACTTTTTTTCCTTTTACCGTACCAAGCTTCTCACGTATTGAGTAAGCGTCGAGCAGCGCCTGGGTAGGATGCTCATGCGCCCCGTCGCCGGCATTCACGATGCGGGCGTCCACATGTTTTGCCAGGAACATACATGCCCCGGGATTGGGATGCCGCATCACCACCATGTCCACTTTCATGGCCAGGATATTATTTACTGTGTCTATCAGCGTTTCCCCTTTTTTTACCGAAGAGGAAGAAGCGGAGAAATTGACCACATCTGCCGAAAGGCGCTTTTCGGCCAGCTCAAAGGAAAGTTTGGTGCGCGTTGAGTTCTCAAAGAAAAGATTGGCAATGGTGATGTCGCGAAGCGATGGTACTTTCTTAATGGGGCGGTTGATGACATCTTTGAAATTGTCGGCGGTCTTGAAAATAAGCTGGATGTCCTGTTCGCTGAGGTCTTTGATACCAAGAAGGTGTTTTGTGCTCAGCTTCGTCATCAGTCCTGTTCGTTAGTTATCCATACTTTATCCTGCCCCTCTGTCTCTTTCCAGTCCACCCTCACCTTTTCAGAAGCGATGGAGTCGATCGTTTTGCCTTTGTACTTTGCCTGGATGGGAAGGTGCCTGCTTAAACGCCGGTCGATGAGCACGAGCAGTTCCACATCTTTGGGCCTTCCGAAAGCAAGCATGGCGTCGAGGCCGGCACGGATGGTACGGCCCGTAAAGAGCACGTCGTCCACCAGCACCACGTTCTTATCTTCTATAATGAAATCGATATTGGTCTTATTGGGTATGAGTTCCTTTTTACGGAAATCGTCGCGGTAAAAGGTAACATCGAGCTCACCACAGGGGATGTTCTTCTTTTTAAGGATACGGCAAAGCTCTTTCTGGATCCTGCGGGCAAGGAAAATACCCCTTGGCTGCAAGCCTATGATAACGGAATCAGAAAAATCGTTGTGGACTTCTATTAATTGATGGGAAAGACGGGTGATGGTGAGTTGGAAGGTCTGACTATTTAAGATGATTCTAGGTTTCACCATGCTAATCAGGATGCAAATATAGAAAAATTAACGGATCTACGAATTAATAAAAAAAAGAACCCCGGAATTGCCCGGGGTTCCCTTATGTTAGGATACGATTTTTAGCTCATGGCCTTCAGGTTCCTCGAATAGAGGAAGATGAACACCAGGTCAATGATCACCACCAGTGCGATCACCACATAAACGATCGATTCGAACGTTTGTCCTAAAGCTCCTACTATTGCCGTGGCACTTTTAGCGCCCGAAGTAAGAAAAGTAGCCGGGTAAGGAAGCAGCTCAGCGGCGGTATAGATGTAGAAACCTACTTTTTTAAGTTTCCACATCATGATCACCCCAACGAGCGAAAGCACCTGGAAAAGAAGACCGATGACCTGACCGGTCGGGTCTCTTTGCGTAAGCGCCGACATGTCAGCATCGGGGTTCATCCTGGCCATCATCTCCTGCATTTGTATCTCATCGGCCGAAGGCACGGTCATCGACTGCATAACGCCCCATATTCCCATAAGGATCATGAGACCGCAACAGATGAAACTTAAGATACAAAGTACATTAAGGAAATCAGGCCTTTTTACCGGGGCTTCTGTGTTCAGTGTTTGTTCCATTGAGCTAATAGATCAGTATTATTTCATGTGTTTCAGGTTCACCGCGTACATGGCAATGAAACCACCGGTGATAAGGATCATTAAAATATCAAAGGAGATCAACGATCCAAGCAAACACAGTCCGTTAGGAATAACGTAAAGAATGAAGCCTGACTTCTTTTGAGCCCACATTTTGATAACGCCAAAAAGCGAAAGAGCCGCAAAGATGAGGGAAACAACGAAAATAATAATTATCATCCCGCCAAACATTCCCATTCCACCTTCAACAGCTGCTGATGCGGCTGCCATATCTTCTGCGCTTACACCTTCCATTGCGGGAGCAGACTTCATTCCACCACCCATCATCCCGCCAAGTATGCTCATGATCCAGCCAGAAGCGAAAATGCCGATAAGCGAAAGAAGGGCCCACAGGCCGCTACCAATAAAGCTAAGAATACAAATTGCGGTAAGAAAACCAGGTCTTGTTGCCGGTGCGCCTGCACCTGTAGTTGTTTGTTCCATAGTGATTTTTTTTGGTTGTTTTTTTGAAAATCTGCGGTAAAACAACGACATTTTGAACGTACTTCAAATACCGGCTTGCGGGATTTTATTAACAATTAACTCTTAATTGAAAGGTGATTTCCTTCTGAACACAGCGCCGTTACGCTCGAAGGCAGGTTTTTCAAAACTTTCTTTTGGTCCAAAGGCCAAAGGCCTTTTTTTGCTCTTCTGATGTATTTTCCAGCTTCGCGAGCTGGTAAAGCTTATAATACTCTTGTCCTGAAGGAGTTACAATGATCTTTTTAAAGGAATTCGCTGAAATCACGTCCAATTCAACTTCCTGTTTGCCAAAATACTTGCTCCATTCGCCTAAGTTCGTTCCTGAAGCATCGGCGATCACCGGGAACCCGTTGATCGACCTTATTTCATCATTAACAGCCAAACCCGCTTTATCAGCAACCGATCCCGGAAACACCGCGCTTACTTTGGCAATGCCAGCTACTTCGGTCACTTTGAACCCATAATACTGCTCAAAGTGCTTTTTAGCCGGAACCCTTTTCAACTCCAATCCAACATGGGCAAGGTTCTCAACAAGTATATCCTCATAAGAAACAGCCTTCCAGAAATACTTGCTGAACAGATCATCCAGCGAAGTGTCGGCCATCTGCTCCGCGATACCTTTATAGTCCCTTTCCGAATATCCTTTATTATGCTTGCCGAACTCCAGGTACAAGTAACGCATTACGTCGTCGAGCGAGTTCCTGTCCTCTGAACCCCTCCGAATGATCATATCAGTGATAAAGGCCAAAAGACAGCCTTCGTCATATATAGAGGTCTTACGGTCGGGAACACCAGCTACATAGCCGTCAAGCCATGTATCGAACGAAGAATCAGCGACCGAAAGATTGTACCTGCCAAAATTGTCGAAGTGCTTTTGCATCCGTTCGTTAAAGGTCTTGAAGTAATCTTCCTCATTGAATACCCCCGAGCGCAACAATAGCAGGTCACCGTAATAAGTGGTCACCCCTTCGCACACATAACCCAACCTCGAATAATTCTCTTTGGTATAATCATACGGCATCATTTCCACGGGGCGTATCGCTTTAATGTTCCAGGCGTGGAACAGCTCGTGCGAACTTACGCCCAGCAGGTCATCATACAGGTCGCCTTTCATAAGGTTGTATGAAGGACCCAACGCGATAACCGTTGAATTAAGATGTTCCACTCCATGGTAAGCCCTTACCGGAAGTACCTGGAAAAGGAAATGATATACCTCCACAGGAAATTCCTTCATCATCACAAATTGCTCATTGATAAAAATGAAAAAGTCGGTAATGATCCTCGGCCAGTCGGGTGTACACTCACCCTGGAACCATATATTGAACTCGGCCCCATCGAGAACGAACATATTATGCTTTAAAGAATTGCTCGCTATAAAAGGGCTGTCGGCCAGCTCATGAAAATCCTTCACGATAAACGAATGCGCCGCGATCTTGGTCATGCCGGTAGCAACACGGTAATCTTGCGGAAGCTTCAGTTCAACATGGCACTCCTCCCCTATCCTTGCCGGAATATAAACGCAGCAGTTCACCGGGTTCATGTACAGCTGCTTTTCATCAAGATAGGTTGAACCCGCGTTAAGCTCAGCGGCGTAGTAATTGTATTTGATGTGCAGCTCGCTTACTCCTTTGGTGTTTACCTCCCAGAGGTCCTTTTTCAGCTTGCGAAACGAAAGCGCGTTTCCTTTTTCATCGTAAGCGGCCCACTTCTGAACGTTCTTCGCGAAATTACCCAGTTCATATCGTCCGGGCCGCCAGGCAGGAAGCTGGATCTCGGTGAGGTCGCTTTTGATGCCGCCGGCGATGAACTCGATGTCCACATAGTGTTTGTGAGGCTCAGAATATGATATAAGGTACCGCATAGTCTACAAGGGGTAAAAGTATAAAAAATACGTTTGGAGCTACTGTACGCTTTGTCCGTTTTTTTTCTACTTTCGTACACAAACAAGAACAACAAAATGACCTACGATCTTATCGTTATCGGAAGCGGCCCCGGCGGCTATGTTGCAGCAATAAGGGCTTCGCAATTGGGACTTAAAACAGCCATTGTTGAGCGCGCTGAAGTAGGCGGCATCTGCCTCAACTGGGGTTGTATCCCTACCAAGGCACTCCTCAAGTCGGCACAGGTGTTTGAATACCTCAAGCACGCGGCTGATTACGGCATTAAAGTGAACGGTGGTGAAGCTGATTTTGGCGCGGTGGTAAAACGTTCGCGCGATGTGGCTGATGGAATGAGCAAGGGCGTTCAGTTCCTTATGAAAAAGAACAAGATCGATGTGATCAAAGGCTTCGGCAAAGTGAAGCCCGGCAAAAAAGTAGAAGTGAAAGACGATGCCGGAAAGATCACAACCTACGAAGCAAAGCATATCATGATTGCGGTGGGCGCCCGCTCGAGAGCGCTCCCCAACCTGCCGCAAGATGGCAAGAAGATAATCGGTTACCGGGAGGCAATGGTGCTGCCCAAGCAGCCCAAGACCATGGTAGTGGTTGGCTCAGGCGCTATTGGCAGCGAGTTCGCTTATTTCTATGCAGCAATGGGCACAAAAGTGACGCTGGTTGAGTTCATGCCTGCTATTGTTCCTGTAGAAGATGAAGAAGTATCGAAACAATTGGAACGTTCGTTCAAGAAGATCGGCATGGAGGTAATGACCTCATCCGAGGTTCTTTCGGTTGACACCAAAGGCGATGGCTGCAAAGTGAAAGTGAAGACACCCAAAGGCGAGCAGAGCATCGATTGCGATATTGTTCTTTCAGCGGTAGGCATCGCGGCCAACCTCGAGAACATAGGGCTCGAAGAAGTGGGCATCGCTACCGATAAAGGCAAGATACTTACCAACCCCTATTATCAAACCAATATTCCCGGTTATTACGCCATTGGCGATTGTGTTGGCGGACAAGCATTGGCACACGTTGCCAGTGCCGAAGGGATCATTTGTGTAGAGAAGATCGCGGGACATCATCCCGAGCCGCTCGACTACAACAACATTCCCGGCTGTACTTATACAAGTCCCGAGATCGCTTCGGTTGGATTCACTGAGAAAAAAGCCAAAGAAGCGGGGTACGAGATCAAAGTAGGCAAGTTCCCTTACTCTGCCAGCGGCAAAGCCAGCGCGGCAGGCGCCAAAGATGGCTTCGTGAAGCTGATCTTCGACGCGAAGTATGGAGAACTGCTTGGCGCTCATATGATCGGTTTCAACGTTACCGAGATGATCGCTGAGATAGTGGTAGCGCGCAAACTGGAGACCACCGGGCAGGAGATGATCCGTTCGGTACACCCGCATCCTACCATGAGCGAAGCGATCATGGAAGCTGCCGCTGCCGCCTATGGCGAGGTGATCCACTTATAGTTATTAGTTGGTTGGTTTGTGGTTGTGGTTATTGAGTTATTTGTTTTGGTTGATTTGTTAAACAAGCTAACAATAACGGGCAACGAGCCCAACTTTAACTAAAGACCAACCAACCAATAACCACTTCGACTCCAAAGAATAGCCGGATTGTGGTTTGTGTCCCGCGCAGGCATCCTGTAGCTTTGCTTTTATTAAACCCGAAAGCATGAGAAAGACCGTACTCACATTTATCGCCTGCCTTTTACTTGTTACCGGATATTCCCAAAACTGGAGTATCGTTTCCAAATACTATTACTTGAATGATGTATTCGCGATAGACAAGGATACGGTGATAGCGGTGGGCAAAACAGGGTTGATCATCCGTTCTACCGACGGAGGCGCTAACTGGAAATACCTGAATTGCCCCACGCAGGTGGACCTCAACGGGGTTTTCTTCCCCACACCTACTAACGGGTATATTGTAGGTGTTAACGGAGCGATGCTCCAAACCACCGATGCAGGCCGTACCTGGACCACAAAAAGCTCAGGCACCACGAGTACGCTCGATGATATTTACTTCCTCAACTCCACTACTGGCTTTATTGTGGGCGCCAACGACCGCTTCATGAAAACCACCAATGGCGGGACCACCTGGACCATCGGCACTGTGATCTCTTCCTTCAACTGGTTAAAGTCGGTGCATTTTATAAACTCCCTCACCGGCATGGTGGGCGGAACCTACGGCGAACTTTATTATACAAATAATGGCGGCAGTTCCTGGCAGAACCGCAGCATAGGGGCTACCGACAAATACACCCTGCAACTGTTCAGCTCTACAAAAGTGGTGATGTCAGGGCCGGGACAAAACATCAATCAATCGATCAACACAGGTACTACCTGGACACAACTTTCGGCAAATGCCTTCCGCAAAATGGTATTTCTGGATACGCTCAGAGGATGGGGCGTTAGCGGAACAACTATCAAAAAGACCATTGACGGTGGTGTTACCTGGACCTCTCAGACCAACCCAACCACCAGGAACCTGTATGCCATCCACTTCCTTGATACATTGCGAGGATGGATCGCGGCCGATGGGGCTGTTCTCCGCACTACCGACGGCGGTGTAAACTGGTTGAAACAAGCAAGCGATATAAGCGATGCCATTTACGAGGACGCTCATTTTGTAAGTACTGCTAAAGGATGGGCTGTAGGAAACGGAAGCGGCGGCTTTAACGGCCCCTTTATCATGAGCACCACCGACGCGGGAACTACCTGGAAAACTTACCAACCAAGTACCACTGGGGTTAAGTGCGTTCACTTTATAAACAAAGACACCGGATGGGTGGCTGGAAATAACTTTAACAATACCGGCAATCTTTACCGAACGGTCGATGGTGGCACAACATGGAGTACTTCGATAAGCAATACGGTATTTGACGAAGTTTGGTTCAAGGATTACAACAACGGATTCCGCCTCTCCTCCTACCTCAGCACATTTGACAAAACAGTGAACGGCGGCACCACCTGGACCAATGTGAGCAGCTTCAGCTCGGGCACTGGTGAGATCAATTTCCCGACTTCCACCACCGGATATGCGTATACAAACGGCAGCAATGATTTTAAGACCATCAACGGCGGTACCACCTGGACCAACCCGGTGATCGAGTTCGGATACGGCAACCATTTTGCCAATGCGAACAAAGGCTGGATCGTTTACAACGGGGGCTCTATCAAACGTACGAATGACGGAGGAATAAGCTGGTATACGCTTACCACCGGAACCACTCAACCCATTCGTGATGTTTTCTTTACTGATGATGTGCACGGTTACGCGGCCGGCGACAATGGCGCGCTGCTGGAGACCAGCAATGGCGGCGCCACCTGGACCTCTATTAGCATGGTTCCCACCGCGCTGCACGCGGTGCATGGAGATACAGATGCTGTATTTGTAACAGGGGCCAACGGCGTGATCCTGAAAAAGAGCTCCGCTGCTATTCCCGTATGTAACGGCATCACCTCCGATTTCAAAACACCCATTGAAGTATTTGTGAACGATACTGTTTGGTTCAGCAATACCAGCGCAGGTGCCGCCACCTATTCATGGACCGACAACTCAGTGGGTTTTTCAACGGGTACCTCTCCTTACATTGTATTCACTACGGCAGGTGTTCACAAAGTTTGTTTAAGCGCTACTAATGGAAATTGTACCGACACCTGGTGCAAGAACATCACCGTATATAATTGCGGCACCAATTGGATCAGCAAAGCTGTTTATCCTCCAACAGGAAACAAACCTTACAGTGCCATTGCTTTCTCTATTGGCAGTAAAGGTTATACAGGCACAGGATGGGACGGTACTTTCCGTAAGGACTTTTGGGAATATTCAACCGGTTATGATACCTGGACACAAAAGGCCGATATCAACCCGGGTCGGTACGATGCAAGTGGTTTTGCCATTGGAGGCAAAGGCTACGTGTGCTGCGGTTATACCACAGGATACGTCCTCACGAAGGACCTTTGGGAATACGACCCCGTAGCGAATACCTGGACGCAAAAGGCTAATCTTCCGGGGAACGCAAGGGCAGCAGCAGCTACTTTTGTTATTGGTGGCAAAGGCTACCTGGCAGGAGGTGCAATGCCGGCAAACACAACAGAGCTTTGGCAATATGATCCCGGTAACAATACCTGGACACAAAAGACAAGCATGGGCGGACTGGGGCGTATATGGGCCGTTGGATTTGCTGTTGGCGCTAAGGGCTATGTTTGCACAGGAACTACTTCAGTGGCCTATACTCCTGATGTTTGGGAATACGATAGCAACACTGATACCTGGACGCAGAAGGTGAATTTCCCAGGCAATCCCCGTAACGGCGCCGCAGGATTTGCGGACGGCACTTATGGTTACCTGGGTACCGGCAAATACGGATCAACGAGTTACGCTGCCGATTTCTGGAGGTATAATCCAGGCAACGACAGCTGGACACCCATTAGCTCTATCGGTGGCGCGGGTGGAAGGCAATACGCATCGGCCTTTTACTGCGGCACAAGTGGCTATGTGGTACTCGGCAATACCTGGAGCTCCGGACCAGTAGGCGAATTATGGCAATATAAATCATGCGCCGCGGTAACTTCTCTTAAGGAAACTGAAACAGCATCAGTAACTATCTTCCCTAACCCTATGAACGAAAGTGTGATCTTCTCGTTCGGGAACAATAAAAAGAGAACCATCGAGCTGTTCAGCGCAGAGGGCAAACTGGTGCTTAGCAGATCCACCAATGAAAAAGAGCTCCGCATTGAACGTGGATCTTTGACCGCGGGGATCTATTTCTGGAAAGTAACAGAGAGTGGCATTACAGAAGGCAGCGGAAAACTAGCGGTATACTAGTCGCGCTTCTTTCCTTTTTCGCGCTCACGCTCCTCTTCCCCATCGCCTTCACCGAAGTTGCCGAAGACGATCTTCTTGAACCAAAAGCGCCGCTTCTCGATGACCTTGCCTTGCTTATCCCAGCTGATGGTTTTCTTCATATAGCCACGGCGCCAAACGATCAGCTTCATGGGTTTACCATCGTCGTACCAGGAACACCAGCGTCCGCTCATCACCGTAGTTCGCTCCCGCTCTTCATTGTCCGATAAACGCTTGGGCAGTTTTACCCGGATCGTCCTTACTTTTCCTTTCGCCTGAAGCTGACCGCTCTCGTAATAGGTCTTCGCGGTTCCGGTATACCTTCCATCTTTCAGGAAGGCTTCCGAGCTTTTTTGTCCGCTTGGATAATAAACGATCTCTTTCTGCTTGTCCTTTTCCAGCCTTATCCGCTCACGGTGTTTGGCACCATTCTCATAGTAAATGATGTCCTGCGACCGGGCATAAAACACCAATAAGAGAAGCGGAAATGTCAATGGGAACTTCACCAAGTAAAGCTATCAAAAAATCCTATCTTTGAGTGTGTTACGAAAGCTTCTTCCGCTCTCCATCAGCGCCATCGTTGTGCTTAGCGCGTTCCTGCTCGTTAAGGGCGAAGAGAAAAAGCCCAGGTCACCGCTTTCCGAAGAAATAAAAACCGGCGCCTCGGGCAACAAGTACACCTTCATCTACCAGAACACCGCTAAGATCGATTTTGTGATCAGCCGTCCTTCCGCAAAAGACACCAATGTGCTACTTTGTATTGCTGCCGCCTTTACAACCCTTGACAGTTTTAAAGTTGACGGCCTGTATTCCTGCAAAGGCGTGGTGGGGAATAAAAAGAAAATAAACCAGCGCCTGGGTGGCGGGGCATATATTAGCCAGGGTACTTGCAGGATCGCTCCCACCAACGCGAAGAGCATTGAACAAAGTCTCGGCTTTATGGTTTCATTAAAGGAACAACATATCTCCTTCTTTCAGCAAATACAAATGATCACCGATGGAAAACCTGCTTCTTTTGTTGACACGAAACTTTTTCAGCGACGGGGCATTGTTATTTTCAAGAACGGAATGACCGCCATCGCCGAGAGTGAAAAGGCCATCACGCTCAAAGCATTCGCCAACGACCTAGCGGCCATGGATGTAAAGGACCTTCTCTATACCGATATGGGCGCCTGGGACGAGGGATGGGTGCGGCTCAACGACGGCAGCATGAGGGTCATGGGCCTCGACAGGTCACAAACCGCGCGGCAAAGCAACTGGGTCATCTTCAGAAAGTAATTTATGTGCGGCATCACGGGTATTATCGCATTCACTGAAGAGGGAAAAAAGTTCCTGGCCAAAGCTGAGCACGCTGCCAGCACTCTTTCAAGTCGCGGACCCGACGCCAAAGGAACCTATGCACATGGGCCAGTGGTGCTCTCCCACCGAAGACTAAAGATCATTGACACTACTGACAATGCCGCACAACCCATGAGCGATGCCAGCGGAAGGTATACCATCGTTTTCAATGGCGAGATCTTCAATTACAAGGAGCTAAAAAAAGAACTTGTTTCTAAAGGAATTTCATTCAACTCTGAAAGTGACACAGAGGTATTGCTTCAGCTATATATCCGTGAAAAAGAAAAATGCCTGCAGCGCCTTAACGGAGAGTTTGCTTTTGCTGTTTATGACAGGGAAGAAAAAAACCTCTTTCTCGCACGCGACCGCTTCGGCATAAAGCCGCTGTTTTATTTCTCGGATAAAGACAAGTTCATTTTCGCCTCTGAAATGAAAGCCTTGCTTGCTTATGGGATCCAGAAGAAGATCGACGAAGTGTCGCTGTTCACCTACCTGCAGCTGAATTACATTCCCTCGCCATGGAGCATTTTTGAGGGAGTTATGAAGTTTCCTTCTTCAGGGTTCACCCAACTTCAAACCTCAAACATTAAACTTCAAACATATTATTCACCTGTAGCTGATCCCACAAAACTCTCTTACGAACAAGCCACGAAGTCGTTACGCAACTTACTGAACGATTCGGTAGAGCAGCGCCTTGTTTCTGATGTACCCCTCGGCGCCTTCCTCAGCGGAGGCATCGATTCCACGATCATTACCGCGCTGGCAGCCAGGCATACTAAAAAACTAAAAAGTTTTTCGATCGGTTTCCGGGATGAGAAATTATTCGATGAAACAAAATACGCGAGGATAGCCGCGAAGAAACTGGGAACCGAACATCATGTTTTCGAACTTGGCAATGATGACCTGTTTGCCAATCTTCATTCAGTACTTGATTATACTGACGAACCATTTGCTGATTCCTCGGCGCTTGCGGTGCATATACTATCCATGCACACCCGCAAACATGTTACGGTAGCACTTTCGGGCGATGGGGCCGATGAATTGTTTGGAGGGTACAATAAGCACGCTGCCGAATTAAAGGCACGCAAGGCGGGTCTCAGCGCCAGGCTGGTCAAAGCGGGAACACCTTTATTGAAAGCTATTCGCGGCTCAAGGAACTCAAAGCTGGGCAACAAAGCAAGGCAATTACAAAAGTTCGGGCAGGGAATGAAGTTAAGCGCCGCTGAACGCTATTGGGCCTGGGCGGGTTACGCTGATGAAACAATGGCCGGAAAGCTGGTAAAGGACCGTTACAACAACACCGTGTACACTTCCAGGAAGTCATTGTTCACCGGCTTGATCAACGAAGACTTCAATTCAGTTTTGAATGCTGACCTGAAACTGGTACTGGAAAACGACATGCTTGTAAAAGCCGATCGTATGAGCATGGCCAACTCCCTCGAACTGCGTGTCCCCTTCCTCGACCACCGGATCGTTGACCTTGCCTCTTCCCTGCCCTCTTCATGGAAGATAGACGGCAAGCAAAGAAAAAAAATACTGAAAGACTCCTGTGCCGACCTGCTTCCGGCAGAGATCATGGGCCGCGGCAAGCAAGGCTTCGAGGTCCCCTTGTTAAAATGGTTCCGCACCGAGTTAAAGAGCATCATCACCAACGACCTGCTTTCAAAAGAGCTGATCATGCAGCAGGATATTTTCAACTATGACGAGGTGACCGCGATAATGAAAAAAGTATATTCAAACAACCCGGGCGATTCGGTGGCAAGGCTCTGGGGCCTCATCGTGTTCCAGCACTGGTGGAAAAAGTATATGCATGCCTAAGGTATTACGCATCATCAACCGCTTTAATTTGGGCGGGCCCACTTATAACGCGGCCTACCTTACCAAATACCTTTCACCTGAGTTCGAAACGCTTCTTATCGGCGGAAGCAAGGATGAGAGCGAGGAAAGCTCGGAGTTCATCCTGAAAAAACTGGAGCTAGATTACAGGATACTTCCCGAGATGCGGCGTAGCATTAACCCCTTCAGTGACCTTGCCGCCTACAAAAAGCTCAAAGCCATCATTCGTGAATGGAAGCCTGACATTGTACACACGCATGCCGCCAAGGCAGGAGCGCTGGGAAGGATGGCGGCAGCAGCCTGCAAAGTGCCGGTGATCGTGCATACATTTCACGGCCACGTGTTCCACTCCTATTTCGGCAGTCTCAAGACTGGTCTGTACAAAAAAGTGGAGCGGCACCTTGCCGCTAAAAGCTCGGCGATCATCGCCATAAGCGAAAAACAAAAAGAGGAACTGTCAGCGATCCATCACATCGCGCCCGCCGAGAAGTTTCATGTGATCCCGCTGGGATTCGACCTGCAGCGTTTTAACGACGACCAGGAAACGCGCCGGAAAGCATACCGTGCCGCGCAAGGCCTTGCCGAACATGAAGTGGCCATTGGTATTGTGGGCCGTCTTGTTCCGGTAAAGAACCACGCGCTTTTCCTGGAGGCTGTTCAATACGTGAGCAAGAATTCTCAAAAAAAGATACGGGCCATCATTATCGGCGATGGTGAGGAACGACAGCACCTGGAGTCGCTTACGGATAGCATGGGCTTGCGAAGCATTGTGCATTTCAGCTCCTGGGAAAAGCAGGTGGAAAATGTTTATCCCGGCCTCGATATAGTTTGTCTAAGTTCCTTTAACGAAGGCACCCCTGTAAGCCTCATCGAGGCACAGGCTGCTAACAGACCCCTTGTATCGACCAATACGGGCGGCATCGAAAACGTGGTGATACCTGGTGAAACAGCTCTTTTGAGCGATGTTTCTGATAAGGAAACCTATTGCAAGAACCTGCTTAACCTGGTCGAAAACGAAGCCTTAAGGCAAAAAATGGGCTTTGGAGGCTGGGAGCATGTGCGCAACAAATACCACTATACACGCCTTGTAAACGATGTCGCAAGCCTCTACAGGAGCTTAATCCAGTAATCCGCCGCTTATTCCGTTAATTTTTAATATTTTTGCACAAAAGCTCCTTATGAGGAAACTACTGCTTATTTGCCTTGTCCCTTTAGTGCTTAGCGGTTGTAAGGTATTGAATCCTAGTACTATGCTCCGCACCCCCAAGGATTATAAGTATACCACGTTTAGTGATTCAACGGCTTCCAAATCATATAAGATCTCGCCTAACGACCGTATCGAGTTCAGGATCTATGCCAACAAAGGCTTTAAGCTCATTGACCTTACCTCCCTTAATAACCCCACCGATGTGGCCCGTTATACTTATATGACCGAATACCTGGTGGAGTACGATGGTTATGTGAAGCTCCCCATCATTGGAAACACGATGATAAATGGTCTTACTGTAAGGCAAGCGGAAAAAATGCTGGAGGAAAAATACGCCACTTTCTATGTAGACCCCTTCGTTATGCTCAAAGTGGTGAACAAGCGTATCATCATCTTCCCGGGCAGCCCAGGTGACGCCAAGGTGATCAACCTTGCCAACAACAGCACAACACTGCTCGAAGGTCTTGCCCTTTCGGGCGGTATCGCTGCGCAGGGCAAAGCTTATAAGATCAAGCTTATCCGCGAAAAGATAGACCAACCCGGTAACCCCGATATTTACCTGATAGACCTCAGTACGATCGCCGGGATCAAACAAGGCGAAATGATCTTACAGGCCAACGACATTATTTACGTAGAGCCCCGGCAAAACTACAGCTCGCTCCTGTTGCGCGAGATCACCCCTGTGCTGAGCCTTGCTACCAGCCTCATTCTGGCCTACGGCCTTATTCTGCAAGCCACGAAGTAAACCACCGACATGTACCAGGAAGATATTTCCAGGACCACCGAGAGCTTCGAGCGTTACAAGGAGCGCATCACCAATTTCAGCGGGCAGTTCGAGCCAGGGCTGTTCTTCTTCATCGCGAAGAAAAGCCTCCCCTGGATCGTTGCTTTCTTTGTGCTCTCGTTCACCGGCGCATTCCTGTATCTCAGGTACACGCCACGCATTTACCAATCAAGCACTGTACTTCAGCTCCGGGAGGACAATACGGTAAACAAAGTACTGAACGTTGACAATGCCTTTGAAAACTCAACCCGCGACGAAGCGGCGGAAGCGATCGAGCTTTTGCGGTCCAAAGTATTCCTGAAGAGGGTGCTTCTCACACTTCCGCTGCAGGTGAGCTATTATGCCGAAGGAACTTTTAAGGAGCACGAACAATATACCGACAGTCCCTATTTTGTTGAGTTCAAACTAAAATCGGATGATCTGTACGGAGCAAAGATCTATGTTGATTTCAACGACATCACCAATGGAGAGCTTACGTATACACTTCAGAATAAAACCTTTAATCTAAAATACAAAACGAACGAGTGGATATCATTTCCGCATGCCGATATCAAGGTGAGCGTTAACAATTATAACAACATCCTCTCTCAGCAAAACCAGTTCAAGCACAACGCCTTTTACTTCACTATCAACCAGGCCGAACAGCTGGCTTCCGAATGTTATCCTAAACTGAACGTACAGCTGTTGAACGAAGCCGCCCGCACTATCATTATCTCCTTCAAGGACAACAACGCCAAGAAGGCCGCCGACATAGCGGCAGCCATGGCCGCCGAGTTCATTAGCTTCGATATTGAAAGAAAGAGCGAGAGCGCGAAAAGCGTGCTCGCCTTTGTGGATGAACAGCTGGACCTCGTGTACGAGCGTTTAAAGAACTCGGAGAACTCCATACAAGCGTACAAGAAGGACAACAACATTGATGAAAGCGCGATCGACCTCACTACGATGAACGTGACGCGCATGAACACGCTCGAGGACCAGATCACGACGCTGGAGCTGGAAGAGAATGTTCTGAACGGGATCGAGAATAAGATAAAGGACAAGACCAAAGTGGACAGCTACCTCTTGCTTTCGATGCTGGCAGGCACTGAATACGAAAACTCCATAGGGAACCTTGTAAGCTCGTTGCACAAGCTCCTCATCCAGAGGGAGGAAATGCTTTACGAAGCCACGCCCGGAAGTGAATCGGTGAAGGCCATCGATTTCCAGATCGACATACAAAAACGACTGCTATTGGAAAGCATCTCTTCTATCCGTTCCAAGATACAGACCCGAAAACAAGCGCTGATAGAAAAGGCAGGTGAGTTCGAGAACAGGTTCAAGAAACTTCCCGGTGATGAAGTGGAATACGCAAGGCTGCAGCGCCTTTTTTCGATCAATGAAAAATTCTATACCATGCTGCTGGAGAAGAAGACAGAATATTCTATTTCAAAGGCGGGCTTCGTTTCACAGAACGTAGTGCTTGAAAAAGCCGCGCCTTCTGGCTCTCCCCTTTCACCCAACAGGAACATCTCCATCATCCTCTTCCTATTGCTCGCTGTTCTTCTAAGTCTCCTGCTGGTGATCGCCCGGTACCTGGCGCATAACGAGATCACGTCGCTGAACGACATATCACGGCTCACAAGCGCCTCCATCGGCATTCTTGGCATTGTGCCTAAATATAAACAAGACATTCCCGTATCGCAGCTGCTCGTTGACAAGAACCCCAAGTCGCTTATCGCGGAAGCGTTCCGCTCCATACGCACCAACTTGCAGTTCATTTCCAATGAACCAGGGCCCAAGATCATGGCCATTACCTCTACCGTTTCGGGTGAAGGAAAGACCTTTGTGGCCATCAACCTCGCGGGGATCATCGCCTACTCGGGAAAAAAAGTGGTGGTGCTCGACCTCGACATGCGCAAGCCCAAGATCCACCTGGGCTTTGGCTCCGACAATACCAATGGCATGAGCACCATTCTAATTGGAAAGGATACCCTTCAGAACTGTATCAAAAAAAGCAGCCAGGAGAACCTCGACTTCATTACCGCCGGCCCCATCCCTCCAAACCCTTCGGAGCTGATCATGAGCGCCAAGATGGACCAGGTACTGGAAGAACTGAAAAAGGTGTACGAGATGATCATCATTGATAACCCGCCTGTTGGACTGGTGACCGATGGCATCGCGATCATACAGCGGGCCGACTATCCCCTTTACATTCTGAGAGCGGAGTACTCGAAGAAGAACTTCGTTCAGAACGTTGACAGGCTTTATAACGAGAACAACATCAAGAAACTTTCTGTGATACTCAATGGTGTTGACATACAGCGCAAGACCTACGGCTATACCTACGGTTATGGTTACGGATACGGTTATGGTTACGGCTATGGTTATTACGACGATCAGCACAAACCGGAGAAGACCTCCTTTTTCGCAAAACTTTTCAAACGCTCCGCCCGGTGAACGTGATCAATACCCCGTTGGAAGGCCTCCTCATCCTGGAGCCCAAAGTGTTTGAGGACGACAGAGGATATTTCTACGAATCCTACAACAAGGCACTTTTCCATTCGCACGGCCTCGATATGGAGTTCATTCAGGACAACCAAAGCATGTCGCAGAAAGGGGTTCTCCGCGGGCTTCATTTCCAGAACCCGCCCTTCGCGCAGGGCAAACTGGTACGTGTTATCCGGGGCGCTGTGCTTGATGTAGTAGTTGATATCCGCAAGAGCTCTGACACTTATGGAAAGTCGTTCGGGTATGAACTGACGGAAAAGAACAAGACCATGCTCTGGATACCTCCCGGTTTCGCGCATGGTTTTCTTACCCTCGAAGACAAGACCATCTTTTCGTACAAGTGCACACAAGTGTATAACAAACAGTCAGAAGATGCAATCCTGTGGAACGACAAGGACCTTGCTATCGAATGGAAAGTGACTAACCCGGTGCTATCTGACAAGGACAAAAGCGCCAGGGCCTTCAGGGACTTCAAGAGCTTGTTTTAAAGGGGGGCAATTGCTACCTTTGCACCTTTATTTTGCTATCCTTTTATGCCTGAGAATTCACTCCTCTTCCGCTATATTCTTTTCTTTGCGATCGCGATCGTTTTTTCCATCCTCATCAACGGCCTTTTCCTGAAGTTCTCACGCACACTGGGCATCCGCGATAATGCCGACACGCTCATCCGCTGGGGTACTGCCAAACCCTCACTGGGCGGTATTTCGTTCTATATCATTTTCCTTCTTTCTATATGCAGCTATTCGGTCCTGTTCAGGCAGCCCAGCCCGCTCTTTGATGAACAACTGGTAGGTTTCCTGGGCGCTGCCACCATGGCCTTCCTGCTTGGGCTTGCTGACGATGCATACAACACAAGGCCCTTCATCAAATTGGGTGTTCAGATCCTCTGCGCATTTGTGCTTATCTCTACCAATACTTATATCCAGGTGTTCGATACTGCCTGGCTCAACTACCTGTTCACTTTCCTTTGGGTGATAGGTATTATGAATGCCATCAACATGATCGATAACATGGACTCCATCGCCACCATCGTTTCCATTGTCATCTTGTGTATGGCGGTGTTCATCCAGTATTCGCAGCAAAACTTTTCCAACATCTATGTGCTACTGCTTATCGGTATCACCGCATCGCTGCTCGGCTTCCTTTTCTTCAACTGGCATCCCTCCAAAATGTATATGGGCGATACCGGCAGCCAGTTCCTTGGTGTTGTGATGGCTTCCGTGGGGATCGTTTGCTTTTGGAACGCTCCTGACACCTTCGGACAAAAGGTACAGTCGAAGCAGATCCTCGCCGCCGCGCTTGCTTTCATCATTCCTCTCGTCGATACCACTTCCGTGATCCTCAACAGGATGCTCAAGGGAAGGTCACCTTTTATTGGCGGCCGCGACCATACCACCCACAGCCTTTTCTTTATGGGCATCACCGAAAAAAGGATCGCCGTGCTTTTCGCCTTCATTGGCATGGTGTCGATGTTGCTCATCTACTCCATACACTCCACCCAAAACTGGGGCTACTTCCACATCAGCCTTTATTCCGGGTACCTCGTGGCCGTGTTCTCCGTTCTGTTCTATATCGTAAGGAAGAAGGCAATAACATGAAACGCATCGTCGCCTATATCCGGTCTCTCAGCATAGCAAGGAATCTCTACGCACTGGGGGCTGTTTTCCTCCTTGCCTTCCTCGTAAAACTTTTCAGCTTCTCGGCCGACACCAACAAAGAATACGAGCGCTTTTTCAAAGACAGTTACCACGTCTTCGGAATGAGCCTTCCCCAAGACCTCAACTTTTGTGGTGAGAAGGTGCCGCTCAACGATTTTATGGTGGCAGAAGCGATGGACAGGGAGCTGAACTCGAATGCGTATTTCCATTCACAAACCCTTCTTCTCATCAAGCGCTCCAATCGCTGGCTTCCCATCATTGAAGCCATCCTAAAGAAGAACAAGGTCCCTGAAGATTTCAAATACATCCCGCTCATCGAAAGCAACCTCAGCAACGTTATTTCTCCCCGGGGAGCCACCGGCTTCTGGCAGTTCATGGATGTACCTGCCAAATATTATGGCCTTGAGATCAGCGATGAGGTGGATGAACGGTATTCGGTGGAACGCTCCACCGAAGCCATCAGCAAGTTCATCCTCGATGGCTACGAGAAATATCATAGCTGGACGATGGCAGTGGCCTGCCTTAACTACGGTTTTGGCGCGGTGGAAGAACAGGTGAAGAAACAAAAGACCACCGATTATTACCAGCTGCTGCTGCCCGAAGAGACCACCCGTTATGTGTTCAGGATCCTCGCTCTGAAACAGATCATCAGCGATCCCAAAAAGTACGGGTTTATGGTCCGCAAGAAAGACCTCTACCCCGCCATCGATACACGGCGGGTGATAATCGACAGCACTGTTACCGACCTGGTGGCCTTCGCTGAAAGCCAGAAGATCAATTACAAGACCCTCAAGTACTTCAATCCATGGCTGCGGCTAACTACCCTTAGTAACCCTTCCAAAAAGAAGTATGAGTTCATCCTGCCCAACGGCAAATACAACGAATCTTATTTCGAAGCTCAGTGGGAATATGAAAAGAACATGACCCCTTCCGACAGCTCAAAATATTTTACAAAGAAGGACCTGCTTCCTGTGATCGGTGATAAATCCCGCAACATCCCCCAATGAAGACCGAGAGCACTGTAACGGAAACGGAAACGCTCGAGGTCATCGGGGCCAGAACACATAATCTCAAGAACATCGATGTTTCCATTCCACGTGACAAACTAGTGGTGATCACCGGTTTGAGCGGTAGCGGAAAATCCTCACTGGCCTTCGACACTATTTACGCGGAAGGCCAGCGCAGGTATATCGAAAGCTTTGCCGCTTACGCACGCCAGTTCATCGGCGACATGGAGCGCCCTGATGTTGACAAGATCACCGGCTTGAGCCCCGTGATCTCGATAGAGCAAAAGACAGTTAACAAGAACCCGCGTTCAACGGTGGGAACCATCACCGAGATCTACGACTTCATGCGTTTGCTCTTTGCCAGGGCTTCTGACGCTTATTCTTATGTTACAGGTGAGAAGATGGTACGCTACAGCGATGACCAGATCATTCAGCTGATCCTGGAGCAGTACAAGGGAAAGAAGATGCTCTTGCTTGCGCCTGTGGTAAAAGGACGCAAGGGCCATTACAGGGAGCTTTTCGAACAGATAAGAAGGCAAGGCTTCGCGCGTGTTCGCGTTGATGGCGACATACGTGAGCTCACGCCCAAAATGCAGGTGGACCGTTATAAGGTGCATGACATCGAGATAGTAGTGGACCGCATAGAGGTAAAAGAGGAGGCAAAGCAACGCCTCAGAGAGGCTGTGCTGCTTGCAATGAAGCATGGCAAAGGAACGCTTCTCACAGTGCCTTATGCCGGCCACGAAGAATACGGTGAAGCGAGGCATTTCAGCCGTATGCTCATGTGTCCCACATCAGGGATCTCCTATGACGAACCGCAACCCAATCTTTTCTCGTTCAACTCTCCTTATGGTGCCTGCCCGCGCTGCAACGGCCTGGGTCAGGTGTCGGAGATCGACATCCAGAAAATAATACCTAACAAACGACTGAGCATCCGAAAGGGAGCCATCATGCCCATCGGCGAACACAAAGGCACATGGATCTTCAAGCAACTGGAGGCCATCGGTGATAAATATGGCTTCACACTCGACACGCCGGTGGAAGATATCTCTGAATCAGCCATGAATACGATCCTGTTTGGCTCCGATGAGGTGTTCAAAGTAAAAGCACATTACGAAAGCTCCGCCACCAGCTATTCGCTCAGCTTCGAGGGGATTGCCAACTTTATAGCACGCCAGCAGGACGATGTCACTTCCCCTTCCATGGAAAAATGGATACAGGGGTTCATGAACCAGGTAACCTGTCCGAAGTGTAAAGGCACAAGGCTTCGTAACGAATCGCTTCATTTCAAGATCGCTGATAAGAACATTGCCGAACTTTCGGTGATGAGCATAACGGAACTAAAGGCCTGGTTCGGCGGCATCGAAAGCAAATTGAACACTAAGCAGGGTACCATCGCCAAAGAGGTACTGAAAGAGATCCGTTCGAGGATTTCCTTTCTCCTTGACGTGGGCCTGGATTACCTGGCGCTCGACCGCAGCTCCAGGACACTTTCGGGAGGTGAGGCCCAGCGCATCCGCCTGGCGACACAGATCGGTTCTCAGCTGGTAGGCGTGCTTTATATACTCGATGAACCCAGCATAGGGCTTCACCAGCGCGACAACGCGAGATTGATCAGCGCCCTGAAGAACCTGCGTGATATCGGCAATTCAGTATTGGTGGTGGAACACGACAAGGAGATGATCATGGCTGCGGACCATGTGCTCGATATGGGTCCTCTGGCAGGAATACATGGCGGCAGAGTGGTGGCCGAAGGCAGTCCGGATGAGCTTCTGCGATTCGACACTCTTACGGCGGGCTATATTACCGGACGCAAAGAGATACAGGTGCCCGCTCAGCGCAGAAAAGGCAACGGGTACGCCCTGGCGATAAAAGGCGCCACTGGCAATAACCTGAAGAACGTAAGCACGGCTTTCCCGCTGGGCACCTTCATTTGTGTAACGGGTGTTTCGGGCAGCGGCAAATCGAGCCTTATCAACGAGACCCTCTACCCTGCCCTTGCCAAACATTTTTTCCGCTCCGAACGAAAAACGCTTCCTTACAGGTCCATCACAGGGCTCGAGCATCTCGACAAAGTGATCGACATTGACCAAAGCCCGATAGGAAGAACACCCCGATCGAATCCAGCAACTTATACCAACGTATTCTCCGATATTCGCAATTTGTTCTGTGAGATACCTGAAGCGAAGATCAGGGGATATAAACCCGGTCGCTTCTCTTTTAATGTGAAAGGAGGGCGTTGCGAAACCTGCCAGGGAGCCGGCTTACGCACCATTGAGATGAACTTCCTTCCCGATGTATATGTGAACTGCGAAACCTGCAACGGCAAGCGTTACAACAGGGAAACCCTGGAGATACGCTACAAGGGCAAGTCTATTAGTGATGTGCTCAACATGACGATAGATCACGCCGTAGAGTTCTTCGCAAGTATCCCTTCCATCATCCAGAAGATCCGCACTCTGAAAGACGTAGGGTTGGGATACATCACCTTGGGCCAGCAAAGCACCACCCTTTCGGGCGGCGAAGCCCAGCGTGTAAAATTAGCGACCGAGCTTTCGAAGAAAGATACCGGCAAGACCTTTTACATACTCGACGAGCCTACCACAGGTTTGCATTTCGAAGACATACGCATTCTCCTGGAAGTGCTCAACAAACTGGTGGAACATGGCAATACGGTGCTCGTCATTGAACACAACATGGACATCATTAAAGTGGCTGATCATGTGATCGACCTCGGCCCGGAAGGAGGCAACGGAGGCGGAACGATCGTATGCGAGGGAACACCGGAAGCCATTATGAATAACAAAGAAAGTTTTACAGCGTTTTACCTCAAAAAAGAGCTCGTTAAATGAAGGTCGCTATCATGCAGCCGTATTTCTTCCCCTACATCGGCTATTTCCAGCTGATGAACGCGGTGGATGAGTTTGTGGTGTACGACAACATTGAGTTCACAAAAAAAGGCTGGATCAACCGCAACAGGATGCTGGTGAACGGCAAGGATGTTTATTTCAGCCTTCCGTTGAAAGCCGCCTCTGATTTCCTTCACATAAAGGAAAGGCAGCTGGCTAACACCTGGCCTGATGATAGCCGTAAAATGCTGAACAAAATAAAAGAAGCTTACCGGAAGGCGCCACATTTCGAAGCCGCCTTTGCTGTAACCGAAGAATGCATCCTGCACAAAGCAGACAGCCTGTTCGAGTTCATCTTTCATTCGCTTGCGCGATTAAAAGACCATTTGGGGATCAGCAGTAAACTGATCGTTTCTTCTGCCATCCCTGTCGACCATTCATTGAAGGCTGAAAAGAAGGTGCTGGAGATCTGCAAGGCCAGGAAGGCCAATACGTATATCAATCCGTCGGGCGGCACCGCGCTGTACAGCAAGGAGATTTTCGCCAAAGAAAACCTGCATCTGAATTTCCTTAACACAGGTACTATCACTTACAAGCAGTTTGACGCGGCCTTTGTACCTTTTCTTTCGATACTGGATGTCATGATGTTCAATCCCAAAGAAAAGATCAGCGAATACCTTAACACAGGATTTACGCTTTCATAGAACAACATGAGCTCAGGGCAGCAGAAGTTCAGGTGGAAAAAGCTGGGAAGGATCTTTGATCCAACCAAAATGAAGGACATTCCCTGGATGAAGGAGTTTGCACAGGCCCCTTCGGTATTGCTGTTCGATACTTTTGTGCGTGTCTATTTCTCTTGCCGCCCCGGCCCTGATGAACAAGGGCGTTACGTAAGCCGCTCCGCTTACGTTGATCTCGACCGCGATGACCTTTTCAGGATATTGCATTTCGCCGACAAGCCCGTGCTTCCACTTGGCGAACCAGGCTGCTTCGATGAGTTCGGCACTTATCCTTTTTCAGCGATCCGCAAAGGCGACACTGTATTGGGATATTACGGCGGCTGGACCCGCTGCGAATCGGTACCATTCAACGTGGCCATTGGAATGTGTACCAGTAAGGACGGAGGAACCACTTTTGAAAAGGCCGGCCCCGGCCCTATCCTTTCTTACGATCCCGATGAACCATTCATATTGAGCGGACCCAAGATCAGGCGTTTCAACAAGCGCTGGTATTTGTTCTATATCACTGGAAAAAAATGGGTGCCCGATAATGGCAGGCCGGAACCTGTTTATACCATACGGATGGCCGAATCGGATGACGGCATCCACTGGAAAAAAGATCATCGTGAATTGCTTTCACCAAGGCTGGAAGCGGATGAATGCCAGGCCAGCCCTGATGTTTTCTTCCATAACGGAAAATACCACATGTTCTTTTGCTACCGTTACAGCACGGGATACAGGGGAAAAGAAAAGGGATACCGCATCGGCTACGCTTCTTCCACGAACCTTTATCATTGGGAAAGGGACGACAGCAAAGCGGGCATCGATATCTCGGCGGATGGATGGGACTCCGAGATGATCAGCTACCCGCACGTATTTGAATTGGACGGCCATATATACATGTTCTACCTGGGCAACCAGGTAGGAAGACAAGGCTTTGGCCTTGCCGAATTAGAAGGCAGCCTCGGCTGAGCACTATGAAGTGGAAAAAACACGGTAAGATATTCGACCCATCACAGCATAAGCTGCCCGATGGCTGCACGGCCTTTGCTCAATCACCGCAAGCCCTGGTCCTCGATGACAGCGTTCGCATTTACTTCTCCACAAGACAAAAAGAAGAGAGTGGAAAATTCCTGAGCAAGGTGGCCTTCGTTGAGTTCGAAAAAGACCTCCGTAACATTCGCAATATCTCAGAGAATACACCAGTAACGCTGGGCGGCCCGGGGACCTTCGATGAGCATGGCATCTTTCCATTCAGTCCCTTTAAGCATGAAGGGGTTGTTTACGCTTACACCTGCGGATGGAGCCGGCGTGTTTCGGTTTCAGTAGAAACTTCCACGGGGCTTGCCCTTAGCAAGGACAACGGGCTCAGTTTTAAAAAGATGGGCAGCGGCCCGGTACTCAGCGCTTCGCTCCATGAACCTTTCCTTGTCGGCGACTCTTTTGTGAGGGTCTTCGATGGTCTGTTCCGAATGTGGTATATATTCGGTACCCGTTGGATAACCAATCCTGATAACGGAGTGAAAGAGAGGGTATATAAGATCGCCTATGCAAGTTCGGGCGATGGCGTGAACTGGGAAAGGGACAGCCGGCCGATCATCCCTGACAAGCTTGGTACCGATGAGTGCCAGGCCTTACCAACAGTACTATTTGCTAATGGAAAATACCACATGGTGTTTTGTTACCGTCATGCCACCGGGTTCAGAGACAAGAAGGAACGCGGCTATCGCCTGGGCTACGCCTGGTCGGCCGATATGCATAAGTGGCACCGTGCCGACGAGGCGCTTGGCCTGGGCACCTCCGAAGATGGATGGGACTCGGACATGTTATGTTACCCCCACCTTTTTGAATGCAAAGGAAAAATATATTTACTTTATAATGGAAACGAGTTCGGCCGCGAAGGCTTCGGGCTCGCTGAACTTGAAAGCTGGATATGAGCGCAACAATTAAAGAGTCGATCGGCACCGCCAGCACAGCGCAGCTGCTTGAGCACCTGCGCGAATGCGACACGGCTTTTATCCCGCACCTAAGCACCAGGGTCGATCTCGAGGCATATTCCCAAAAACTGAATGCACAGTCGGTCACCTTCGAGGCCTGGCAGGAGAAGGAACTTATTGGATTGATCGCCGCATACTTCAATGATCCTGAAACTAAAACAGGCTACATCACCAGCGTAAGCGTCACAAGCCAATGGCTTGGCAAAGGCATCGCCGCAAGGCTGCTGGAACGCTGCATTGCGTACGCGAAGGAAAAAGGCTTTGCTGCTATCAACCTTGAAGTAGCGACAAGCAATAGGCCCGCTATTGGGCTGTATGCAAAATACGGCTTTGCAAAGGCCGGCAGCAATGGGGAAATGGATAAAATGTTACTTTTAATAAGCTAAGAATATCCATGAGCAAAAAAAGAGACTATAACAAGGAGCTAAAAGATACCAGCGATCATAAGTATGCTTACAACTTCGATTTCGATGTAATGCATCCTTTTATGCTGCGCTCCTTCATTCCCTTTTTCAAGGAGGGCAGTTTATTGGAACTAGGCAGCTTCAAGGGCGATTTTACCCGCCGCCTTCTCCCCCACTTTAAGGACATCACGTGTGTGGAGGCATCCAGCGATGCTATCGCTCTTGCTAAAAAGGAATTCGGCAAAAAAATAAAGTTCGTGGAGTCTCTCTTCGAAACAGTAAAGCTTCCCGTGAAATACGATAACATTGTGCTTACCCATGTACTGGAGCATATCGATGATCCGGTAGCGCTTATGAAAAGGGTTAATAAAGAATGGCTTTCCGATACCGGTCGTTTCTTCCTCGTATGTCCTAATGCCAATGCCCCTTCACGCCAGATCGCTGTTAAAATGGGACTCATCAGCCACAATTCAGCCGTAACTCCCGCTGAGAAAGAACACGGTCATCGTATCACCTACAGCCTTGATACACTTGAACGCGACGCCAAAGCAGCCGGACTAAAGGTTGTTTACCGCAGCGGCATCTTCTTCAAGGCGCTCGCCAATTTCCAATGGGACAGGCTCCTGAACACCGACATTATTTCTAAAGAATACCTGGATGGTTGTTACGAGCTGGGACATCAATATCCTGACCTCTGCTCCAGCATATTCCTGATGTGCGAAAAAGGAAAATGATCACTTGTTTGTAATGTGGCTGATCACCTGGTCGGCTTCCTGGAAAGTGAGCTGTGGGTACAAGGGGAGGCAAAGCACTCTCCTCGCAATGTCTTCTGATACTTCACATTTATCTGCCTTAAGATAGGGCAGCGTATTGAGTGAAGGATAGAAATACCTTCTGGTAGAAATGTTGTTTTCCAACAAAACCTTCCTTGATGCAAGCATGGCAGCTTCGCTGCTGAATATTACCGGGTAGTAGGCGTAATTATAGTGAAGGTCAGGTGACTTTACAGGAAACTGCAGGCCCAGGGCTGAAAGTTTTTTGTCGTAATATTCGCTCAGCTCCCTGCGGCGGGTGATGATGGCATCGACGTAAGGCAGGTTACACAAGCCCATAGCGGCATGGAACTCCGAATTTTTTCCATTGATACCCATCGTAAAGTAATCATCGCCAACATGGCCGAAGGAACGGTAAAGGCACACCTTCTTATCTATTTCGCTGTCATTGCAGATCACCGCTCCCCCTTCCACCGTATGAAAAAGCTTGGTGGCATGAAGGCTAAGCGTGGTGATATCGCCAAAGCTCATCAGCGACCTTCCGCCTTTGCGCACACCAAATGCATGCGCCCCGTCATAGATCACTTTTAGTTTATACTTCTTCGCAATGGCCGCGATCTTATCAACATCGCAGGGATAACCATACACATGTGTGGCAAGTATAGCCGAGGTCTTATTGGTGATGGCCGCCTCTATCTTCGCGGGATCAAGGCAAAAGGTCTTGTCTTCAATATCAGTAAACACCGGGGTACAGTGCTCCCAGATAAGCGAAGTGGTGGTGGCGACATAAGAAAAAGGTGTGGTGATCACCTCGCCTTTTAGCTCCAGGGCCTTTATAGCCAGTTGTATCGCTATGGTACCGTTCGAAACGAATTGTAGGTACTCCACTTCCAGCCGTTCTTTCATCCTGACCTCCAGTTCCTGCACCATTTTCCCCTGGTTGGTGATCCAGCCGCTTTCCCAAAGCTTTCGCAGGTAAGCATTGTATTCCTCGATGGGAGGCAAAAAGGTTTTGGTTACGTTGATCATTTTATGAGGCCCAGTTCGGCAGCCGTGGTTTTATTACAGAGCAGGTAATTATGAAAATCGCTTTTTACTATTCGATCCACTTTTCTTACGCCCGCCCTTTCGTCGATGTTAAAGTACAAATAATCCAGCCCGGCGACAATTCCCTCCACCTTTTCTCCAACCTCATCATCGAGGATCTCAATGAGCATAGCTGGGCGAAACTTCTCCAAATAAACACCGAAGCCCTCCAACACCTCCGGCTCGTGGGTCTCCACGTCTATCTTCATAATATCTACCCGCTGAAGTTTATGTTGTTCAATAAAGCTCTGAAAAGTAATGACCGGTATCTCTGTCTTTTTCACTTCCCTATTGGGGGAATACAAGTTCTTGTTAACAGTTACCGAATACACATGCTCAGTATCGGTATCATATATAACAGCGTTGCCGTTGTAATTAGAAAGCGCCAGTTTAAAGGAACGGATATCAAAGTTGTTCAAGCGATTGTTATGTTCCAGCTTTTGAAAGACCCTATCCACAGGTTCAAAAGCATATACTTCGGCACGAGGCGCTACCGTTTTCGCGATCAACGAAAACACACCGGTATTAGACCCCACATCAACGATCACGTTGGCCTTGCTGCAGAGCTTGACCCACAGGCCGAACGACACCTTCTCCCAACCCTGCTCCAGGCCCGCCCAAAAGATCTCGTTCTCTATCTGGTAACCGTAATGCTTGATCCTGAAGGATCCATGGGATCCTACCTTCACATTAAAAATGCCTTTGAAATGTAAGTGCCTGTATAGGGACTCCCGGGGCTTCCAAACAGCCCGTAGCAACAGGAAGATGTGTTTTTTAAAGGGGATCAGTGCGTAGATGCCCTTCAGAAGGTTTTTCATAGGTGATTCGCTCCCAACGAATTTAATAATTTTTCATGCCCTTTATGGAATTCTTATGCTTCCCGACTCTTATTAGCAAAACCACCCAGCCATGAACCCTAACCCGAACTACAAGATCAGCGTACCGGAACCCTGCCACGAAGACTGGAACAAGATGACCCCAGATGAAAAAGGGGCTTTTTGCGGCTCCTGCCAGAAATCGGTTGTTGATTTCTCCAATAAGAGCCCTGAAGAGATCGGCTCAATACTAAAAGCAAGCGCAGGTCAAAAGGTTTGCGGAAGGTTCAAGCCGAGCCAGCTCAGCAGACCCAATGCGGAGAAAGCAGTGAACACACTGGCCGGAAAACGGGCCATGGTTGCTTTCGCCTATGCGCTATTCCTGGTATTTGGCAGCACCCTGTTCAGCTGCAATACCAACAACGACAAAATAATGGGCGATATGGTGGCCATAGAGCAGCCCGTCAAAAACCCGGTAAAAGAAGAAGAGATGATCATGGGATCGGTAGCGGCCCCCATTCACCCTGGCGACAGCACACAGCAGATCATCCCCGTACCTGAAGACCTGTTTCCGATCATGGGCGATGTATCCTACGATCCGTATGATACGCTCGTTGCTGAGCCCGTGCTCCCCGATTCCATTGTACCTCTTGCCCCTGATACGATCTTTGAACATTTTACCATGGGTTTGATCGCTTATGATTATGTGATCGGTGATCAACCGGTGCAGCAACTCGACAGCACTCTGATACCTGAGCAGCCTGACAACACCCCTGATGTGATCAAAGATATCCCGGAAGTGAACACAGGCCTGAAACTGGAGGTATTCCCTAACCCCGGCCGCGAAGAGACCAATATCCGCTATACTGTAAAGGAAAAAGGAAATGTGAGCCTTGAGGTATTCGACCTTTCAGGAAAAAAAATAAAGACACTCGTGAAAGATCAAAGCCACTACCCCGGCACCTATGTAAATAATTTCGATCTGTCGGGATTGGGAACGGGAACCTATCTCTGTGTATTCAGCTCAGGCGATAAGAAGACAAGCACGAAATTGCAGGTGGTAAAGTGATCAGGACTTGCTGATGATCTTCAGCTCTGTTCTACGGTTCTTCGCCCGGTTCTCAGGAGTATCATTGGGTACTTTGGGTTTAAAGTCCCCATAGCCCTTGTACGATAACCGATCCTTGGTAATGCCAGCGCCTATAAGGTAATCGTACACCGACTTTGCCCTGTTATTGGATAATACTTGGTTGAGCTTCTGGTTGCCCACATTATCGGTATGCCCACCCAGCTCTACTTTAATTCCGGGATTGGTGGTAAGGAATGAAACCACTTTCTGCAGCTCCGCCTTTGACTCTTCCTTCAGGTCGAACTTCGCAGTCTCAAAGAACACGTTCTTAAGTTCTATAATGATGCCTGTATCAAGCGGCAGCAAGGGCACATCCATCAGGTATGGCTTCCCAGCCTCTGTAATATTCGCCAGCTCGAAGCTCTCCGAGTAAAACGCATATCCCTCGCGTGACACGTTCAGCGCGTAGTTCTTGTTCACTGGAAGCGTAAGAAGGAACTCCCCGTTACCGGGATTCGAAAAGGATTCTACTACGTTCTTACCCGAAGCAAGGTCGATGAGCTGGAAGGCAGCTTCAAGGGGCTTCTTTGTTTTGGCGTCATACACCTTTCCTTTCATAAAGGTGATCACCAACGGCTTGAGGCTCTTGTCGAGCTCGAACGAATAAAGGTCAAGTCCACCGTAGCCCCCTTCCCTGTCAGAAGCAAAATAGGCGATGTTGCCGTCAGGACCCACCAGCAAGCTGTTCTCGTCATTGCATGTATTGATCGGATAACCGAGGTTAATGGGATCTCCCCAGGAGCCATCAGGCTGTTTACGGCTCATATAAATATCGAGCCCGCCCATTCCAACATGACCGTTGGATGAAAAATAAAGTGTTTGGTTATCGGGGTGAATGAACACCGAGCTTTCATCACCAGTAGTATTGATCTTATCGCTCAGCCTTGCGGGCTGGCTCCATCCGTTCTTATCGTCGAAAGTAGAGACATAAATGTCGGGGTTCTGAATGCTGTGTGCTTTGAGGATGCCGCGGATAAAATAAAGGGTGCGGCCGTCGGATGAAAAGGAGGGCTGTGTTTCCCAATGAGCTGTGTTCACCGGCATACCTATATTTCGCGGGCGGCTCCATACAGCACCCGACTTACGTGAATAATAAAGATCGCAGCTGCCCATACCGGTAGGTTTTTCACAGGCGGCAAATACAAGTGTTTGCCCGTCGGCCGAAAGGCTTGGAGCGCCTTCATTATCGGGTGTATTGATATTGAGGCCCACCGCTGTGGTCCACTCTTGCCCTTTCCTTGTACAGGTATAAAAATCCTCTTGCCCCATCCTGCCTTGCGCGTCGCGCTGGTTACGGGTAAACAGTATGGTTTGATCGTCGGCAGTAATGGAAGGAAAATATTCATAGTCAACCGAGTTCACTCCTGCGCCCATGTTGACCGGTTTAAATGCCACAGGGGCTTTCATCGACTTAATGGCAAAATCACAGCTCAGCAGGTAACGCTTTGCTTTCTCTATTGCTTCAGCTGCCCCTCTGCCATACGAAAGGTATTTCTCGTAGTGCTTCTTAGCCTCTTCATATTTCCCCACCTTCATTTCGATGGTTGCCGCCTGGAAATAATTACCTGGAAAAAAATTGGGGTTAATGGCAAACGACTTTTGGTATTGCTCTATGGCTTTTTCGAAGTTGCCTGCTTCCACGTAAATGTTCGCAAGCAGGATAAGCGGTTCCACAAACGCGGGGTCTTTTTCGATCGCTTTAATGAACTCTTTTTCGGCCTTCGCGTTTTCCCTTGCTTCGTAGAGCTTCAGCCCTTCTTCGTACAGCTTTATAGCCTTGGCGTTGGTGCTGCTGTAAATAGGAGGCTGAGCTGTTGTTTTTGACACCGGTGTGCAGGACACCATCAGAACGATTCCCAGCTGAATAAACTTCCTCATATCTGTAAAAATATCAATTATCAGTCCAAATCAAATGCTCTGCAAAGATGCTTAAAATAAAAAAGGGAGGCCTTTATTGCCTCCCCTATTATTTGATCGGATATTTACCTTACGAGGTTAATATGTCCTATATAAGAGTGCTTACCGCCTAAGAAGTCCCTTGTAAAGCACTTCCAAACGTATACATCCTGCTGAGCGATGTCCTTGCCATGGTTGGCATGGCCGTTCCATCCCTTATAGAGGTCCTCGGTGTAATAGATGAGATTACCCCAGCGGTCGAAGATCCAGAGCTCAAAATTCTCGACATCAATGCCTACTCCTTTTACATTCCAAACGTCATTCAAACCGTCACCGTTAGGTGTAAAGGCATTGGGAGCGTAGAGCACATAGTCGCCCATGATGCGGATGTCCTTGATGATGGAGTCAGAGCAGCCATACTGGTTCCACACTTTTAAGAGAACAGAGTAAGATCCGCTGTCCTTATAGGTGTGAACGGGGTTCTGTAAGGAAGAAGTGTTGCTACTTCCTGAGGAGCCCTCGCCAAAGTTCCAGCTCCAGGTATTGGCACCGATGCTCTTATCAGTAAAGGTGATGGTGGAGTTGATGACGGTAGTGGGCTGCGGTGTAGCGATGAAGTCGGCGATGGGATTGGGATATACCTGTATCCATGCCTTCTTCGTCAAGGTATTCACGCAGCCGTTGTTATCCGTCACAGTGATCTTCACATCGTAAGAACCCGCGCTCTTATAGCAGTGTGAGGGGTTCTGTAAGTTCGAGGTGTTGTTCGAGCCGAACGTATCGCCAAAATCCCATGTCCAGGAAGTGAGACTACCTGTTGAGCAAGTGAAGTTGACACAGAGCGGCACGCAGCCCGCCGTATCATCGGCAGTGATAACAATGACCGGTAAGGGGTTCACTGTTACCTGTGCTGTCGCAGTAGCCGAACAGCCGTTGTTGTCGGTGATGGTCACCGTGTAAACGCCAGTTGTGAGACCGGAAATGTTCTGTGTAGTAGCTCCGTTATTGTTCCAGCTGTAAGTAAAGGCACCTGTACCACCCGTTGCGCTCGAGGTCGCTGTAGCGTTATTACCGAAGCATACCACAGAACCGGTAGCTGAAGCGATCACCTGTGTAGGCTGAGTAATAGTTACGGTTGATGAAGTGCTGCAACCATTGGCATCTGACACCACTACTGTATAAGTACCCGCCGTTAAGCCTGTAGTATTGGCAGTGCTTTGACCGTTGTTCCAGAGGTACGTGTAGTTCACTGTACCACCGGATGCTGATACCGTAGCAGAGCCGTTATTACCCGCGAAGCAGGTCACACTCGCTGAAGCGGAGATGATGCTTGTAAGCGGGTTGGGTTGGGTAATAGAAACAGAGGCCGTTGCCTGGCAGCCATTGGCGTCAAACACCGTTACAGTATAAGTACCAACTGTTAAGCCTGTAGCGCCGGCAGTGGTCTGACCATTGTTCCAGAGGTACGTGTAGTTGATCGTACCGCCTGCTGCTGTTGAAGAAGCCGCGCCGGTATTGCCGCCGTTACAGAGCACGTTCGATGAAAGCGAACTTGCTATGGTAAGCAATGTGGGCTGGGTAATGGTAGCTGTTGCTGTTGCAGAACAATTGTTGGCGTCGGTAACTGTTACTGTATATGTGCCTGCTGTCAGTCCTGTTGAGGTCGCAGTGTTCTGACCGTTGTTCCACAGGTAAGTGAATGCTCCTGTACCACCCAAAGCTGTAACAGTAGCTGTACCATTATTACCGCCAAAGCAAAGTACGTTAACCGTAGCTGATATGCCCGCAACCACCTGCGTGGGCTGGGTGATGGTAGTAGTAGCAGTAGCCGTACAGCCTTTGCTGTCAGTCACCAATACTGTATAGGTACCCGCTGTTAAACCGGTGGCGTTTGCCGTAGCCTGGCCATTGTTCCAGCTGTAAGTATAATTAGTAGTTCCGCCTGAAGCAGTTACCGAAGCAGAAGCATTGTTGCCGCCGTTACAGGAAACATTACCAATGGTAGCGGCAACTGCCGTGAGAAGTGTTGGCTGTGTGATTACAGTTGTCGCGGTAGCGGTACATCCGTTACCATCGGTCACGGTTATTGTATAAGTACCGGCCGTCATGCCCGTTCCAACAGTACCTGTTCCACCGGAGGGCGACCAGCTATAGGTGAGTGCACCTGTTCCGCCCGAACCGGAGGCGGTAGCAGAACCGTTATTCCCGTTAAAGCAGGAAACATTGGTGGTAGAAGTGATCGACACAGAAGGCGACGCGGAGTTGTTCACCGTAGCGATAGCAGTTTTAGAACATCCGTTGGCATCTGTCACTGTAACTGTATAGGTAGTGGCAAGCAAGCCTGTGGCGGTCTGTGTCAGCTGCCCGTTGTTCCAGCTGTAGGTAAACGCACCTGTGCCGCCTGTTGCGGTTACCGTTGCGGTACCGTTGGCATTACCGCAGGTGGAGTTCACCGTTGAGGTATTGAGCACAATGAGTGTGGGCTGAGCAACAGTGGCAGTAGCAGTAGCAATACAACCATTGGCATCGGTTACCGTTATGGTATAGGTTCCAGCTGTTAAACCGGTAGCGTTCGCTGTGACTTGACCATTGTTCCAACTGTAAGTATAGTTTACTGTGCCGCCTGATGCTGTTGCGCCCAATGAACCATTGTTGCCTGAATTACAAGATACATTGCTGCCAAGTGCCGCTGCTACTGTCAACTGTGTAGGCTGTGTGATGATTACCGTTGCGGTAGCGGAGCAGTTGTTCGCGTCGCGAACTGTGACCGTATAAGTACCTGCGGTTAATCCGGTGGCATTCGCCGTAGCTTGTCCGTTGTTCCAGGTAAAGGTATAAGCGCCTGTGCCGCCGGAAGCCGTGGCAGTTGCCGAACCATTATTGCCGCCGAAGCAGAGCACATTGGTGCTTGCAGAGATACCCGCTACTACAGCCGAAGGCTGAGTAATAGTGATGGTAGCAGTTGCTGAGCAGCCATTGCCATCGGTCACAGTAACTGTATAAGTACCTGCTGTCATACCAGTACCTACGGTGCCGGTACCACCCGAAGGGGCCCAGCTATAGGTCAAAGTACCTGTTCCGCCCGAGCCCGAAGCAGTAGCAGAACCGTTGTTGCCGTTAAAGCAGCTTACGTTCGTTGAAGTGGTGATCGATACCGAAGGAGATCCTGCGTTCACAACCGTTGCGATGGCTGTCTTCGTACAACCGTTAGCATCAGTTACCGTGATCGTATAAGTATTGGCAAGTAAGCCCGTAGCTGTTTGGGTAAGCTGACCATTGCTCCAGCTGTAAGTAAAGGCACCTGTGCCGCCCGAAGCGGTTACAGTAGCAGTACCGTTGGCATTGCCGCAGGTGGCATTCACTGTAGAGGTGTTTAGCACAATAACAGTAGGTTGAGTGATGGCAACACTAACTGTCTTCGTACAACCGTTCACATCCGTTGCCGTTACCGTATACGAGCCGGCGCTTAGACCCGTTGCGCTCGCGGAGCTTTGTCCGTTGCTCCAAACATATTGCGTTCCGCCCGATCCTCCTGAAGAGGTTGCGGTTGCCGAACCCGTATTGCCTCCGTTACAGGCAATGTTCGTTTGCGTTGAAATACCCAACACAAGTACTGTAGGCTGTGTTACAAGCACTGTAGCAGTTTGAGTACAGTTGTTGGCGTCAGTAGAAGTTACAGTGTAAGTTCCCGCGGTAAGGCCCGATACCGATGAACCCGTACCACCTGTGCTCCAGGAATAGGTGATAGTGCCTGTTCCGCCATTGGCAGTTGCCGATGCGGTACCGTTATTGCCACCCGAACAGTTGGGATTGCTCCAGCCGGAGATACCCGCGGTGAGCTGCGTGGGTTGAGTGATCGTTACTGTAGCGATAGCCGAACATCCATTGTTGTCGGTTACAGTCACTGTATAAGTGCCAGCAGTTAATCCGGTGGCGCTCGCGCCGTTTTGTCCATTGCTCCAGCTATAGGTGAGCGCACCTGTGCCCCCTGTTGCTGTTGCTGTTGCCGAACCGTTATTTCCACCAAAACATAAAACATTCACCTGGGTACTGATGCCCGCTGTGGGTGATCCCGCATTGTTCACTACCAATGTAAGCGTAGCCGTACAACCTTTACTGTCAGTAACTGTAATGGTATAGGTTCCGGCAACAAGACCAGTGGCTGTTTGTGTCACCTGGCCATTGCTCCAGCTGTACGTATAGTTAATAGTGCCGCCTGAGGGAGTGCCGGTGGCGGTACCGTTAGAGCCGCCGCAAGTAGCGGTAGTGGTTGAACCGTTCACAACTAGCAAGGTGGGCTGTGTAATAACTACAACGCCGGTTTTTGTACAACCATTCTGATCGGTAGCTGTTACTGTATAAGAACCCGCTGTTAAGCCGGTAGCGGAAGTTCCTGTTTGACCATTGTTCCAGCTGTAAGTATAGTTACCCGCGCCGCCCGAAGCAT
>JANWJV010000049.1 GCA_025451785.1 Bacteroidia bacterium | reverse complement strand
GGCACTTGGACGCACTACAGCAAAACTTAAGTGGCCACTAAGCAAGGCGTTCGTAGGTGTTCTCGCATCATTACTGCCCTTTGGACCTTTTTTCCTCGACAGGTATTTTAAGAAATAACACCACCCCCTGCCCCCTCCTTGAAGGAGGGGGAACCGCTACTCAAAGCAGCAAATGGAGAATCCCTGGAAGACCTTAAAGAGCGAGTTCATTTTCGAATCGCCCTGGATCAGCATCACCAAGCACGACGTGCTGAACCCCAATGGAAATCCCGGCACCTACTCTGTTGTTCACTTTAAGAACCTTGCCATAGGTGTATTGCCGCTTGACAAAGACAATAATACCTGGATCGTTGGACAATACCGTTACCCGATAAACCAATACACCTGGGAGATCCCCGAAGGCGGAGGCAAGGAAGGCATGGAACCTTTGGAGTCGGCAAAGAAGGAATTACTGGAGGAGACAGGGATCAAAGCAGCGAAATGGACGGAGACCCAGCGAATGCATTTGAGCAATTCGGCTACTGACGAACTGGCGATCCTCTATGTGGCGCAAGACCTTAGCTTTCATAAAGCTGAACCTGAGGACACGGAGCAACTCGCTGTGAAAAAGGTTTCGTTTGATAAGCTTTATGAAATGGTCATTAGCGGGGAAATAACGGACAGTCTTTCCGTTGCTACTGTTCTAAAAGCAAAAATACTTATGAGTGAGGGAAAACTGTAGTACTAAACTACATCACCATAAAGATCATAATCTTCGGCCGAGTTGATCTTTACATTGGAAAAATCACCGATACGAACAAAGTCTTTCTTAGCGTTAACCAAAACTTCATTGTCCACTTCGGGTGAATCACTTTCGGTACGGCCTATAAAATGCTCGCCTTCCTTACGGTCGAAAAGCACTTTATAGGTTTGGCCTACCTTTTTTTGGTTGATGGCATGCGAAACACCCTGCTGTACTTCCATAATGGCCTCTGCCCTCTCCTGCTTTACCTCCATGGGCACATCGTCCTTCAGGTCGAAAGCCGAGGTGCTCTCCTCATGCGAATACGTGAATATGCCAAGGCGATCAAACTTGGTTTCCTTCACCCATTCCTTCATCTCTTCAAAATCCTTTTCCGTTTCACCGGGATAACCCGCTATGAGCGTAGTACGGATCGCGATGCCCGGAACCTTTTCGCGAATGGTGCTCACCAGTTCGGTGGTCTTTTCTTTGGTAGTGCCTCGCTTCATCGACTTCAGCATATTATCAGTAATGTGCTGTAAAGGAATATCCAGGTAATTGCAAATATTCTTTGTCTCACGCATCACATCCAGAACATCCATAGGGAACCCGGCGGGGAAAGCATAATGCAAACGGATCCAGTCGATGCCTTCCACATCAGCAAGACGCTTCATCAGCTCAGCAAGCTTGCGCTCTTTGTAAATATCCAAACCGTAATAGGTGGAATCCTGGGCAATGATCATCAGTTCCTTCACTCCCTGTTTCGCAAGGCCTTTGGCCTGCTTCACCAGGTCTTCCATGGGAACGGAAATATGTCCGCCCCGCATCAGCGGAATGGCGCAAAAGGAACAAGGCCGGTCACAGCCTTCTGATATCTTAAAGTAAGCGTAGTGCGAAGGTGTTGTAAGCAAGCGCTCACCAACGAGCTCATGTTTGTAATCGGCCTTTAGCGTTTTGAGAAGCCGCGGAAGATCTCTCGTTCCGAAGTAAGCATCCACATCAGGTATCTCCTTCTCCAGTTCCGGCTTATAACGTTCACTAAGGCAGCCGGTAACATACAGCTTGTCCAGCTTGCCTTTCTTCTTGGCTTCGGCATAAGCAATAATGGTGTCGATGCTTTCCTGCTTGGCGTTCTCAATAAAGCCGCAGGTATTAATGATCACGATCTCCGCATCTTCTTTACCCGACTCATGTTCCACATCAAACTTATTGGCACGCAATTGCGCCATGAGCACTTCGCTGTCGAAGATGTTCTTCGAGCAGCCCAGCGTCACCACATTCACCTTGTTCTTCTTAAGGGTCTTCGCTTTCACTTCACAAAGGTAATTGAACTAGGCGATCCGCATGCCTATGATAAGAATATCATCCACTTGCTCCAGCCTGCCTTTCCACTGCTCCAGTTTCGCGTCAAGCGCGGTCTTTTGATCTTTAAGTGATGCGGCAGCATTGGCAAGCAGCAATTCCTGGAGCTGGCGGTACTTGAACTTCTTGCCCTTTTCACCCCCAAACTGATCAGCATAACCATCGGTGAAAAGGTACACCATATCACCTTTTTGAAGGTCGAGCTTTTGAAGCGTAAAGGGTTTTCGCTCGCCTTCATACATGCCTACAGGGAATTTATCCGGCTTGAACTCCATGAGCTGGCCATCACGTATGATCCAGATAGGGTTGTTTGAACAGGCGAACTCCAATTTTTTATTCGGGAAATCAAAACTACAAAGAACACCGTCAAGACCATCCTTCCCTTCTTCCAGGCGCCCTTCGGGGTTGAGCGCCTTGATGATCTCATCGCGCAGGGTGTTCAGCACCAGGTCAGGACGGGTGATCTGTCGTTCGCCGGTTATCTCGTTAAGGAAAGAGGTACTGAGCAAGCTCATGAAGGCCCCGGGAACACCATGGCCTGTGCAATCGCCCACACAAAGAACAAAGGACGAAGGGCATTCGTTGGCCCAATAGAAGTCGCCGCTCACAATATCTTTGGGCTTATAGAAAACGAAGTGCTCGGGAAGGTTCTTTTCCAGCACATTGTCCGAGGCCAGGAGAGCGCCCTGAATGCGCTTCGCGTATTGAATACTGGAAGTAATGTCTTTGTTCTTCTCTTCGATCACCTCTTTTTGGTGCTCGATCTCGGCAGTTCGTTCTTTCACTTTCCGTTCCAGCTCTGTGTTCTGTTCCTTTACAAGCCGTTCATTCTCCAGCGAACGTTCCAGGGTTTCAGCCTGCGCCTTTTGCTTGTCCTTGTTGGCAGCATTCAGCTTATCGCCAATAGCAAAGGAGAGCATCACCGCTTCAATGCAGGAACCGATCTCCAATGAATAACGAAGGGCAGGAAGGTCATTGAGGGTTCCTGTAATATCAGAGATGATCAGGATCAGCAGGCCTGACATATAGAAACCAAATCCCAGCACATAGAACTTTGCGGGACGGTAGCCGCGGTACAGAACGGTAACGCCGGTAAGAAAGCTGATAAGGCAAAGCAGCAGTCCCATGTATTGGATCATCATAATGCTCTCCTGCTGATAACCGAAAAGCGCGAAACCTACCGGGAGAAATACGGTGTATAAAAAGGCGACGATCACCTTGTGCAGAAAGGGGGCATGCTTGCGTGTGTTCAGGAAGCGCGCGGTGAACAGCAGTCCGAAGACCCCGAAAAGGGCGGGCACCAACACCGGCATGCGGTAGAACACATAGCGGCCGAAGTATGGCATCTCAAGGATATAGCCCAGGTAAAAGCAAATGAAAAGGGTATTGAAGATGATGTAGAGAACATAATAAACATATACCCTGTCCATTCCGGTAAAGAACAGGAACAGGTTGTAGAGCACCATCAGCAGCATCATGCCGATGTAAAGCCCGTGGAAGAAATTGGTAGTGTGGTCTTCTTCGAAAAAATATTCTATCTCCCCTGCCTTGAAATACAATGACATAGGCATGATGTCCTCTACAAGAATATAATATTCAGCGGTATCGCCCGGGGCCAGCTTCAGCGGAAAGTAATAGTGATTGCCAAGGCCTTCGCGCTCTTCGGGCGACAGGAGCAGTCCCGAATACCGGGGCTCTATCTTTTCGCCTTCTTTCTTATACAGCTCCACCCTTCGCAGGTAGGGCGTTCCTATATCCAGCTGCCAGTTAAGCGGCTCCGTAACGGTGATCCTCACCCTCGACCAGGCGCAGGAGCGGGTAAGTCCCAGATTAGGAATGGGCCTGTCAAAAGGCTTGAAGGAAGCCTGTACTTCAGGCTTAAGGATATCATCAATGCCCAGTGCGCATGTTTTGTCCTCGTACAGCTCCATGTGCCCGCCAATAACAACAATGCCATCCGCCTTTTTAAGGCTGACAACATCCAACGAAAAAGAGAGGAGCGGAACAAGAATAAAAAGCAGGGGGAAGGAAAAGCGCTTCATGGATCCTATAAAAATAGGAATTATTACATTTAGCCTCCAAACTATTCTCCATGACCACACGCCGTAAGTTCATCAAGCAAAGCGCATTGGCCTCCGCTTTTGTTATCACGGGCATGCCCAAGGCAAGAAGCGAAGAAATGTCCATGACCGGCTCCATAAAGAAGCCCATCGTAATTTCTACCTGGGAACACGGACTAGCGGCCAACGAAACAGCCTGGAAAATATTGACCTCAGGAGGGAAAGCTCTTGACGCCGTTGAAAAGGGCGTGATGGTGTCAGAAGCAGACCCGAATGTAACGAGCGTTGGCTATGGGGGACTCCCTGACCGGGATGGTAATGTGACCCTTGACGCTTGCATTATGGATGAAAAGGGCAATTGTGGTTCTGTTGCTTTTCTTCAAAACATCATGCATCCAATATCAGTGGCTCGCCTTGTAATGGAGAAAACACCTCATATAATGTTGGTGGGTGAAGGAGCTCAGCGATTTGCCAAAATGGTGGGGTTTCAAGAAGTAAACCTTCTTACAGGAGAATCAAAGCGAGCCTGGGAAATGTGGTTAAAGGAGAATAAATACGAGCCGATAAAGATCGACAAGGATAACCATGATACGATCGGTATGGTGGCCATGGATAAGAACGGCGATATATCAGGTGCCTGTACCACCAGCGGACTAGCGTGGAAATACCACGGACGCGTTGGCGACTCCCCCATTATTGGTGCCGGCATGTATGCCGACAACGAAGTAGGCGCTGCCTGCGCTACAGGAAAAGGCGAAGAAGTTATACGAATATGTGGAGCGCATCTTATAGTTGAGCTGATGAGGAATGGCAAAAGCCCTCAACAGGCATGCGAAGAGGCGGTTAAACGAATAGCCAAAAAGCGTGACGTATATAAAGATCCCTTCCAGGTAGGGTTCTTAGCGATCAACAAGAAGGGAGAGCACGGAGCTTATTGCATACAGAAGGGATTTAAGTATGCGCTTGCGGTTGACGGCGTCAATAAGATCTATGATTCGGACTTCTACGTAAAGTAGTTACTTCAAAGGCAAGCTGAAATAGAACCTCGCCCCTTCCCCGGGTTTGCTCTCTGCCCATACCCTGCCGCCATGCTTTATGATAATGCGCTGCACAATGGCCAGGCCCACACCGGTGCCTTCAAAATCCTTGGGATTATGCAGGCGCTGGAAAACACCAAATAGCTTATGAGAATATTTCATGTCAAAGCCAACGCCGTTATCCTTTATACAATAGATCACCTCTCCATTTTCTTGTTCAGAACTGATCTCCACTTTAGGCTCGGCACTCTTAGAGGAGTATTTTATAGCATTTGAAATAAGGTTCGAGAACACCTGGTTTATAAGGGCGCGATCGGCCAATGCCTGCTGCAATGCTCTTACCTGCACTTTGCATTTACCCGAATAAGCCTTGGCGGCTTCAATAGCAACCGACTCGGCGAGCGACTTCATGTCCACTATTAGCTTTTGAACTTCGCGTTTCCCAAGCCTTGAGAACTCCAGGAGATTATCGATAAGATCGCCCATCTTCACGGCGCTGTCTTTCACAACGGTTAAGAGGCGCTTGCCCTCCTCGTCCAGTTTGGGCGCATAGTCTTCCTCCAATATACCTGCAAATCCGTCGATAGCGCGAAGGGGGGCTCGAAGATCATGTGAAACGGAATAGGAAAATGCTTCCAGTTCTTTGTTAACGGCGCTAAGCTCGCGGCTGCGCTGCTGCTCGGCCTCCATCGATGCCTTGAGTTCCTCCACCAAGGTATTCACGCCGGCGGCAATGGCGTCGATCTCATCACCCTTCTCGCCTACATGCGCCTTCTCTGAAAAATC
>JANWJV010000048.1 GCA_025451785.1 Bacteroidia bacterium | reverse complement strand
TCTATCATGGCGTTTACAGCGGGGAATAATTGTAATGCTTCACAAACTGCCTTGGTAAAGAAGCTCATGAAGCCCAGCTTGGTGCCGTATTTCTTTTCGAGAGCCGCGTTGTATTTCGCCCGCAGCTCATAGATCTTGCTCATGTCCACCTCGTTGAACGTAGTAAGCATGGCGGTTTGGTTCTTCACCGCCACCAATCGTTGCGCGAGCTTCTTGCGAAGCGGGGTCATCTTCTTGCGCTCGGTGTCTCTTGTACCACCCGAGCCATTCTCTCCTCCGAAGCCTTTGCCCATCGCTTTCAATACATCGGCGCGGGTGATCTTTCCGTTGCTGCCGCTGCCTTTTACTTTCTCCGTCGCCACTTTGTTCTCTTCCATTATCTTTTTGGCGAGAGGTGTCGCATGAGTTTCGTTTGACGTCTCAGGTTTGACGTTTGACGTTTTGCTGCTGGATTCTGACTTCTGGATTCTTGGTTCTTGCTTCTTAGCTTCTTGGGTCTCTGCTTTTTTAGAACTGGCAACTCCTTTCTTAGAAGTATCGATCTTCGCAACAACAGATCCTACTTTCACAGTGTCTCCTTCGGCAGCAAGGATCTTTATCTCGCCGCTCTCTTGAGCAGTAATGGTAAGTGTGGCCTTGTCAGAATCGATCTCAGCAACGTCTTCGTCTTTGTCCACCTGCTCCCCATCCTTTTTCAGCCAGCGCGAAATGGTTACCTCGGTGATGCTTTCACCAGGACTGGGTACTTTAAGTTCGATCACAGCCATCTTATTCTGTTTTTGCAAATGTTCGTTCGATCAGCGACTTCTGCTGCTGCTCGTGTACTTTCTTCGACCCCGTTGCCGGACTTGCGCTCTCGGGCCTCGCGATGCAATGAAGCTTCACATCCTTCAAGGTACGTAGCAAATAGCTCCAGGCGCCCATGTTCTCTGGTTCTTCCTGTGTCCAGTAATGCTCCTTTGCGTTCTTGTATTTCTTTACGATCTCTTTCACTTGTTTGGATGGGAAGGGATACAGTTGTTCCAAACGTACTACCGCTACTGATTCGTTCTTCGTGGCTGTCTTCGCCGCCATAAGATCATAAAATATCTTGCCATTGCAGAACACAATGCGGTTCACCTTGTTGGGATCGGCTGTTTTATCATCAATAACTTCCTGGAAGATTCCCTTGCTAAAGTCATCCCAGCTGGAAACGCAGGCAGGGTGACGAAGTAAACTCTTAGGAGTAAAAGCTATGAGCGGCTTGCGCCATTCAGCATGCAATTGCCGCCTTATAGCGTGGAAGAAGTTCGCGGGGGTTGTGGCGTTCACCACATACATATTGTTCTCAGCGCAAAGCGTAAGGAAGCGTTCCATTCGCGCGCTGGAATGTTCAGCGCCCTGCCCTTCGTAACCATGGGGAAGGAACAAACAAATGCCATTCATCCTTCTCCATTTGTCTTCAGCGGCACTTATGTATTGATCGATCACCACCTGGGCGCAATTGGAGAAATCGCCGAACTGAGCTTCCCATATCGTCAACGCATTGGGCGAAGCCATGGCATAACCGTATTCAAATCCCAATACAGCGTATTCGGATAGATGCGAGTTGTAAATATTGAACTTCGCTTTTTCAGTTTCCATTTGCTTCAGGGGAACATATTCTTCTTCACTGTCCTCCAACGTTATCACCGCGTGGCGATGCGAGAACGTTCCGCGCTCCACATCCTGTCCGCTGAAACGAATGGAATGGTCTTCCTTTAAAAGACTTCCATAGGCAAGCAACTCCCCCATGGCCCAATCCAGCTTACCATCTCCTTCGAGCATGGCTGCCCTGTCGTTGAAGAGTTTCTCTATTTTGTTAAAGAAGTTCTTGTCTTTAGGAACGGTAGTGATCATTTTGCCGATCTCCAATAAGGTCTTTTTATCTACGGAAGTATCGGGTGAATGTTCAAGATCAGCATCAGTGGTAAGGTGCATACCTTTCCATATCCCTTCAAGGAACGAAGTAACCTTGGTCTTACGGATCTGTTTGGCTTCTGTCAAACGATCGCTCAAAAGAGCCTTGAACTCTGTTTCTATCTGCTTCGCTTCTTCAGCTGTTACCGTTCCTTCATCAATAAGTTTTGTCAAATACAATTCCCTTGGGTTGGGATGTTTGGCTATGGCCTTATAAAGGAAGGGCTGCGTGAATCTTGGTTCGTCGCCTTCGTTGTGACCGTATTTGCGGTAGCAAAGAATGTCGATGAACACATCGCGGTGAAAGGCCTGGCGATATTCCATTGCGAGCTGAATGGTATGTACCACCGCCTCCACGTCGTCGCCGTTCACATGGAACACAGGCGATAAAACAACTTTGGCGATATCAGTGCAATAAGTGGAAGAGCGTGCGTCGAGATAATTCGTCGTAAAGCCCACCTGGTTATTGATCACCAGGTGAATGGTTCCGCCTGTGCGATACGCATCCAGGTTCGACATCTGTATGATCTCGTACACAATACCTTGTCCGGCCACCGCCGCGTCGCCGTGTATGATGATAGGGCAAAGCTTATTGAGGTCGCCGTTAAAAGCGCGCTCGGTCTTCGCGCGGGAAATGCCTTCTACAATGGCACCAACTGTCTCCAGGTGCGAAGGGTTGGGCGTAAGGCTCAGATGTACTTTATTGCCTTCGGAAGTGATCACATTGGAAGAATATCCCTGGTGGTATTTTACGTCACCATCAAAAAGACTTTCTTCAAATTCTTTTCCTTCAAACTCAGTAAAGATGTCTTCATAGGTCTTGCCCATGATATTGGCAAGCACGTTGAGCCTTCCGCGGTGCGCCATGCCGATCACAAATTCTTCGATGCCCAATGATGCGCCTTTGTCTATTACTTTATCCAAAGCAGGAATGAGCGCCTCCGCTCCTTCTAAGGAGAAGCGTTTCTCACCGGTAAATCTTGTCTGAAGGAAGTTCTCGAACACAACAGCCTTGGTAAGTTTACCTAACAGCTTCTTCTTTTGTTCTGTACTGAAGCGCGGTGTATTTCTACCACTTTCCAGTTTTTCCTTCAGCCAGGTCTTTATCTTCTGATTACGGATATACATAAACTCAGTACCGATGCTCTGGCAATAGGTCTGTTTCAGAAAGGCGATGATCTCAGAAAGTTTCGCGTCGCCGAGGCCTACTTCCACACCCGCATGAAAAACAGAATCCAGGTCTTCCTTGGAAAGACCGATCAATTCAATTTCATCGAGGTTGGGACTGTATTGCCTGCGTTCGCGAACGGGATTGGTCTTGGTGAAAAGATGTCCTGTTGCTCGATAAAGGTTGATCAGGTCGAGCACTGCGAACTCCTTGCGTACCTTTTCAGGAACACCCGTGCTAACAGCTTCTTCGTAGTTATTGCGGGCAAAGTCGAAGCCCTCAAAAAAACGCTTCCACTCCTCCTCCACCGAATCGGGGTTTTGGAGGTAACGGCTGTAGATCTCATCTACTGCTGAGATCTCGGCGTTTCCGAGGTAAGAGCGTTTATTCATTATTGGGGGAATTCCTTCCAAAGTTATGTCTTTTTAGGCTCCGGAACAATGTCAAAAGCTCTATCTTAGCGGGGATGCTTTTCAGCGAAATTATAGGCCAGGAAGAGGTAAAACAGCGCCTTTTGCAAACCGTAAAGGACAGCCGTATCCCCCATGCCCAGCTCTTTTTAGCGGCTGAAGGCAGCGGTGCCCTGGCCCTTTCCCTGGCCTATGCGCAATACATCTCCTGTCCGGGCCGGAGCGAAAGCGATTCATGTGGCAAATGCCCTTCCTGTGTTAAATACAACAAGCTCGCTCACCCCGACCTTCATTTTGTGTTCCCGATCATCCATTCGAAGGACCTGAAGGTGAGCACACACCTCTTGCCTGAATGGAGGGAAGCGGTAACGGATAACCCTTATATGAGCTTGTTCCAGTGGTATGAGTTTTTGGAAGCCGAGAACAAGCAAGGGAATATTGGTGTGGAAGAAAGTGCTGAGATCCTTCGCAAACTAAGCCTCACTACTTACGAAGCCGAATACAAGATCATGATCATATGGATAGCGGAAAAGATGAACATTGCCGCTGCCAATAAACTGCTAAAGATATTGGAAGAGCCTCCTGACAAGACCTTGTTCCTGATGATCTGTGAGAACGAAGATCAATTGCTGCGCACCATTGTATCGCGCACCCAGCTGGTAAAGATCCGCAAGATAGAGGACAATGCTTTGAAGCAAGCGCTGGTAGATAGAAAAGGGTTATCCCCTGCCGATGCGATGCGCATTGTGCATTTGGCCGATGGAAATTACAACGCCGCCTTGCAATTGCTTTCGGAGAATGAGAATGCCGCTTTCAACCTGGCCGCTTTCCAGGAACTGATGCGGGCTGCTTACCGTTTTGATACACAAAAGGTAATGGCCTGGGTAGGAAATATGGCAACCATTGGCAGAGAACGGCAAAAGAACTTCCTCTTGTATGCCCTGCATGTATTAAGAGAATCCTTACTCCTCAACTACTCGGGCCCTCAACTGGTGAAGCTGGAAGGAGAAGAACTGGCCTTCATCAAGAAGTTCGCTCCGTTTGTGAATGGCGCCAACTGCGAGGCGATGATCAATGAACTGAACAGGGCTTCCATTGAGATCGAGCGAAACGCCCACCCAAAAATACTGTTCACCGACCTGGCGTTGAAATTCAATGAGCTTCTGAACATTAAGCAGACCGCGGCACAGTAATCTCTCCGAGTTCCTTTTTTCGCTTTCATCCTAGACAAATTTTAATGCTCTTTTTATTTGACTTTCCGGCCTGGAGGGGTTTACTTTGCATTAATGTTCCGCCCCTTTAAAAACCTCCCGCTTAGCATATTCTTATTGCTGCCCCCTGCCCTGTTCGCTTCTGGCGAAAAACCATGGAAGGAAAAGGCGGAACAATGGATGAGCCAACAGCAGGTACGTTTCACGGAGAACAAAGGCCAGCTTTGCGATACCGATGGCAAACCTGTTCCCTGGGTGCTCTTCAATGCCAAAGCCCCCGGCCTGGACCTCTATGTTACCGAAAAAGGTCTTAGCTATGTGTTCTTCAAACTGGAAGAAGAAGAAAAGGAGAACGAGAAACAATTCCTCCTTCCCGGCACTGACACTGAAAAGAAAGAACTGGAATGGTGCCGCATTGACGTAGCCCTGCAAGGCGCGAATATCTCAACAGCGAACATGTTGAAGGATGGCGCGAGCACCGATGTCTCCAACTATTTTCTTGGCCATTGTCCGGAGGGTATCATGGGGGTTCATTCTTATGAAAGGGTAACATTCAAAGATGTTTATCCCGG
>JANWJV010000047.1 GCA_025451785.1 Bacteroidia bacterium | reverse complement strand
CGTATTTACATCGCTACGCACGGTAGAGGAGTATTTTCATGCGATAATTATTTCACGCCACCAACAGGAATTGTCGATAGGACCCTTAAGGCAAAAAGCGATCTGTCTATTTATCCGAATCCCTCCAGCGGTAATTCGAAGATCAATTTTTCGTTGGCTGAGTCCTCTGAGGTGTTGCTAAAGGTTTATGACATGAATGGCAAATTGGTGCACTCCATGTCAACGCAACGACTTGCTAAAGGGGAGCAGCAATTGGAGCTGCAGGTTTCTGTTCCGGCTGGGATTTATCTAGTAAGTCTGGAGACAGGTGAGAGGCGTTTGGTGGGCAGGTTGATCATAGCTAAATAATCGCGCATTTCCTTTTGTCACTCACCCCCGGCCCTCCGGGCCGCCCCCTCTCTATGCAATAGAGAGGGGGTTAGGGGGTGAGTAGTTGAGCTAGTATTTCGCGCTTAACCTCCTCTATCTCCTTCAGCACTCTATCATTCTCAAACCGGATCACCTTCAGCAGCAATGATCTGATAATGGCCTCGCGATCGGCATCATATTCCTTCTGCTGCTCATGGATCCCTCCGTCAACTTCCACTACGAGCCGCTTCTCGTGACAATAAAAATCAGGGATAAAAAATCGTGCGTGATTTTTATAGAAGCTATGGACGATAGGATGCTGGCGAAGGAATTTGAACCCTCCGAGCTTTCTTCCTCTGACCTCATTCCAAAGCAGTCGCTCCGCTTTGGTTTGATTCTTTCTTAATTGCCGGGCAAGTTGGGTCATGGATTTAAAATCAGAATCCATGGTGCAAAATTATAGGCAGAGGAGATTGCTTTTCAGTTTTCTGCCATGATATTACTCACCCCCGGCCCTCGGGCCGCCCCCTCTCTGCTTACGCAAAGAGGGGTCAGGGGTGAGTCAATAAAAAAACCCTTTGCAAATGCAAAGGGTTTTGAAACTATTCCCCCTCTCTATGCAATAGAGAGGGTTGGGGTGAGTCAGTTCTGCTCCTGCTTCTCCGGCTTCGGCAGCAACGCTTTTCTCGAAAGCTTCAGCTTGCCGGTCTTGGGGTCTACGCCGATCAGTTTCACTTCCAGTACGTCGCCTTCTTTGAAAACGCCGTCCATGGTAGCTAACCTCGACCAGGAGATCTCCGAGATGTGCAGCAGCCCGTCCTTGCCGGGGAGGATCTCTACGAAAGCGCCGAACTCCTTGATGGATTTCACTTTGCCTGTATAAACCTCTCCTACTTCAGGAGTAGCGGTAATGCCTTTGATCTTCGCGATCACTTTGTCGATGGCTTCTTTGTTGTCGGAAACGATGTCGATCACGCCCTGGTTGCCTACCTCTTCGATAACGATGGTAGCACCGGTCTCGCGCTGCATCTCCTGGATCACCTTTCCGCCGGGGCCGATAACAGCTCCGATGAATTCTTTCGCGATGGTCATCTGGATGATGCGAGGCGCGTGCGGTTTGTAATCTTCACGGGGAGTAGACAAGGTCTTGTTCATCTCGCCGAGGATGTGCAGTCGTCCTGCCTTCGCTTGTTCCAATGCCTGTGACATTACTTCGTAAGGAAGTCCGTCCACTTTAAGGTCCATCTGGCAGGCGGTGATGCCGTCCCTGGTGCCTGTTACTTTAAAGTCCATATCGCCCAGGTGGTCTTCGTCGCCCAGGATGTCGGAAAGTACCGCGTACTTGCCGCTCTTGTCGGTGATGAGTCCCATGGCGATGCCTGATACAGGCTTGCTGATCTTCACGCCTGCGTCCATCAGTGCCAGTGTGCCGGCACAAACGGTGGCCATGGATGAAGAGCCGTTCGACTCAAGGATATCGCTCACTACACGTACGGTGTAGGGATTGTCTTTCGGCATCACCTGCTTAAGCGCACGCAGCGCCAGGTTGCCGTGTCCTACTTCGCGCCTTCCCGGGCCGCGGTTGGGCTTCGTTTCTCCTGTGGAGAACGCGGGGAAGTTATAGTGAAGGAGGAAGTTGTTAGAAAGCTGGTGAATAGCGCCGTCGATGGTCTGCTGGTCGAGCTTGGTGCCGAGGGTAACGGTGGTAAGCGACTGTGTCTCCCCACGGGTGAACACTGCTGATCCGTGTGCCATGGGCAGGTAGTTCACTTCGCTCCAGATACCGCGTATCTCGTCGGTCTTGCGGCCGTCGAGGCGTATCTTTTCGTCGAGGATCACGCGGCGTACCGCTTCCCATTCCACTTCACCGTAATACTTCTTGATGAGGCCTGCCTTTTCTTCTCTGTCTTCTTCAGAGAGGGTGGCGGCAAATTCCTCTACTACCTTCTTGAAAGCTTCGCCGCGTGCTTTCTTGTCCTTGTTGCCTGATTTGGCAATGGCGTAAGCTTTGTCGTAAGTAGCTTTCTTGATAGCGGCCTTGAGGTCTTCGTCGTTCGTTTCGTGGCTGTACACGCGTTTTGTTTTGCGTCCAACCAGGTCAGCGAACTCGTTGATGGCCTGTATCTGTTTCTTGATGGCTTCGTGCGCGAACTTGATGGCGCCGAGCATATCAGCTTCTGAAACCTCTTTCATTTCACCTTCTACCATCACGATGTCTTTCGCCGATGCGGCTACCATGATATCGATGTCGGAGTTGGGAAGTTGAGAGATGAGGGGGTTAAGTACGAACTTGCCATCGATCCTCCCTACACGTACCTCAGAGATGGGGCCGTTGAAGGGGATGTCGGAGATGGTTACCGCTGCGGCAGCGCCTAAGCAGGCGAGCGCGTCGGGGGCAGTATCTTTATCAGAAGAGATAAGGCTGATCATCACTTGTGTGTCCGCATGGTAATCCTCGGGGAACAAAGGCCTGAGGGCGCGGTCAACGATACGGGAGATGAGCACTTCATAGTCTGATAATTTGGCTTCTCTCTTAAAGAATCCGCCGGGGAAACGTCCGGTGGACGCGAATTTTTCCTGGTAGTCAACGGAGAGGGGCAAAAAGTCCACTCCGGCTTTAGCTTCCTTAGCGGAAACTACGGTGGCCAGCAGCATGGTGTCGCCGCATTTTACTACTACTGCACCGTCGGCCTGGCGGGCAAGTTTTCCTGTCTCCAGCGTAATGGTCCTTCCATCGCCGAGATCAAACGTCTTTTCAATTCCTAGTTTTGACATGTTTTTTAGTTTTATTGTTTTCTCTAACCTCTATTACATATAAATGGAAAAAGCATCCCGGGGTTCGGAGAGATGCTTCTTAAATGAATTCGATTCAGATTATTTCCTGATATCAAGTTCCTTGATGATCGCACGGTATCTTTCGATATCGTTCTTCTTCAGGTAATCAAGGATACTTTTTCTCTTACCAACCAGGTTCACCAGCGCGCGCTGGGTACTGCGGTCTTTTTTGTTCTTGCCGAGGTGCTCGGTAAGGTGACTGATGCGGTGGGTGAAAAGTGCTACCTGCCCTTCAGGAGAGCCGGTGTTCTTGTCCGATTTTCCAAACTTTTTAAAAAATCCTTTCTTGGTGTCAGCTGTTAAATACATTCTCTTTTATTGTTTTCTCTGTTTAAATCTCTTTTTTAAGGGACGCAAATATAGTGAATTCTTCTGATTCCCAAAGCTTTCCTTGGGAAAAACAAGCTCTGGACAGCCATTGTAAACTGCGAAATCATTCATTTTTCGCATAAATCCTTCCATAAATGCGTCATCGGGTTTGAATCCGCTTTCCCAATGGAAGCTTTTTACATGAAAAACACCCTTGGCACGGTCGGCCTTGGGGTCGAGGCGCCCAACGAAACGGTCGCCATACAGAATGGGCAGGCAGAAGTAGCCGAACTTGCGCTTCTTCTCAGGTAAGTAACATTCTATCATGAAGTCGAAGCCAAAGAGCTGTTTTGCACGTTTGCGCTGGATGATCGTATTATCAAATGGAGATAAGAGGTGAACTCCATTTTGCATTTTGCATTTTAAATTTTGCATTTCATTCGAAGTGTAGAAAGCATTCTCAATAGATCTTACTTTAACTTCCCTAACGTGACCGTCCTTCAATAGCTTTTTTAGTGTTTTTAACCCTTGAGCTTTCAAGCCTTTTCTCAGATAAAAAGGTTCTTCGGCTGTAATAAGTCCATGGGCCTGAATGGCTTTCATGATCAGGTGCTCACAAAGTTCATTCGTAGTAGGAGGGGAGTCGTTCGCATTTTTGGGAAGCACGCGCTCGGTAAGATCATACACTTTTTGGAATCCTTCCCGCTTCGATACCATTAGTACTCCTTCGAGAAACAACTGCTCTAAAGCCCGTTTCGCAGGCTTCCATTCCCACCAGCCTTTTCGCTTTCGGGGGTCTTCGAAGTGCCGCGATTGCAAAGGGCCTTCTGTCTTGATACGCTCCAACACATGCTTCCTCAATTTCTTCTCGGCCGAATACCAGTAGTGTTCTCCTGTGGCATACTTTGCCTTCTGCGGAAGCGAAAAACGGAAATCGCTCATTGGCAAATAGGCTGCCGCATGGCTCCAGTATTCAAAAATGGTTTTGTCTTTTGCCAGTAAGGTGTCGAGGTGTTTGTCCTCATAATCCTTTACCCTGATCCATAGCGAATGATGATGGGCCCTGGCCACCACCGAAATGGTATCGAGCTGGATATATCCCAAATGCTCTATAGCATTCAGCGTTCCCTGTTTTCCTTTCCCGAAAGTGTTATTGATCAACCCCTGGCTACCCAGAGCAATGGCTCTAGCCTCTTCAATGGAAATGATCATTGTGAAAGCACATTAACCATCAACCATTATCCATTAATCATCAAAACGGGGTATACATCTCCAGGTTCTTCTTCTCCGAAGGGATGATACTGAGAACGGGAATGTCGCTGTGGTTGATGATCTCCTGCGCGGAAGAGCCGATAAAGTACAGGGTGAAATCCACTTCCTGCTGCGTCATGATCATTATAAGGTCGCCTTCCACTTTGTTGGCGTACTCAATGATGTTCTGCGCAAGCGTTTCTTCGCCCTTGATGCCTTTGATGATCTCTGCCGTACATTCGATGTTCGCCTTCTCAATGAAAGCCTTTACTTGTCCCATTTGGCGTGTAAGGCGGTTCACAACGAATTCGTCGGTAGTAAACAACACCGATACTACGCGTATCGCCGCTTTACCCACCTTGGCAAGGTCGATGGCATAGTTCACTTTCTCCTTGGTCTCTTTGGTAAGGTCCAGTGGTAGCACGATGTTATGGATGCCTTCGCGGTGATGTTTGCCTTTGATAGAGATAACGGGCACTTTCGATTCGCGGATCACTCGAAGGGTATTGGAGCCGATGAACTTTTTCTTAAGGGTGGTGTCGCCGTTGGTGCCCATAATGATAAAACTGGCGTTGATCATCTCTGCCACCTCAGTGATCTTCTCATATACCTTTCCCCTGGCGATAATGGTGTTCACCTTTAATTTGTTCTTCTTCTTCACGTCCTCGGCGATCTTGTCGAGCTGCTTCTGCAGCTTCTTCTTCAGGCTGTCGCTGGCCTTTTTGTCGAACAGGTGGGCGAGGCCGCCGTCTTCGATCACATGCACGAGGGTGAGCTCGGCTTTGATGCCTTTGGCAATATTGAATGACTGGCCAAGGGCGATGAGGCTTTGATCAGAGAAATCGAGGGGGATAAGGATCTGCTTGGTGCTCATATAAGGAGGGGGTTAAACGATGTGGCAAAATAACACTTTAATACGGTAAATTGCAAATCAACTCACCCCGCCCTTCGGGCACCCCTCTCTACGAAAGTAGAGAGGGGCCGGGGGAGAGTAAACAGGAGGCTGTTGAAAGTTTTTTGCTCTCCCTTTACTGATTTTCGCGCTTCATCGGTAAATTTGCCGGAACCTTATGGAAACAAAGGAACTTACAGCGCTTATCAGCCTCCTCGACGACCCCGATGAGAAGGTGTTTCACAACATCCGTGAAAAGCTGCTCTCTTTTGGTAACGACGTGATCCCGGTTCTGGAGAATGCCTGGGAGAATTCCTTCGATACGCTGATCCAGACCCGAATCGAGAACATCATCCACAAGATACAGTTCGATGATATCTCCAAACGCCTCAGCGACTGGTCAAGTCCCATGGACCAGCGCTTGCTCGACGGCGCCCT
>JANWJV010000046.1 GCA_025451785.1 Bacteroidia bacterium | reverse complement strand
TCTGTTTCTCCTTCCTGGTTCCCTGAAGAAGATATGACAATAAGCCTCATGCCTGCTTTTGCTTCTTTTTGAAACGGGTAATTACTGCTCCTATCTTTTTCATAAGGCCGGGATCTTTTTCAAGGGCATTGCCCACCACAACAATATCGGCGCCTGCCATGCAGGTTTCTTCCGCCTGCGCCGCGCTGCGAATGCCCCCGCCCACTATCAGCGGCACCGAAATGTTCTCACTTACCTTACGGATCATCGAAGCGCTCACAGGGTTTATGGCTCCGCTGCCCGCCTCGAGGTAAATGAGGCGCAAGCCAAGCATCTCGCCTGCCATGGCGGTACACATGGCAATGTCATCCTTATCATGGGGGATCGGTACCGTATTGCTCATGTAGGAAACAGCAGTTTGTTTTCCGCTCTCTATCAGCACATACCCGGTAGGGATCACTTCCAGGCCCGACTTCTTTACAAAGGGCGCGGCCACCACATGTTTGCCGATAAGCATCTCGGGGTTGCGGCCCGAGATGACCGATAAGAACAGCAGGCCATCGGCCTTGCTGCTAAGCTGCAATCCGTTACCGGGAAACAAAGCTACAGGTACCGAGGTTCTTTTCTTTATGCTTGCGATACAAGCATCGAGGCTTCCGTTGGTGATGATGCTTCCACCTACCAGGAAAAGGTCCACCCCCGCCTCTTCCGCCTTTTCAAGAAGGCCGGGTTGTGAAGGCTTGTCAGGATCGATGAGCACCGCAAATTGCTTGCGGCCCTGTTCCTGTTTTTTCAGAATGCTCTTATAGATGGCAGTCTTCATCGCTTCCTGCAAATGTACCGATTTTCACTCAGCGGTAAACACCAGCATATGCTCCCCGATACGGTGGTACCTCAGCGGCACCTCGGCGAGGAATTCGCTGGTGATGATACGGGCGCTGATCTCTCCCGGTGCCTTGTACTCAAAAGGCTGCAGCAACAATTGGCGGCTGAAGATAAGCCCCTTCCTGCCATAGTATTTATAAAGGGCCTCCTTAGCACCCCAGTAAACATGGAGCGCGTCAATGCTCTCACCACAAGCAGCCAGTTCTTCGGCACTCATGAACTTGGGAGCGATGGCCCTGATCTTTTCGCGTACTCGCTCAATATCGATCCCCACCCTGCCGCTGCCCGACAGCAATACCGCCACCTTATCGCCCGAATGGGAGAACGAAACCTGTTTACCGGGAAGCAGTGGCTTGCCAAAAGGATCGTAGCCCAGCATGCGGTGCGCCCCCGCCGCACTCACCTCGTTGAGCAATACCCGCGACGCGAGGAAATGAAGTTTCTTCTGTTCAAGCCGTATCGCCTCAAGGCTCTTTTCATGGATCGAAAGCCGCTCCTTCAGTTCAGCGATGCTCTCTGAAATATGCCATACCGCCGCTACTGTTGTAGCGTTCATCTGTTCCCGGAAAATAAGAGGCATGAAAAAGAATTATCAGTATCCCATCACCTGGTCGTCGTCCACCTCTTTGGTGTCGAGCGCGTCGCGCAGGCCATTGCCAAGCAATACAAATGCCAGCACCATCATCATGATGGCGATACCGGGGATGAAGGCGAGGTAGGCGGCATCTACAATGATATAACCCCTGTGCGCGTTGATCATGGCGCCCCAGGAGGCGGTGGGGGGCTGCGCGCCTATGCCAAGGAAACTGAGGCCTGCCTCAATGAGGATAGCAGAAGCGAAGTTAGCGGCCGAGATCACGATAACAGGGCCCATCACGTTGGGCAATACGTGCCCGAAGATGATCCTTGGATTGCTGAAGCCAAGCGCACGGCCCGCTTCAATGAACTCTTTCTCTCGCAGGCTCAGTATCTGTCCGCGTATCACCCGTGCCACCTCCACCCACATGGTGAGGCCCACCGCAACAAACACCTGCCAGAAACCTTTGCCCAATGCCAGGGTGATGGCGATCACCAGCAGCAGCGTGGGGATCGACCACACTACGTTAATGAGCCACATGATCACATCGTCGATCCAGCCCCTGTAATAGCCGGCCAGCGCGCCCATGAGCACACCAATGAACAGCGAGATGAACACGGAAATAAAACCTACAGCCAATGATACCCTTGTGCCGATCATGAGCCTGCTGAGCATATCACGCCCGGCACGGTCGGTGCCAAGAAGATATTTCCTGGTGATGATGTTCTTCTTCTCGATCTCGTCGCGCAGCTCCTTGGCCGACTTCCTTATCTTCTCGTTCGAGCCGAAAGCATAGAACTCGGTATAGGCCTGCTCTTCATTATCAACGATGGGGCTGTTGTAATTGATCGCGTACACTACGTCCGCAAGATTGAACTTCACCTGTGTACCATGGTTCGGCTCCGAGCCGGTGTACTCTTCGTAAACAATATCGTTACCCTCGAAGGTATAGTTGTAGATCGGAATGGCTGAATAATCAGACACCTCCCCATAGACCATTTTTCCGAAGAAGCCCCGCTTGTGCGACTCCTCGTTCTTACGGATCAAAAGCATCTTCACTTTGAAACCCGGAGGCTTGATGCTGAGCTCAAGCTTTTGTTCGTTCGAGTCGGGCGATGAGTCGGGTGTGATGAGATAGCCAAGGATGGACACAATAATGGCGATGCTGATGACCACCATCCCGAATACCGACAGCTTGTTCTTTTTCAGACGCTGCCAGGCGTAATAGGAAAGAGAGCGGGAATATATATTGTCTTCCTTTCTGGGCATTTTCTTTAACGATCGGCTTGCGCTTAACTTACCTGCCTCCCCTTCCAGGAATAGGTCCCTGAAAATCCTCCCGCAGTTACAAAAAAGAGGTACAGCGGATAAAGGAGCTGCATGGGTAAGAACAAGAGCAAAAACCTTCTTTTATTATAGAAAGAAGTCGCTAAAAATAGGAACAAAAACTCAATTATGCATTTTATTCCGACAAGAAGCAGAAAATGGCTTACAAAATTCCCATAAAAGACCCCTAATAAAAGGCCCAGGGGAAGCATAAAATGGACCCCAAAAAGCAGGATACCCGCAGCGATGCTGAGGGGGTCGCGGGTTTGCCTCACTTTGGAGGCCCAACGTACGCGTTGCGAAAGGAACGAAGACCAGGCAGGCTGTGCTGAAGTACGCACGATGGCGGCTTCGGAGAACACAAAATTCACCGGCCTTTTCTTCCGCATCTTATGAAGCAGGAAAACATCGTCGCCCGAAGCAAGCGCGGCTGTCCCCTCGTATCCTTTTACTTCGATAAACGCCTTTCGCTCATAGCCCATGTTAGCGCCGTTGCAAAGGAAGGGACGACCCAGCGCGACAGCGGCAGCGCCAAGGCCCATGAGGCCGCAGAGCTCAAGGCTTTGCATCTTTTCAAATAGCGTTCTCTCATTCTCAAAACATACCGGCGCGATAAGCATAGCTGAACGATCGCGCTCATGAGCAGCGACCATAGCAGCGATCCAGCCTCTGCCCTGCCGGCAATCGGCGTCGGTGCAAAGCACCAGGTCGCCTTCGGCACGCTGCACCGCCTCGGTGAGGGCCGCCTTTTTCCCGGTTTGTCCTTCCGAAAGATGAACTATTTTTAGGAAAGGAAATGAACTGCTGAACTGTTCCGCCACAGCAAAAGTGTTGTCGGTTGAATGATCGTCAACAACGATGACCTCAAGCAATTCTTTGGGATATTCCTGTTCCGCCAATGAGCGAAGGCCGGAGGCAATGTTCCCTTCTTCATTTCTTGCGGCGATAATAACAGTCACTTTCGTAGTCAATGCCGCTGAAGGAAGATCATTCTTCTTAAGGCTTCCCCATCCGATACAGCACAATAACATCCAGAGGAAATAAAGGCCTGTGAGAAGCGCAGAGAAAAGAAAAAGATACTGAAGGAATTGCTCCATTCGATGGCGCCGAAAAGCCGTTTAGTGAAAAGAATTTACCTTTGCAGAAGATCGCGCACAAGGCGATCACAATAATATAAAAAAAAGCAGCAGCTTCCTTGAGCGCCGACAAAGTAGTATTAGGCATCGACCCGGGTACCACGGTGATGGGTTACGGGCTTATCCATGTGAAGGCCTCTAAAATGGAGCTCCTCTCCATCGGGGTGCTACAGCTTCAAAAAGTGGAAGGACATCCTTTAAAGCTAAAGAAGATCTTCGATCGTACGGTTGGCCTCATAAAGGAATACAAGCCCGATGAACTTGCGGTGGAAGCACCTTTCTTCGGCAAGAACGTGCAGAGCATGCTTAAGCTTGGCCGCGCGCAGGGCGTAGCCATCGCCGCGGCGCTGCACATGAACATCCCCATTTTTGAATACTCTCCTAAAAAGATAAAGCAAAGCATCACCGGCAATGGCAATGCTTCCAAAGAGCAGGTGGCCGCCATGCTGCAGAGCATCCTCAGCTTCACTGAAAAACCTGAATACCTCGATGCTACCGATGGCCTGGCAGCGGCGGTATGCCATCATTTCCAGGGCAAAGGCACGGTTGCGAACGGAAAAAGTTATTCGGGCTGGAAGAACTTCATTACCGAAAATCCGAAACGTAAAGCTTAGGCTTTTTCTTTCTTTTGTCTTGACACAGGGCAAACGTCCAGTGGACGTTTGAGCCGGCGGGTGTGCAAGCAAGTAGCAAAGAAAAAAAGCGGACTTTACCATCCGCACAGCCTGGCTCCTCGTTCAAAAGTCCACCGGACTTTTTCACTCGGCCCTGCCTCCAAAACCGGATAAAACGGAGGCCATTGGTGGCGCTGAGCCCAGTTTATTGCCTCCGGATAACACGCCTTCCAAGAATGCTGTCTGCGCGGTGGTAAAGGACGATTCGTCGGGGCGGCAGTGTGGGGAGCTGGGATCGCGGTGCTTCGGAAGGGTGGGAGGCTCACCGAAGGTGAGCGTGGGTTTTACAGCGATCGCAGGGGATCGAATCGTCCGATTTTTTGCGCCACTTTTTTTAGAAAAAAGTGGCAAATAACCTAATGTACTACTTGGTTGCTACTGCTGCGCGAATAATCGCGGCGGTTGCAAATAGTTCCTCCTGGCTAAATTTTAGCTTAGGTTGAGAAAAATTGATCTCCTCTACTCCATTAATGGGAATAAGATGAATGTGTGCGTGCAGAACCTCTAATCCTATTACCGCCACTCCTACCTTTTTACACGGAATTACTTTTTTCATTCCAATAGCTACGGTTTGCGCAAATAACCACAAACCACTGTACTCCTTCTTTTCCATATCGAAGATGTAATCTGTTTCCTTCTTAGGAATTACAAGGGTATGTCCTTTCGCTAAGGGGAATACATCAAGAAAAGCCAGGTAGTCGTCGGTCTCCGCCACTTTATGCGAAGGGATCTCCCCCTTTACGATCTTCGTGAAAATACTTGCCATGTTATTTCTTTTTTTCGAGTGATATGTTCTCGTCTCCGGGTTTATAAGGCACGTAGTTGATGATGAACTGGAACATCTCGTCCGTGGTCCGCATACTGCCTTCGCGTTCTCCTACTGTTTGCGGGGGACTGAAAGGATTGAGCGGATTGTCCTTCGTATTATCGTACACACCGATCACCTCTATCCTTGTGCCGGCCGGCAATTTCAGCAGGTTCTTAAAGGTATAAAAATACTGCCAGCGAAAATCCCATTGCCTGATCCTGATCAAGGGGATCGTATCTCCGTCGGGCTTTACGGCGTAGGCCAGGAAACTTTTCCCAAGCAAATGCATGTGTGGATTGATCGTCAGCAGCGACCAATCTTCCGGCAAGGTGTATCGTGTACGAAAGGTCTTCACCTCATTGGGTGGAATGCTAAGGGGAGGCTCAATGGGGGTGCTGCCCAATGTTCCCATCTGGAACTCGCGAAGCGGACGTTCCGGAGGAAGGGGCGAGAAAAAAATATTGAAACAGGAACTGTCGTAACGATCAACCGGTGTTGGGCCATAATGAATATCCTTAAGGAAAAGAGCTCCCTTCCTATACATTTTAAAGCCGCCAATGCCCTGTGGGTAAATGGCAGGCTCCACCCCGGGAAGATAATTCACCACCGATGGCGTAAGCATGGGAAAGGTATTGCCGTCGTCGTTCGACAACTTCATGCGCTCATAGGCTTCTTTATAATCCATCACCTGCGTATCGGTATAGTGATCGCCTTCAAACACGTTCTTCTTTTTCTCAGGCTCATAATACTGAATGAGGAACCCGTTAAGGTGATGCACCAGGCGCTTATTTCCCGGCATGAACTCGATGAACCTGATAAAAGTGTCCTTCTCCATTTCGTAAGGAAACTTCATGAGCATGAACCTATCCTTGTTATCGCCTTTGATCAGGAAAGGTTCCTTCGCTTTTACCACCAGGTCGGGCGTGCCATACAGTGAGCCCGAAGGCCATACCGGCACTTGCGGCAATTGAGTGCTGTCGCCAATCGGACAGCCATTCTCCACCCAGGTCTTCACCATTGCGATGGCCGAATCGCT
>JANWJV010000045.1 GCA_025451785.1 Bacteroidia bacterium | reverse complement strand
TGCGCTTCAGGTCGCCGAGGCGGTGCGACGCGTCTTTGTCGAAACAACAGGGAACCACCAGGCCATCCCAGGTGATCACACAGGAGTGCCACATCTTCCAGCAATGATCTTCGAGCTTGTTGCGCAGTTCGTATTTACCTGAAGCGTTCTTACGGTAACGCGAATATTTTTCGTTGGTGGGAATGAGATCGTTCTTGTCATCATCGCTCATCACCTGCGCTGTTTTGAAACGCACCTCGTCCACTCCAAGCTCTTTCGCCATCTCTTCTATCTTTCCTGTTTCATGCTCGTTGGGCTTCACCACCAGGAACTGGAAGATGACATGGGGTGTTCTTGCCTTCAGCTTTTTCTTCCATGCGATTATGTTCTTCGTCCCTTCGATCACCTTATCAAGGCTGCCGCCCACACGGTACGCCTCGTAGCTTTCCTGTGTCGCTCCATCAATGGAGATGATAAGGCGGTCGAGGCCCGACTCCACCGTAAGGCGTGCGTTCTCCTCGCTGAGGTAATGGGCGTTGGTGGAAGTAGCTGTGTAGATCCTGTTAGCGGAAGCGTACTTTACCATATCAAGAAATCCCGGGTGCAGGTAGGGCTCGCCCTGGAAATAAAAAGTGAGATAGGTGAGTTTGCTTTTCAGCTCATCGATCGTTTTCCTGAACATCGTCTCTTCCAGCATTCCTGTAGGGCGTGTAAATTCCCTGAGGCCGCTGGGGCATTCGGGACATCGAAGGTTACAGGAGGTGGTAGGCTCTATCGCAATGCTTACCGGCATTCCCCAATGCCGCGGCTTGCCGCTGAACCTTGAATAGTAATAACTGCTCAGCACCTTCAAGCCATTGATGGCTTTGCGAACCGAGAGCTTTCCTATATAGCGCAGGGTGTCGCTCATGCCACCGGTTGTTTTATGTATTCGAACCTGTTGATGCTTACCTCATCGCCAAGCGCAATGCCTTCTTCAAAAAATGAAACAAGCTGCGCCGCGAAATACGGCGCCAGCATTACGCCTTTGGTGCCAAGTCCATTGAAGATAGCAAGGGAAGGATGTTCGGGATGAATACCAAGCAAGGGCCTGCGGTCGCGTACGGCGGGCCTAACGCCTGCGCTATGTTCCACCACTTCATAATGAGAAGTAATGGCGGCGTTTAGCTTTTGTTCCAGCTCCGCTTTTGCTTTTTCTGTCGGCAGGTCGTCGAGGTTATCCCATGCATAGGTAGCACCCACTTTGAAAAGCTCGTTACCAAGCGGAAGAATAAACACTCCTTTCTGAACAATGCGTTCTTTAAGTTCCATTCCTTTGATCCTTACAATAAGTGTTTCGCCTTTGGCAGGATGAAAGGGAAGCCAGGAAAAGTAAGGGTTATCGAGCGCCTTCCAGCCCTGGCAAAGGATGAGCTTCTCCGCAAGGAGCTTTTTGTATCGAACAGCCTTCGTCGAAAGTTCGAGCGAGCCGAAATCGAACTCTTCTTCCAGCAGCATGCTTTTATCTGCAAGGAACTTTCGTGCAACTGCAAGGAACGTTTTCACATTCACGTTAGCGGCAGTATGCACCATGCCGGCACCGCAGGAAGCGGAGAATTGCGCAGGAAGATCGAACACGGGTTCAGAAGAAAGATATTTTCCCTGGGCATGCGCCGCTGCCTTTTTCCAGAAGAGCTGTTCCTGCTCTTCTCCAAATACTCTCAGTATCTGCATATGCCTGAAGAAGGAGGCGCCCAATAGCTTTTCGCATTGAGGGTAAAAGTCAAGGGCAAAGGGAACCACCTCGTCGGCCTTCCAGGTCTTTACCAGTCGGCGAAGCAGGATAGGGTTGATGTTTCCTGCCGCTACGGAGGAGCAGGAAGAAAAGCGCGGGTCGTCCACCACCATCACGCGGTGTCCTTTGTTAAGCAGGGTAAGGGCAAGCACCGTTCCGGCGATGCCCTGTCCGGCAATGATATAGCGGGGTTCAGCGCCCATGGTTAGCAAAGTTATGGGTAAAAAGCCTTCCGCCCCCCTTCGTAAAAATATTTATCTTCGTAGTGAAGCGTCACAAGCAGCGCTATGAAAAGCCCTGGGGAAAAAAAGATCATAGGAAGAAGGGAAAGCGTCGATTTTCCTGAGCTGGGCCTCATAGGCATCACCGCGAAGATCGACACTGGTGCCTATACCGCCGCGCTGCATTGCCAGAGCATCAGTGTGAAAGAGATCGATGGCAAACCAACGCTTTGCTTTATCCCCTTGCAGCCCGATCATGCAGGATATACAGGAGTAGAGCAGCGAATAACGGAGTTCAGGCAGAAGGGCATCAAGAGCTCCTTCGGCGAAACAGAGATCCGTTACCTCATCAAAACGAAGGTCCGCATCGCGCGGAAGACAATAAATTCGATAATTTCGCTCAGCGACCGTGGTACCATGCGATACCCGCTCCTGATCGGCCGCAGGCTGCTGAAAAGAAAGTTCATTGTTGACGTATCCGAAGTAAACCTCTGGCAGAAAAAATAGCACATGATGAAAATAGCGATATTGTCACGTAACTCGAAACTGTATTCCACCAAACGACTGGTGGAAGCCGCGCAGCACCGGGGGCATGAAGTGCAGGTGCTCGACCACCTGAAATGCGTGCTTGTGATCGAACAAGGGCGCCCCCACATTTATTATTCCGGCAAAGAAGTTACCGGAGTGAATGCGGTGATCCCACGCATCGGCTCTTCCGTTACCTTTTACGGCTCGGCCGTGGTTCGCCAGTTCGAGATGATGAAGATATTCACCGCGGTAGAATCACAGGCGCTGGTGCGCTCACGCGACAAGCTGCGCAGCCTGCAGATCCTTTCCCGGGCCGGCATCGGCATGCCGAAGACCGCATTCGCCTCTACACCAAAGGACATCGACAACATCATTGAGCAGGTAGGCGGCGCGCCGGTGGTTATAAAACTATTAGAAGGCACCCAGGGCATCGGGGTCATCCTCGCCGATACACACAAGTCGGCAAAATCAGTTATCGAATCTTTCCTCGCCCTTAAGGCGAACATCCTTGTACAGGAATATGTGAAGGAAGCAGGCGGCGCCGATATACGCGCCTTTGTTGTTGACGGTAAAGTGGTAGGTGCCATGAAGCGCCAGGGATTGCCGGGCGAGTTCCGCTCCAACCTGCACCGCGGCGGCACCGCCAACGTGATCGAACTTTCAAAAGAAGAACGCGAGACCGCCATCAAGTCGGCGCGCAAGCTGGGCCTCGCCGTTGCCGGCGTTGACATGCTGCAGTCGGAACGCGGGCCGCTGGTGATGGAAGTGAATTCCTCTCCCGGCCTGGAAGGCATCGAAGGCGCCACCAAAGTTGACATCGCGGGCAAGATCATCGAATACGTGGAGCGCAACGAATTCCAGTAATAGATGCGCAAGCACATCATCATCAATAAACAGCGTATCGCTCCCGGCGAAAGCAAGGAAGTGAACCTCAACATCTACCGTTTGCCTACGCGTACGGTGATCGAGATACCGGTGCATGTGTTCCGCTCGAAGAACGACGGCCCCGTAGTGCTTCTCATCGCGGGGATGCACGGGGATGAGATCAACGGCATCGAGATCATCCGCAAACTTTTGAAGGGAAATTATTTCAGCAAGTTGCTCCGTGGAACGGTGATCGCGATCCCGATCATCAATATCGTTTCTTTCCTCAACGGCTCGCGCGACCTTCCCGACGGGCGCGACCTTAACCGTTGTTTCCCGGGATCACAGAGCGGGTCGCTCGGCAGCAGGATCGCCTGGGACCTGATGAACGACGTATTGCCGCAGATCGATCACGGTATCGACTTCCATACCGGCGGCGCCAAGATCAATAACTACCCGCAGCTGCGTTGTGTGTTCGACGACGAGGAGAACGTAGAGCTGGCCAAGCTCTTTGGGGCTCCCTTTGTGCTTAACTCCGCTTACCGCGACAAGACCTTCCGCAAGGAAGCATCCAAAAAAGGGAAGCGTATCCTGGTGTATGAGGCAGGCGAATCGCTGCGCTTCAATACACTGGCCATTACCGAAGGCATTAACGGCTGTTTGCGTATGATGAATAAGCTGAAGATGATAGAAGCGAAAGTGCCCGACAGCAAGACCATCGTGCTGAACGATACGAAATGGGTGCGCGCGAAGATCTCGGGGCTTTTCCGCACCACAAAAAAATACGGCACCTTCATTGAGAAGAACCAGGTGATCGGAACCATCTCCGATCCTTATGGTGAAATGGAATTGGAGCTGAAAGCTCCTGATGATGGTTTCATCATCGGCATCAACAACCAGCCGGTGATCAACGAGGGGGATGCCCTCATGCACATAGGCACCGAATAAAAGAAGGCGCGGCCCCCTTACGGAAGCCGCGCCGGCCGCATAGCTGCATCAGTTGAGCAGCGTCACGTGCCCCACATAGTAGTGCATCTTGTTCTTCACATCTCTCACTTCTACCTTGTACACATACACATCGAACTGGGCTTTCTCATCACCGCCTTTCGCGCGGCCGTCCCAGCCTTTGATCATGTCTTCGGTATAGAAGATCTCTTCGCCCCAGCGGTTGAAGATGGTCATGTTGAAGGCTTTGATCTCATCGCCTTTGCCGGTGAACAGATCGTTCTTGCCATCGCTGTTAGGGGTGAAGCAGTTCGGGATATAGAAGGTAAACTCAGGCTCTACCTCTACGGTCTTCACCATCGAGTCGGTACATACACTTTGGTTATAGGCACGCATGATCACAGTGTAGGTGCCTTTTGCCTTGTACGTATGCTGAGGATCCTTCAGTGTAGAAGTGGTCTTGTCGCCGAAATCCCAAAGCCAGCTGGTGGCATTAAGGGAGCTGTTCCTGAACTTCGCCACAGGGTAGATCCAGCTGATCACTTCTGATTCCATGCTGAAGTCGGCCACAGGCGAGGTGTTGACGTTCACCGTAACAGTGGTGCTGCCTGTTGCGTTACAGCCTTGGGTAGAAGTAACTGTGAGCACAACGGTATACACGCCGTTCTTGTCGTAAGCATGCGAAGGTGATTTCGCGCTGGTGCCTGTGCCATCGCCAAAATCCCAGTAGTGGGCATAATTGGTATTGGCAGTGGGCGGGTTGATGAAGTTAAAGGTCACCTCGTCGCAGCCGGTGCCCGATTGAGGAGTAAGGCTCACTACAGGTACAGCATTGATCACGAGGTTAACGGTACCTGTCACCGCGGCGCCGCAATTGTCGGTTACCGTTACGGTATACACCGTGGTAACCGAGGGCGACACTGCCACAGTAGAGGTAGTGAAAGCACCGGGCGACCAGCTATAAGTGTAGTTGCCGGTTCCCCCGCTAGGCACTGCGCCGATGGTCACGTTCTGACCGAAGCAGGAAGGCGCGGGCTTGGAAGCCACTACTGACATGGCAACCGGTTGGGTAATGGAAACCGCAGCGGTCACGAAGCAGCCGTTGGCATCGGTGATCTTAACTGTATAGCTGCCCGCAGCCATGTTAGCTGCTTGTTGCGTTATGGCACCATTGCTCCAGGAGTAAGTGAAGGGCGAAGTGCCGCCTGAAGGGTTGGCGCTCGCACTGCCGGTGCTGGCACCATTGCACAGGACATTGTTCTGCGTGATGGCAGCAGCGAGAGGAGCAGGCTGAGTGATATTGATAAGCTGTGTCGCCTTGCATCCTTTAGAGTCGGTCACCGACAAGGTATAGTTACCGGCAGCAAGGCCATTGGCAGATGAATTGTTACCGCCATTTGACCAGGAGTAGGTATAGTTGCCGTTACCGCCACTGGGCGATACAGTAACCGAACCATTGGCACCGCCGTTGCAAAGCACATTGTATTGAGTATAGTAAAGTGATATCAGCGTAGGCTGTGTTACCACAATGCTTGCGGTAGCACTGCAGCCGTTGGCATCGGTAACAGTTACAGTGTAAGTACCTGCCACCAGGTTGCTGGCCGATTGTGAATTTTGGCCGGAAGACCAGGAGTAGGTATACGCACCGGTACCACCTGAAACCGCAGCGATCACGAAACCATTGTTACCACCGTTGCAGCTCACGTTATTAATGGTAAGCGTACCGGCAGCAAGCACCTGGGGCTGCACAATGCTGAAGGTAGCAGTTGCTGAGCAGCCGTTGGCATCGGTCACCGTGGCGCTGTAATTACCTGCCGCAAGGCCGGTGGCAGAAGCGCCGTTCTGGCCGTTGGACCATACATAGGTATAGCCCGCTGTACCTCCGCTTACGTTAAGAGAAGCAGAGCCGTTGGTGGCGCCGTTGCACAACACGTTGGTTTGCGATTGAGTCACCGCAAGGGCTGAAGCAGGCTGAGTGATCATCACTGAGACACTGCTCGTGCAGCCATTGGCGGTAGTCACAACAACCGTGTAAGTACCGGGGGCAAGCCCTGTAGCCGTTTGGGTTGTCGCGCTGTTTGACCATTGATAGGTATACGGTTGCTGTCCGCCGTTAGCATTAACAGTAGCAACACCGTTGTTAGCGCCGAAGCAGAGAACACTGGTAGCCGTGATGCTTACATTGGAAGGCATGCTTCCGGGGCCTACAGCCACCGTTGCAGAAGTACTGCAGCCGGTGATGTCAGTAACGGTCACCGTGTAGGTGCCCGCCTGCAAGCCGTTGGCATTGGCATTGTTGCTGCCGCTTGACCATGAATAGGTATAGGGCGAAGTGCCCATGGTAGCGGTAACAGAAGCAGTACCGTTGGAAGCACCGCAGTTGGCGTTGGTAGAAGCCACATTCAGCGAGATGCCGCTCACCAGGATACAGAAAGCGAAGGTTTGACTGCCATAATAAGGGCAGTTATTGTCCTGCACGGTAACTGTAAAGCAGTGAGGCGTGTTGCTGATGTCGTTCACGCCGGGGGTCCAGGTAAAGGTGCCTGTAGGTTTTGTGCCGCCAGAGGAAGTAAAGGTAGCGCCGGTAATAGCGCCGTTCCAGCTGAGCGTAACCGTTTGGTTGGCGTCGGCATCAAAGCTATTGGTAAAGAAGGAGAAGGGTTTGTTGGCACAAATGCTCGCGCTGTAAGTGCCGGAGCCGTTGATACCATTTATATAGGGCAGGTTATTGGTACAGGTCATGGTACGTACCTGTACGTCCCTTGTTACACTTCCCACCATCTGTCCGTTCCTCCACTCGCGCACGAGCACCGCAAGCACCGTAACCTGTATGGCCTGGGGGGTCATGCAGATGTCGCCGTTGGAAGGGTTGAAGGTAACGGGCGGTGAGGAGTTGAGGGGTTGTGTAGGGGTGTAGGGATTTATATAGGTTACTGTGGTGTTGGGGCCGGTACCCGGTGCCACCAGTTGGTAGGTCAGTGAGTCACCATCAATATCGGTGGCTCCGTGGTTGAAGCAAAAGTTCTGACCAACACAAACGAAAGGTATCGGGGCATTGGAGAATGTAGGAGAGTTGTTACATGTGAAGTTAAGGTTATCGAGAGTTGCCTGCACGTAGATGTTCTCCGCGGAGGGATTATTGATCGTAGTGATCGACGCGTTACGGCAGCAGAGAGTAAAGCTAAACACCCAGTCAGCACATTGTTGGGGCAGAGTGACATTTCCGCGGTAGATGAACTCCTGAACGCCGGGGTTGGTTCCACCGGAACACTGTGATTGGTTAGCGTTGCAGATCGGAGTTACTTCGTTTCCGGTGCCGTTGATCGGGAAGATCGTGGCGTTGAAGTTCTGGTTACAGGAAACAGAGGTAAAATTAATGGTAACGGAATTGGGGGCTGCTACTCCCGCGCAGTCGCGGTAAAAAGAAAGGGAGATCTCATATTGATTGCCGCCTAAGCACTTGTAGGTCAGATCGGCGCTCTGTGCATGTGATGCATGCGCCTCATTCTGGTTCTGAATAAATAGAATAATGAAGCTGATCCAATAGATGATCTTAAATCTGTAGATTGTAGCCATAGCTCACCATCCTTTATTTAAAGCGTTAGACACTAAAAGAAGAACTACCATATTAAACGATACCTCAAAAATTAGGTTACCTCTTTTCCGGAATAAGTTTTAAACACCCCCCTGTGAGCTACTGTTTTCAGGCCTTTCAGGGCTATATGGCTAGCCATCGTTTTTTCTATCTTCTGAAAGCCTCTAAACACGGGCCTTTCGGGGGGTACATTATTTCTTGTGTACTGGAAAAAATGATTTATTTTTATCCCTTCGCGATGAACGCTACCACCACCAATACCTTGCAGTTTGCCCACTCGCTATTCGGCAATGCCGAAGCCGGAGGATTGCACTATGTATACCAGGGCAACTTCTCCATGGAGCTTACCAACAGCATCCTTGGCATCGCCGAATCGAACCTCGAAAACCATCACGAGGCGGCAGGCGTAAAAAAGAAAGTGTACTTCATCATGGTGGAATCACTGCAGAACATCACCCGCCATCAAAACGACGATCTTGCCGCTCCCGGCTTCTTCATCATACGCCGTACCGGTAACGACTACTATGTTACCTCCTGTAATACGATCAGCAATAACGAGATCGAGCTGTTGGAATCGAAGCTGCTCGAAGTGAACAGCCTTGACCAGGATAGCTTAAAGTCGCACTATAAGGACATCCTTATGCATGGCGGCATCTCCGATAAAGGCGGTGCCGGCCTGGGGCTCATAGAAATGGCGCGTAAGAGCGGCAACAAGCTGGTATACGACTTCGAAGAGATCAACGACAAGGTGTCTTATTTCTTCTTCCAGACCAAGATCAGTTCTGTGAGAGGCACCGAAACCGGTGCCGGCATGCACCGCGACAACCTGGAAGAGGCGAAGAAACTTCATGCCGACATCCTGAAGAACAACCTCAGCTTAGTATACCAGGGCGAGTTCACACAGGAAGTAGTGAAATGCGCGCTCACCATGACCGAGGGCATTGGCGACAAAGATCCGCTGCTGCTGAAGAAGCGCAGCTTCCTTATAGTAGTAGAACTATTACAGAATATTTTCAAGCACGGGCAAAACCCTTCCGGAGGCAAGGAGGGAAACCCCGGCGTGTTCCTCACCGGAAAGACCGGCGATGAATACCTGTTCTCTGCCAGCAACGTAATTCTGAAAGGTGATGTGGCGAAGCTTCGCACAAAGCTGGAGCTCGTTAATAGTCTTTCAAAGCCGGAGCTCGACACGCTTTACACAAAAGTGCTCCTGGAAGAAGAACGCCCCGGCGACAAAGGCGCTGGACTTGGCCTTATTGATCTGCGACTGAAGAGCGGCCATGCGCTCATCTACGATTTCCGTGAACTGCAGGACGATCACGCTGTTTTTACTCTCGAAGTACGAATTTCCCCAAATAGCACCCACCATGATCCCCCTAAACATTCCTGAAACGGAAGACACTCCCAAAGTAACATTGGACCCGGCGAACGGAATGTTCGAGATATCCAAACGCTCCTACCCCGAGGATGCCACGGGTTTTTATGCCCCGGTGATCGGCTGGCTTGGACAATACATGTCGGCCCCCAACCCGGAAACCAATTTTACTTTCCGTCTCGAGTACTTTAACACGGCTTCCGCCAAGCAGGTGTTCAAGATACTTACTGTGCTCGACGACCTCTCCAAACAAAGCAAGGTGACCATCCGCTGGCATTACAACAAGCAGGACCAGGACATGCTTGCTTCGGGGCAGCGCTATTCCAACATGATCGGCGCAGAGATGGTGATGGTGGAGAACTGATCCCTACAAAAAGTCGTTTGCAAGGTTGGCCAGCTCTGAGCGCTCCCCTTTCTCAAGGGTGATGTGCGCGTAAATGGGCTGGTTCTTTATCCTGTCGATAAGGTACGAAAGGCCGTTGCTCTGGGTGTCGAGATACGGCGTATCGATCTGGAAGATGTCACCGGTAAAAATGATCTTGGTGTTCTCCCCTGCCCTGGTGATAATGGTCTTGATCTCGTGAGGTGTAAGGTTCTGCGCTTCGTCAATGATAAAGAACACATTGGAAAGGCTGCGGCCGCGGATATAAGCAAGAGGACAGACCACCAGCTTCTCGTTCTCCACCATCTCGCTGATCTGTTTGTACTCTTTCTCTTTCTCACCGAACTGGTTCTTTATGTATTTGAGGTTATCCCAAAGCGGCTCCATATAAGGGTTGAGCTTCGACTTGATATCGCCGGGAAGGTAGCCGATGTCCTTATTACTAAGGGGAACCACCGGCCGTGCCAGGTAGATCTGGTGATAGTTTCGGCGCTGCTCAAGCGCGCCGGCCAGCGACAGCAATGTTTTGCCGGTGCCCGCTACCCCCTGCAGGGTCACCAGGCGGATCTCCGGGTTCATGATGGCTTCGAGCGCAAAGGCCTGTTCGGCATTGCGCGGTGAGATCCCGAAAGCGGAGATCTTCTTCACCCTTTCCAGAACATTCTTCTGGGCGCTATAATGCGAGAGCACCGATTTTTGACCACTCTTTAATATATAGAAGTGGTTGGCCATAGGCTTCGTTCGCTTAAGCACCTGCTTGGGATCGCAGAAGCCTTTCTCATAGATCTCGTCGATGGCCGATACCGCAACCTTTTCGATGCTGGTCTTGCCGGTGTACAGCTCCTCTACGGTCTTTATCTTGCCTGTCTTATAATCTTCGGCAGTAAGGTTCAGCGATTTGGCCTTGATGCGCAGATTGATGTCCTTGGTAACAAGCACCACCTTCCGGTCGGGGTACATCTCCGAAAGGTAAAGCGCCGAATTAAGGATGCGGTGGTCGGCCTTTTTTTCGCCAAATACCTTTTCGGCATCCACGGCGGCATGCTGGTGCATCTCTATTTTGAACATACCATGGCCCTTGCCATTGATGTTCACCCAGTCCTGCAGGGTGTTGTGGCCTGATATCTTATCTATATAGCGGGTAAACTCCCGGGCGGCGAAGTTCTTTGTATCGTTGCCCTTCTTGAAGTTGTCGAGCTCTTCGAGCACTGTAATAGGAACCACTACATCGTGCTCCTTGAAGCTCTTGATCGCGTTGTGATCATAAATGATGACAGAAGTATCGAGAACGAATATCTTCTTTGCGAAAGGTGGCGTCATTAAAAGATCTTAAACGAAGTAAAACTATGTAAAACGAAAGGCCTTTCCCCGGACCCCCCTGTAAAGAAATTAACAAGCACTTGTTATAAAATCGTGTTCTAAGGCCCGGAAGCCCTGTGCCTGTTGGATCGTACAATTTTTCTAACTTTGTTATTCATCATCATTTTACCCTTTGAAAAGGAAATTTTTACCCCTTCTGCTTCTGTCGGTCCTGGCCATCACTGAGCCTGGCTGCAATAAGTACCCTGAGGGGCCGGCTATCACACTGCGCTCTAAAGAAGAACGCCTGGCCAACACCTGGGGGATAGACAAATACCTGCTGAACGGCGAAGACAAGACCAGCGATTACAAGGCCACGCACCAGGAATATAAGCTGGTGGTGGTAAAGAGCGGCACCTATGCCTACTCCTATTTCGACGGCAGTGCCACACAGGGAGAAACGGGAACATGGAAGCTCGACAAGAACGGTACCGAATGGATCACCCTCTCTACCGTTTCGGGGGCTACGCCCAATACTTATACTATCCTGAGGCTGAAGGAGAAATCCTTTTGGTGCAGCACCGTTGACATTACGGGTGCTACGCACGAGTTCCACTATGAACCTCAATAAGGGATTGAAAAAGATCCTTGTCATACGTTTCAGTTCCATTGGCGACATCGTACTTACCACTCCCCTGCTCCGCTGCCTGAAAAAACAGCTGCCCGATGCCGAACTGCATTATCTCACCAAAAAAACTTTCGCTGAGCTCCTTCTCCATAATCCCTATGTGAGCAAAGTGCATCCCATTGATAAGGAAGTGGAGGAGGTGCTGCCAGCGCTGAAGTCCGAGAGCTTCGACCTCATTATCGACCTGCACCATAATATACGCTCGGCACAGGTGAAGATGAAGCTGGGGAAGCCTTCAAAAAGTTTCCGCAAGCTGAACATCCAGAAATGGCTGCTGGTGAATTTCAAGATCAACCTGATGCCGCGCATACACATTGTGGACCGCTACATGGAAACAGTGGCACAACTGGGCGTTAAGAACGACGGGCAGGGCCTCGACTTTTTTATCGCGCCTGGTGATGAAGTTGCGCTTACAGCGCTTCCACCGGCTTTCGCGCAAGGCTATACCGGTTTTGTTATCGGTGCGAAACACTTTACCAAGCAATTGCCCGCGGAGAAGATCATTTCCATTTGTAAAAAGATAAAAGGACCTGTGTTGCTGTTAGGCGGAAAAGAAGACGCGGCAAAAGGTGATCAGATCGCAAGTGCTGGTGGTGAACAAGTATACAATGCTTGCGGGAAGTTCAGGCTGGGACAGTCGGCTTCACTGGTAAAACAGGCAAGGCGCATCATTACACATGATACCGGGCTGATGCATGTGGCAGCGGCGTTCAAGAAGGAGATTATCTCTGTGTGGGGAAGTACTGTTCCGGAGTTTGGGATGGTTCCGTACTTAGGTGAAACGGGCAAAATTGTTGAAGTAAAGGATCTGTCATGCAGGCCTTGCAGCAAAATAGGTTACGAGAAATGTCCGAAAGGGCATTTCAAATGCATGAACAACATCGACGAAAGTTTATTTGCCGAAGATCGCCTTTAGCTCTGTGGCCTCTTCGGGTTTCATCTTACCGGCAAGTATAAGGCTTAATTGTCGGCGACGGAGCGCACTGGCAAAACGCTGTTTTTCTTCTTCCGATTCAGGAACAATTTCAGGAACGGGCAGTGGTGATCCGTTCTGGTCAACGGCCACGAAAGTATAGATCGCCTCGTTGGATTTTTTCTTTTCTCCTGTCACATAATCTTCCACCCACACATCGATGAACACCTCCATGGAAGTGGAAAAAGCACGCGACACTTTGGCCTCGAGCGTAACGATACTGGCGAGTTTGATGGGATGGTTGAAGGATACATTATTGACCGAAGCGGTGACCACCACGCGTTTGCAATGACGGTGGGCCGAGATGGCGGCGGCAACGTCCATCCAGTGCAGAAGACGGCCCCCGGCGAGGTTTCCCAGGGCATTGGTATCGTTAGGAAGCACTATTTCGGTAGTTACCGAGTAGGTTTCTTTGGCTGTTTTGGCTTTGGTCATGCTGGTTTTATGATGAATTTCAGGGCAAAGATAGCATCCTTCGGCAAGCTCAGGATGACAATTCTATGACAAAATAGAGATAGTTATTCGCCAAATTTGCGGGAGTAAAAATGGAACTGTCGGACCTTAAGATAATCGCCTTTACCCACAAGGTTTTAGACCTTAAAGAACTGGGCAAGCTGCACCTCGACGATGCCGTGCTGGAAGATCGCCTTAAAAAGGCCGCTGCTGTAACAGGTGTTGAGGAACTGATGGTGCTCTCTACCTGCAACCGGGTAGAGTTCCTGCTTTCATTGAAGGCTAAGGCCGATAAAAAGTTCCTCGAAAAATTCCTTGAGAAAATATATTCTAAAGAGACCGTTCGCAAATACGTTTCGCAAGCTTCTGTGATGGAAGGTGAAGAGGCGTTGGCGCATCTCTTCCGCGTTGCTTCCTCCATCGATTCGCTGGTAGTAGGCGAGCGCGAGATCATCACACAGGTGCGCAATGCTTTTGAGGCCTGCAGCCGTTACGGCACTACGGGCGAACTGCTGAAGCTCGTGATCAAGAAAACGATCGAATCGGCCAAGCAGGTATATACTGATACCCATATCGCCAAGAAACCCGTATCAGTTGTTTCGCTTGCATACCGGAAGTTGAGAGCGCTAAACGTAAAGTTGGATGCGAAGATCCTGTTTATCGGCGCCGGCACCACCAATACCACCATGGGTAAATACCTGCGCAAACATGGCTTTAAGAATTTCACTGTGTTCAACCGCAGCCTTTCTAACGCGAAAAAGCTGGCGGGCGAATTAAGCGCAAACGCATATCCCCTTTCGGAGATCAGTGACTTCAAAACAGGCTTCGATGTTCTGGTGAGCTGCACCGGCGCTACTGAACCTGTTGTTACAAAGAGCATTTACCGCAGCCTGGTAGGCAAGGACCGTTCGAGGAAGATCGTGATCGACCTGGCAGTTCCTAACGACCTGGATCCCGCGCTGCTTACGAGCTATGACATCAACCTTATCGCGGTGAACAATCTTCAAAGCGTTGCGAAGGAAAATCTGAAAGAGCGGGAGAAGGAACTGGATGCCTGCTACGCGATCATCGAAAAGAACATAAGCGAGTTCAGGCAAGTGATCCGCGAACGTAAGGTGGAGCTCGCTATGAGCGAAGTTCCCCGCAAGGTGAAACAGATCCGTGAGACCGCCATCAACGAGGTTTTCGCAAAAGATATCGAGCAGCTCGACGAGCAATCAAAAGAAGTGCTTGACAAGGTAGTGGCCTACCTGGAGAAGAAGTACATAAGCGTGCCGATGAAAATGGCCAAGGACATCCTCATTGAGGAGCAGCACTAAACCCGGCGCTGCGCTTTTCTCATTCACATGCCTTCATCAAAAAAAATAATTATTGGCAGCCGCGGCAGCGACCTCGCGCTCTGGCAGGCCAATCATGTGAAGGCTCAGCTGGAGAAAGCGGGGCTGGAAGCGGAGATCTGCATCATCAAGACCAAAGGTGATAAGATACAGGACCTGCCGCTTGACAAGCTGGAAGGCAAAGGCTTTTTTACCAAAGAACTGGAGGACGCACTGCTGAACAAAGAAATAGATCTTGCGGTTCATTCGCACAAGGACCTCCCTACAGAATCGCCGAAAGGACTGGTGATCGCTGCCGTGTCGGAACGTGAAGATCCTTCAGAGCTGTTATTGATACACAAAAAGGCTGTTGACGAGAAGCAGCGCTTCTCATTAAAGCAAAATGCCATTGTAGGCACTTCTTCTGCCAGGAGAAAATCACAATTGATCGCCTGGAGAAACGACCTACAGCTGAACGATCTTCGAGGCAATGTTCCCACACGCATTCAAAAATTACGCGACGGGAAATACGATGCTATACTTATCGCCTACGCAGGTGCATCAAGGCTCGAACTTCCCCTGGAAGAATTTCATATTCAAAAGCTTGACCCGCGTGAGTTCATTCCGGCGCCGGCACAAGGTGTATTGGCATTGCAAGTGCGCGAGGACGATAAAGCGCTTCGTGAAAAACTTCAAAAGCTGAATAACGCCGAAGTGCAGGAGAGTTGCGGTGTGGAACGTAAGATCCTGAACCTGTTCGACGGCGGATGCCAGTTACCCTTAGGCGCTTACTGTGAGAAAGAGGAAAGCGAAGAAGGAGAGATCGTTTACAAGGTTCGCGTAGCGAAGGCCGAGAAATGGGACGCGTTACCTAAGTATTTCTATTTCGAATCGAAGAAGACCGAAGGATTCGCTGAGAAGGTGGTTAGTAAGATCAATGGTGTTACACCTGGCAAGGTGTTCATCAGCCGGGACCCGCGCAAGAACGACCAGTTCAGGAATTGCCTGGAGGCAGCTGGCTACGAAGTGGAAGCCGTGTCGCTCATAGAGATAAAGCAAGTGATCATGCGCAAGTTCGTGAAGACGGATTGGGTGTTCTTCTCCAGCAAGCATGCGGTAAAACATTTCTTCGACCAGAAACCTGACGTGGAAGGAGTTAAATACGGCACCGTTGGAAAAGCCACCGCTGAGGAGCTGCGCAAGTTCGGCAAGCGCGCCGACTTCATAGGCAGCGAAGGGGATACGCGTTTAACAGGAAAAAAATTCGCGTCACTGCTTGGAAGTAAAACAGTGTTATTCCCCCAGGCAAAGGGAAGCATGAAAACCATTCAACTGCAATTGTCGAAGAAAGAGAACGTGAAGGATGTGGTGGTGTATGAGACCATTAAAAAGACGGTTGATGGGAAATGGAAAATGGATGATGTGAATGTTTTTGTGTTTACAAGCCCCTCTAATGTGGATACTTATTTCGAAACGGGTAAAGTTTCAGAGAACCAGAAAGTGGTGGCAATGGGTGACGCAACGGCAGCGGCACTCAAGAAATACGGAGTACGGGCAAACAAACAGCCTGTTTCCTTTGATGACATCGGATTATTGCAAGCAGTATTCAGTTTGTGATCTGCTAAATACGAACGTTTACGAAATATACTAAATACGAAATGAAGATCAGACCCAGAAGATTAAGGAAGAACCCGATCATTAGGGAGATGGTGGCGGAAACGCGCCTGAGCAAGGACATGTTCATTTACCCCTACTTTGTAGTGCCCGGAAAGAAGATCGTTCATCCTATAGACGCGATGCCTGGCATCAACCATTTTTCGATGGATGAGTTGCTGAAGGATGTAGAGAAAGGCTTGAAGATCGGCATCAACAAGGTATTGATCTTTGGCGTGGGCGAAGAGAAGACAAAGGACGCGAGCTCTTCGTTCAGCAATAACACCGTTGTTGTGAAAGCGGTGAAAGAGCTGAAGAAAAAGTTTGGTGATGACCTGTATGTGATCACCGACGTTTGTGTTTGCGCTTATACCACGCATGGTCATTGCGGCATTCTCCACGACGATTACGTGCACAACGATGCCAGCGTTGAAGTGCTGGCAAAGATGGCATTGGCACACGCGCAGGCGGGTGCTGATATGGTGGCGCCTTCTGACATGATGGACGGCCGCATCGGCGCGATACGCGAGCTGCTGGATGAAAAAGGAATGGAGAACACCGCGATCATGAGCTACGCCATTAAGTTCGCCTCCGCCTATTACGGACCGTTCCGCGAAGCCGCTGATTCAGCACCGCAAAAAGGCGATCGTAAATCGTACCAGATGGACGCGCGTAACGGGCGCGAAGCATTACGCGAAGGATTGCTCGACGAGGCCGAAGGCGCCGATATACTTATGGTGAAACCTGCCATGGCCTATATGGATGTGATCAGCAACCTGCGACAGAATACTCTTCTGCCTGTTGCTTGTTACAATGTATCAGGCGAATATTCAATGGTGAAGGCCGCGGCAGCCAAAGGATGGATCGATGAGCAAAAGATCGTGCTTGAGAACATGCATGCGTTGACACGTGCAGGCGCGGATATTATTATTTCCTACCACACAAGGGACCTTTTACAAAAAGGCTGGATATGAAAAGGGGCGCGAAATTCGCGCCCCGTATTTTTCCAAGCCCCTGCCTGCCGGCAGGCGGGCAATTCGTTTAAAACGAAGGACAGCTGATCGTCCTGAACACCCTCTTCTTGGGTTTGCATTCGAATTGCAGCTGGAACGAAAGTTCGTGCGAGCCTGCGGTGGCGTTGCTTAGCTTCGATACAGTAACATCGTAGCTGTAACCCACTTTAAAGAGGTCCTGCTGGAAGCCAATAAGCGCGATGAACGAATCCTGGTTACGGTACCAGAGGCCGCCAACAATAGGTCCTTTCATGATGTACATACCCAGGTTGAGCTGGGTAAAATCCTGCTGCTGCTGGTAAAGGATGTTCGGTGAGATAAAGGCATCACCGCCTTTTCCATCCATAGGAATAAGAGCGCCGGCATGACCGGTAAATTTTATAGGAAGCCTTGCGGGATCCTGGATAAGCGATTCATCGGGCTGCGTGAGGTGATGCGCTGCAAAGCCAACGAAAAACTTCTTGCTATAACCGAGAACACCGGCAGAGATATCGATATTGCTCCTGCTGCCGAGGCCCGGTTGCTGCTGCGTATTGTAAACAAAACCCTGCTTGGGATCGATCTGGTCTCCGAAGGTAAGCCTGTTCCAGTCGAGGCGCTTTTGCGCATAAGTGGCCTGGAAGGCTGCCTTGATAGAGAAGGTGCGGGTGATGGCCTGCTGCACCGAATACATGCCGCTGATGTTGGTGGTATTGATCGTGCCTTCGCCGGCCTTGTCATTGGTAACGAGAATGCCGAGACCGCCATGCAATGCATCGATATGCTGATCGTAGGAGGCGCTGTAGGTAACAAAGGTGCCTGTGATAGCGGGCCACTCGTTACGGTAGTTAAGGCATATCCTGGGGCAGCGTGCTGTGCCTGCAAATGCCGGGTTAAGGTAGAGGGGATTCGCGTAGAACTGTGTGAAGTTCGGATCCTGGGCAAACACCGGATCTATCGAGGCGGTGCCAATAAATGCCATTGCGAGTACTAGTAGATGTTTTTTCATATCGGGGGATATTGGGTTAAACGTTGTCTCTGTATTCTATAACACTAGACGGTAACAATCGCAGGCGGTTGCCTGCATGGTTCATGGAAAATGGTTAAGGGATGAGGGAAAAAAGAAAAGGCCCGATTTCTCAATGAAATCAGGCCTTTCGGTATGTTGGTGGGGGAGCCTTAGTTGTTGCCTTCTTTTTCTTTGCGTGACCTACGGCGGGGCGGCTTCTTATTATCGGAGCCTTCTTTGGAAGGGCCGGCAGTGTCTTCTTTTACCTCGGGCGCTGAGCCACCGCTCATGCTGTCTTTCTTCAATTGATCGGACGCAAAACCATCTTTCACCTGTTCACCGATCTTATCCTGCGCTTCTTTTACATAGGCCCCGTTCTCGCCGGTAGGTTTTGTGAACCCTGCCTTTGAATCGATCTGGTCACCGAACGTTGCTACGTTATTGAGGGAGCGGCCAAAATCCATTTTAGAGAAATCGATCTCGTCGCGCGCGTCGGTGTTGGTTTCCTCTTTCTTTACAGCCTGGGCCTCGTCTTTCACGACCCTTTCTCTCTTTTGGTAAGGAGCCGCTGTGAGCATTCCGGGGCTGCCGGAAGGCTGCTGGTTCTCCGCTACCACGCTCACTTGTGTTTCGGTAAGCGCCGACTCAGTAACAGGCGATGAACTTATAGAAGAAGGTTTATTTACTGTGACCGCAGGAGCGCTTGAAGCCGAAGGAGCGATCCTTTCTTCTTTAGCTTCCGTTTTCACAGAGCTGCCGCTCTCCGAAGAACCGGTAAAAGCATAAATAAGGTAACCGCCCGAAAGAAGGGCAACACCAATAAGCGTATTGAGGCCCCAGGTCCAGCCTTTAAAAGAAGCGTAGGCCTTAGGAGTGCCATCCAGCATCTTTTCCATTTCATCCCAATGAGAGGGATTGTAGGGAACTTCAAAGCTCTCAAGGGATTCCTTAATGGTGGAATCTAAATTTTCACTATTTGTATTATTTTTTTGCATGCGCCGGTAATAGGTGGGTTAGGTTTTTCCTGAGGTTGAATTTTGCTTTCGCTAAGTTCGATTTAGAAGTGCCTTCACTGATGTCGAGCTTATCGGCGATCTCTTTATGCGACATCTCTTCGATCACATAAAGGTTGAATACCGCACGGTAAGCTGGCGAAAGTTCCTGCACCGCTTTCATGATATCGTCTTTACTAATATGGTTAAGCAGATCTTCATCTTCGACTTCTTCGGTTGCGTTCGCCAGTGTGTTGCTGGCGTGTACTGTATTAACGATAAGATAATCATGTTTGTTCTTCCTGATATGATCGATCGCGTTGTTTACCATTATCCTGCGAACCCATCCTTCGAACGATCCACTGCTGCTGAAATTCTTTATGTTGTTAAACACTTTCATAAAGCCTTCATGAAGCATGTCCTTCGCCTCGTCGCGACTCTTCGCGTAACGGAGACAGACACCCATCATGCGGCCATAAAACATTTCATACAATGCTTTCTGGCTCGCCCTGTCCTGCCTGGTACACCCTTTTATAATGTCGCTTTCACTCATTATAACCCAATTTGTTCAATCAAAAAAAGCCATCGCCTTTTCGGCGGTCTTTCATTGCGGCTTCGTCTTCGTAAAGATCAGTTCAAATCGTGGTGTACTTGTACGTTGATGACGCAAAGAAGTTGGTGTGGTTGCCTGCAATTTGAAGATTTGGCAAAAATATCCCGAAAAGATGATTTTTGCCAATTTTTGCCAAAAAAGCTCCGATTTTTGGTAAAAAGTATCCGATTTTCTAGAATTTTGTGGCCAAAACGCATGCTTTCTTAAAACGCTTAAGCTCGCCAGAGCTCTTAAAAACCTCAAAAAAGATAATATAGACCCCTGCCGGGCTCTTCACCCTTTGCTCATTCAGGCCATCCCAGGTAAACATTCCCCGGCTGCCCAAAAGCTCATTCCTGGCCAGTTGGCGCACCTCGGCTCCCGATGCATCGTATACCCTAAGGCTGGCCACAAAGCCCGGAGTGTCGAAATTATAAACGATACTCAACACATCCTGGTAGCCATCGTTGTCAGGAGAAAAGATGGCAGGTTCGATGCCGAGCTCATCATTTCCATCGGCAACAGCATACTGCGAGTTGCGATACGCGGGTGTCGCTTTCAGACTTTGCGCAGCCGAATGCCAATTGCCCGCCTCCTGTGTGGAGCGCTCGCTGTCTATCCTTTCCAACGAATATCCTTTCGTATCGTTCAACAAAGGAAAATGCATCTCAGCAAGGTACACCAGCTTATCGATGATCACACCGTTTGCATCAGAGATCACCACCACATCGCCATCAATGTTCATTGCCGGAACAGAGGACATCTCAATGAAATTCTCCTCCGGTCCGCTTATGTATTGTGAGCGGATCGCGGAGGCATCAGTACTCAATACCAAATGTTCGCCTGGGAAAAAAACCCTCGGGGCTGTTGTAATGAACTTTATTTCCGTTAGCTTTCCTCCAATGGTATCCATGGAGCTTAGCCTCAGCGAAGAAAGATCGATCACGCGCGCTGACCTGTTAAGGACCTCCACAAAATCAACACCACCTGCCAATGGATCGGGCAGTACTTCGTTGATAATGATGTCGAGCGGCTGCGCCTTTTCCATTACCGGCCCCGCATAAATGTCATCGTAATAAAACGCGCTTGCGTTGCTGCTTGTGTGTTTGGAAAACACTCCTAAGAAGGAAGCAGAAGTTACTGAACTGTCCTGCACCTGTCCTTCCTTTATGAAATTTGTACCGCCGGTACTGTCGCTGTACAAGGTCCAGTTGCCAAGGTTATCGCGCGTTACTTTTATGCGGAGAGTATTTGAAGACCCGGCACATCGCCCTGGAATGCCATCGATGATCTTTGTTTCAACACCGCCCTTCTGCTTCCAAAGATCAATACTGTCGAAACTGCCATTCTCGCCCAACCTTATATAGTACCCGTCGAGGGGCGCTTTCAGGGGCCCGTTGGCCATCAAATAGAGCTTTGCCAGGTTGTTATCTGAGGGTGAAAAGGCCATTTTTAGCCAGAATTGCCATTCGGTGTTGGAAAACAAGCTGAAAGAGGTATAGATGGCGGCTGAATCGCTCCCACTTGAATTAAGCTGTAACTGCTTGGATGTGTTTACTTTATATGCAGAAGTATCCCCCTTCCAGGCAGGGTCTTTCGTGAGGTCCTTATCGGTAAAGCCATCGCTCACCTGGGCCGCAGAAAACGCCGAAAACAAGCAAAAAACCGCAAAAATGGAACGCATAGCAGAAAATCAATTGACTTACAGTCCTAAAAGTACTACTTTTGCCCCCTGAACTTTTTAAAGTCACCTTTTATAATACAAAAATGAAATTAGCAGTAGTTGGTGCCACAGGCCTGGTAGGAAATGTAATGATGCAGGTGTTGGAGGAGCGGAACTTTCCCGTAAAGGAATTTATTCCCGTTGCTTCCGCTAAATCGGTGGGCAAGGAGATCAAGTTCAGAGGCAAGAGCTATCGCGTGGTAAGTATGTCAACCGCCATCGCCCTCAAGCCGCACATCGCGCTTTTTTCTGCGGGCGGCAACACTTCATTGGAATGGGCGCCGCAATTCGCGGCGGTGGGCAGCACCGTTATCGACAACTCATCGGCATGGAGAATGGACAAGACCAAGAAACTGGTTGTTCCGGAGATCAACGCAGGTGTGCTGAAGAAGAACGACAAGATCATCGCGAATCCTAATTGTTCAACGATACAAATGGTGGTTGCCCTCGCCGGCCTCCACAAGAAATACAAAGTCAAGCGCATTGTTGTTTCCACTTACCAATCAGTAACCGGCACAGGCATCAAAGCGGTGGAGCAGCTAATGAACGAGCGCAAAGGGATGAGCGGCGAGATGGCTTACCCCTACCCTATCGACCTTAACGTAATACCGCACATCGACAGCTTTATGGAGAACGGCTATACCAAGGAGGAGATGAAGATGGTGAACGAGACGAAGAAGATCATGGGCGATGAGAAAATTAAAGTGACTGCTACCGCGGTGCGTATCCCTGTGGTAGGCGGCCATTCTGAAAGTGTGAACATCGAGTTTGCCAATGAGTTCAAGATGGAGGATGTGAAGAAGATCCTCAATGCCACCAAAGGCGTAACGGTGGTTGACGATGTGAAGAACCTGAAATACCCAATGCCCATCGACGCTAAGGGCAAGGACGATGTACTGGTAGGACGACTGAGAAGGGACGAAACCCAAACGAAGACGCTCAACATGTGGATCGTTAGCGACAACCTGCGCAAGGGTGCCGCTACCAATGCCGTGCAGATCGCGGAATACCTTGTCCAGAAGAAGCTGGTATAACGAAATACCTTAATTGAAGACCATTCCTTTTTTTATTGCGAAGCGATATCTTATTTCCAAGAAATCGCACAACGCCATTAATATCATTTCAGGTGTTTCAGTGGCAGGCGTATGCGTGGGCACCATAGCGCTGGTAGTGGTGCTGAGCGCCTTCAACGGCCTTTCCGATCTCGTGCAGAGCCTTTACAATTCCTTTGATCCCGATGTTAAGATCACCGCTGTGGAAGGCAAGGTGTTCGATCCCGGCGCGAAAGAGATACAAGCGCTCAAGAGCATGGAAGGAGTGGCGTATTTTTCGGAGACCCTCGAGGAGAACGTGCTGCTGAAGAACGCCGACCAGCAATGCCTTGCCACGGTAAAAGGGGTGAACGGTGAGTTTGTGAAGATGACCCAATTCGATACCCTTGTTAATGAAGGCGAATACTTGCTGGAGCATAATAGCGTATCCTACGCGGTGCTGGGCCGCAGGATCAGCTACGAGCTTTCCGCTTCTCCCGGCGATGCTCTTTCGCCGCTGTGGATCTACGCGCCTAGGAGAGGCATCGTAAGCTCCATCAACCCCGAGGATGGCTTCAACAAGAAAAGCGCCTATGTGGCGGGGGTCTTCTCTATCAACGACGATTTCGATAAGAAGTACGCGCTGCTGCCCCTCGGCATGGTGCGCGAACTGCTGGGATATACCAATGAAGTGAGCGCGATAGAACTGGGCCTTAGCCCGGGCACCGACAAGGAGGTGATGCAGGAAAAGATCAGCAAGGCATTGGGGCCGGGCTATGCTGTGAAGAACCGCTACCAGCAAAATGAAATACTGTTCAGAACACTGAAGTCGGAAAAGCTCTGGACATTTATCATCCTCGTGTTCATTATGGTGATCGCCACCTTTAATGTGATCGGATCACTTACCATGCTTATCCTCGAGAAGAAAAAAGACATCGCCATTCTCTGGCACATGGGCGCCGATGCCAGCCTCATCCGCAGGATCTTTCTCATCGAAGGGCTTATGATCACCTTTATAGGTGTTGGCCTTGGTATTTTGCTGGGTGTTACGATCTGCCTGCTGCAGCAGCAGTTCGGTTTTGTTACCTTCGGCGATGGTTATGTAGTAGATGCTTACCCGGTAAACATGATGGCGATGGACATCATCGGGGTATTTGCGGTGGTGATGTTCATAGGGCTGTTCGCGGCCTGGTATCCTGTTCGTGTGTTTACAAAACGACAATCATTTGTGTAATATGTTTGGGCTAAAGCCAGAGAATGAAATTGATCCCTTTCCCTGGCCTGAAGGCCAGGGCCATTGGCCAGGGTATTAGCCAGGGCTATCGTTCAATCGATAATAGAATGGTCATAAAATTTAATCTCCAATAGCTCCGGCCCTCAGGCCGGGGTAGAAAATTGATCCCTATATTGGGCTTTAGCCCAACCAGGGATAAAAAAGAAAACAATGTCAAGAAAATTCCAAAAAAAAGATAAAAAGAAGTCGAAGAAATATCTCTTCGAAGAAGTGCTGGAGGTGCTCAAGCAGAACTCCGGCAAACCACTCAATTACAAACAAGTTGCAGCCGTATTAGGGATCAATGATCACGGGCAGAAGATGCTCGTGAACGCGATCCTGGAGGAGCTCGTGCAGAAAGAGCTCGTTACTGAAAAAGAGCGCGGCAAGTTCCAGGTAAAGTTCAACGAGCAGATCATCACCGGCAAAGTGGACATGACCTCCACAGGAGCCGCGTACATCGTATCGCCCGATTCATCGGACGATGTGTATGTTTCCCAAAAGAACCTCGGCAACGTGCTGCACGGCGACGTGGTAAAGGTGTCGCTCATTCCCTCGAAGAAAGGCAAGAAAGAAGGCCGTATTATGGAAATTGTCAAGCGCGCCCGTACTGAGTTCGTGGGCACCATACAGCTATCACAGCGCTTTGCTTTCCTTGTTCCCGACAATACACGTACGGGTGTGGACATGTACATACCGCTTGAGAAACTGAACGGCGCAAAGAACGGACAGAAAGCCATCGCGCGAATTGTGGAATGGGCAAAGAACGCCGCCAATCCCGTAGGTGAAGTGATCGATGTATTAGGTGATGCCGGCGACAACCAAACAGAGATGCATGCCATCCTCGCTGAGTTCGGGTTGCCTTATTCGTTCCCTGAACATGTGGAGGCCATCGCCGAAAAGATACCGAGGCATATCACTGAAAAAGACATCAGCGAGCGTCGCGACTTCAGGAAGATCGCCACTTTTACCATCGACCCTGTTGATGCCAAGGATTTTGATGACGCGCTTTCGATCCGCAAGCTCGAGAACGGCAACTGGGAGATCGGTGTTCATATTGCCGATGT
>JANWJV010000044.1 GCA_025451785.1 Bacteroidia bacterium | reverse complement strand
TCACCGATACCGATGTGTGGATGGTGAAATCGACCGATGGCGGTGCTACCTGGAGCGCGCCCAAGCGTGTGAACCAGGATGCCGCTGGTAAACAGCAGTTCTTTACTTCTTTTATTATCGATCAGAAGACAGGTTATCTATGGTTCTGTTATTACGACCGAAGGAGCTATACCAATGATCAAACCGATGTTTACCTGGCTTTTTCTAAAGATGGAGGCAATACCTTTTATGATTTCAAAGTGAGCGCTTCTCCCTTTCTCCCTACATCAGGGCCTTTCTTTGGTGATTACACAGGCATTTCCGCTTACAACAATGTAGTGCGTCCCATTTGGACGCGCCTCAATGCCGGGGCACTTTCTGTTTGGACAGCGCTGGTGAATACTGTCGTAACAAGTGACCAGGTGCAAGACCCTACACCTTACAGCCTCGACCAGAACTATCCCAATCCTTTTGACGAGACTACCTATATCAATTTCAAACTGTATAAAGCGGCAAAGGTGAACTTGAAAGTGGTGGATATGTTTGGCAGAGATATAGCTACTCTTGTTGACAACAAAGAATATGATTACGGCAAGTATACCGAACGCTTTGAAGCCAGCAGGTACCACATCAGCTCCGGCGTTTATTACTTTGTACTTACCGTGAACGGGGAGACCGCCAAGCGGAAGATGATCCTGGCCAGGTGATCACTCGAAACTGAGCTTGTAAATTTTATCGTCGCCCGGCAAGGGCAGGGGATTGGTAGATCCCAGGTTGGAACTTGTGAAATAGATCGAGCCGTCAGGCGCCTGCAGGATATTTCGTAGTCTTCCAAAAACACCTGTTAGTGTATCGTTTTTCTCAAGAACACTTGTTGTACTGCCATCAAAGCTGAAACGTATGAGCCTTTGTCCGCGCAAACCAGCGGCTACAAAATTATTTTCCCAGGTAGTCCATTCAGGCCCATTTATAAAAATACCGCCTGAAGGTGCCCAGGTATCGTTGCCTGAGTGATAGAGGGGAGGAGTTAGGGTGTCCTGCTCTGTGCCTCCCAGCGCAAGCGGCCAGCCATAGTTCTTGCCGGGCTCAATGAGGTTGATCTCGTCGTGGCAGCACCAGCCAAACTCAGAAGTGGGCCCGTGCTCTGTGGCGATCATCTTTCCATCCTTGTTCCAGTCGAAGCCCTGTACGTTTCGATGCCCGTAGCTCCATACCCTGTTGTTAAAGGGATTGCCGGGTGCGGCGTTGCCGTTCTTGTCGATGCGAAGGATCTTACCAGCCATTGAGCTTTTATCCTGGGCAAGGTTGGGGATGAGGGCATCGCCCGTCCCCACGTATAAAAACCCGTCAGGGCCGAAGCGCAACGCGCCCCCGTCATGGTTAAAGCCTTTCGGGATCCCTTTCAGGATTATTTTCTCCTCCGTAAGAACATCGTTCTCAAGCTTAAGCCTTACCACCCGGTTGCTGTCGGCAGTGGTTGTTTCATAAATATAGATGTGCTGCGTATTACTGAAATCGGGGTCGGCAGCGATGCCAAGCAGCCCTCCTTCCGAAACTTCCACAAAACGGAACATTACCATATCATAGGTTGAAGCGCCTTTTTTAAGCAAGTTGATCTTGCCGTCGCGTTCGCTGAAGATAAAATCGCCGTTCGGAAGAAAGTCCATCCCCCAGGGGATCTCCAGGTTCTTTACGAATACCTTTATATGCAGCTTTTTTCCAATGATGGCCGCGTCTTTACGGCAGGTAAATAAGGAGATGGAAAGTAAAAGGAGGAAAAAAAGCGAAACGGGCTTTTTCATTAGCTCTTAATTAACGTTCAAGCCCGGCAAAAATTGCCTGGCTATTTCATATTCACATATTGCAGGGGAAGACCATAGCTTCCCTGGCGCATGAGTGCGATCACTGCCTGCAGGTCATCGATCTTCTTTCCGCTCACGCGTACCTGGTCCTCCATTATCTGGGGCTGCACCTTTAGCTTACTTTCCTTAATGTCCTTTGCGATCTTTTTTGCAGTTTCCTTATCGATGCCCTCTTTTATCTTGATGTCCTTCTTCACCATGTTTCCGCTGGCATATTGTTCCTTGCCTACATCGAGACAGGAAGTATCAAGGCGTTGCTTGGCCATCCGGGCACGGATCACATCAACAATAGAGTTCACGCGCATCTCATCCTCGGTAACGATGCGGATCATCATTTCTTTCTTGTCGAAGTCAATGGTGCTTTTCGATTCCCTGAAATCGTAACGCGTAAGGATCTCTTTGCGGGCTACATTAATGGCATTGTCAAGCGTTTGGTGGTCGGTCTTGCTTACGATATCGAATGAGGGCATTGGAAAATGGTTAATGGTTGATGTATAATGGCTAATGTTGCGGCCCTGCTAATTTAAGAAATACGTAATATTGGGCCAATGAAAAACTTCCTGGCATCTTTTTGCCTTTGTTTATCCTTTTTTTTGAGTCCAGGGCAAACGCCTTATTACTCACTATTTCTTATTGGTGATACCGGCGAAGATACAACGGCGGGACCCGCATTGAAACTGCTTCAAAAAAATATCCTCGCCTGTGGAAAAAAAAGCGGCCTGGTGTTCCTTGGCGATAACATCTATCCCAACGGGTTTAATCCAAAAACAGAGAGGAAGCTTTTTTGTCAACTGGCGCTAATAAAAGATTATAAGGGCATGTGGTGTTTTATTCCCGGCAATCACGATTGGGATGCGCAACGAAAAGGAGGCTTGAAAGCGGTGTGCTCGCAGCATCGCAGCATCGCAGAATGGACGGCTAAGAATGCGCCAGCCTCTCGGGAGATCGGTATACCCTTTATGCCTCAGCCCGGTTTTCCCGGGCCTTCCTGCTATTCGCCGAACGATAAGCTGCTGTTCGTGTTCATTGATACTCAATGGTTCCTGCATTATGGAAAGGTAATGACCACGGGCACTAGAAAGCAAACAGGCGAACGTTTCTTTCATGAGCTTGACAGCGTTATTACTATGGGAAAGCAGCAGAACAAACAGGTGGTTCTCATGGGGCATCATCCTATATATACCAATGGCTTGCATTCGCGGGGCCGACAGCCCATACGGTTCCTGGTAAATTATACCCCCTTCCAGCTATTGGGCCTTGCAGGTCTTAACCGCCTGCTTTCGCAGGACCTGCCTCAGCCAAGGTATGGGAAGATGCGTGAGCGGCTGCTGGCGATCATTGAGAAGCACGGGAATGTTGTTTACGCCTCCGGGCATGAACATAACCTCCAGTTCTTTGAGAGAGGAAACAATAGGTTTATCGTGAGCGGTGCCGGGAGCAAGACCACGCGGCTAAGGAAAAGGCAAAAGCATCCATCCACTTTCGGCAGTGACGACCGAACAGGCTTTATGAAGATGGAGTTTTACGAGGGAGGAAAAACAAAGCTCTTTGTTTTTCGTACGGGGATGGATCCCGTACTGGTAAAGGAGTGGTGACCCTTATTTGTCTTTTATGATGGTGTTTACGGCCTTTCCATTGTCATAAATAATTATCTTCTCCAGCTTGCCATTCTCATTGTAGTACTTCCACTCACCGTACCAGTAATAGTGAATGCCATCGGGCTCATCAACAATGCGAGCCTTACCGGTCTTTAGCAGTTTGCCGTTCTTGTAGATCTTTGTGTGGATGCGGTGCTTGCGGAGATTATATCGCTCTTCTTTATAAAGGATCCCTTCGTGGGTATAGTACTTCCATTTTCCTACTTGCTCGCCGTGCTTATACTTTCCAACTTTGTCCTTGATGCCCTTCGACTGGTCATAATAGGTGCACCACTTCCCGTCGCGTTGCCCATTCTTGTCAAATCCCTTTTCCTTTTTTCCTTGCTGGATAGAGTAGGCGGGGAGACATAATAAAGCGAAGGAAAGGAGCAGGAGGATGTTTTTCATCAGAAGTTTTTTTAGAAAACGAAAGAAGCCGGATTTTATTGTCCGGCTTCTTTCGTTTAGTAATAAGTAAGTCTTCTTACATCAGCGATCTGCTTCGCGAGGCGTATCACCTGCCGGGTATAGCCGTATTCGTTATCGTACCATACATACAGTACCACGCTCTTTCCGTCCTTCGATACGATGGTGGCCGGGCTGTCGAATACTGACGCGCAGGGATTGCCGATGCAATCGGTAGAAACCAGTTCATTGGAGAATGAGTACTGTATCTGTTCCACCAGGTCGCCTTTCAACGCGGCCTCTTTCATCATTTCGTTAATGGTCTCTTTGTTGGTGTTCTTCTTAAGCGTAAGGTTCAAAATAGCCAGGGATACATCGGGTGTAGGCACACGCACCGCATTGCCCGTGATCTTGCCCGCCAATTGAGGGAGTACTTTCGCTACTGCCTTGTCAGCACCGGTCTCGGTGATTACCATGTTGAGGGCAGCCGAACGGCCCCTGCGGTATTTAGGGTGATAGTTGTCGAGCAGGTTCTGGTCGTTAGTGTATGAATGGATGGTCTCTATATGTCCGCGTTCGATCCCCAGGCCACGCTCGATCACTGCCAGTACAGGTACAATAGCATTGGTGGTACAGGAGGCGGCGGAGAATATCTTCTCGTCCGACTTATATTCTTCATGATTGATACCATGCACAAGGTTAGGAATATCGCCTTTACCGGGGGCGGTGAGCAGCACTTGCCCTACCCCTTTGCCCGCAAGATGTTTGCTGAGGCCATCGCGATCGCGGGAAATACCGGTGTTGTCGATCACCAGCGCTTTGTTGATGCCGTAGGAAGTATAGTCGATCTCTTCGGGTTTAGAAGCGGCGATCATGAAAATGGTATGGCCGTTCACGATCAGGGTCTTGTTCTCGGTATCTTCAACGATGGTTCCTGGAAAAGGCCCGTGTACAGAGTCATTACGCAGAAGATCAGCACGCTTAATAATGTCTTCCGCTGAATTAGAGCGGGTAACGATCGCTCTCAGTCGAAGTTGTTCGCCTTTGCCTGCCTGTGCTATTAGTTCACGGGCGGCCAGGCGGCCGATACGGCCAAAGCCATAAAGCACTACATCCTTGGGATGCAATGCGCGCTTTTCCTTGCCGATAAGGTCTTTTAATTTCTTGCCCACAAAGTCCGATACATTCTTGTGCTTGTTTTTTTCCTTCAGCCATTCACCGCTCAGGCGGCCAATGTCGATGCGCGAAGGGGCGAGGTCGAGCTGGAGGAGCTCCCTGGCCAGCTGCACCGTATCAGTTACAATAATGGGTTGCTTAACAATGGTCTTGGCGTATTGGTGCAGGTTCAGGATCTCGCTCACGCTGCGGTCAACCAACTGGTTGCGGAAGATCACCAGCTCTACCGACTTCTCCAGCCATAAGTTGCCGGTAATAGAGATAAGCTCAATGGCGGCTTTTTCCAGGACGATCCAGTCCTTTAACTCCCCTTCGTATCCTTTTTTCTTTTTATCAGATTGCGGCTCTGCGATTTTCGGGCTCATAGATTGCTTTTTTGAGGGAGGTAAATGTATTAAATTTTAAAAATAAGAACCGCATAAAAACAGGGAGGGTTTTCAACAAATTTTCCCTGTTCTTATGCGGTGTCAGAGGGTGCTTTTCTTATTAGCCGAGGTAGGCCTTCAGAAGCTTGCTTTTTGAGTTGTGACGAAGCCTTCGGATCGCTTTCTCCTTGATCTGGCGAACCCTTTCGCGGGTAAGATCGAACTTCGCGCCGATCTCTTCGAGCGTGAGCCCGTGGTTCATTCCTAATCCGAAGAACAGCCTTACCACATCGCGCTCGCGGTCAGTAAGGGTAGAGAGAGAACGTTCGATCTCTTTCTGCAGTGATTCGGTCATCAGTTCCCTGTCGGCCCTGGGTGAGTCATGGTTTACCAATACATCAAGCAGGCCGTTCTCTTCACCATTCACGAACGGAGCGTCAACAGATACATGCCTTCCTGATACTTTCAGGGTATCGGAAACTTTGTCTTCAGGGATCTCGAGGATCTTGGCCAGTTCGTTAGCAGTGGGTACGCGTTCGTACTCCTGCTCAAGTTTAGAAAAGGTCTTGTTGATCTTGTTAAGCGCACCTACCTGGTTAAGAGGAAGGCGTACGATCCTTGATTGCTCAGCGATCGCCTGGAGGATCGATTGACGGATCCACCATACAGCGTATGAAATGAATTTAAAACCCCTCGTTTCATCGAAACGCTTGGCGGCTTTAATGAGGCCCAGGTTGCCTTCGTTGATAAGATCGGGAAGGCTTAATCCCTGGTTCTGGTACTGCTTAGCTACTGAAACCACGAAGCGAAGGTTCGCTTTGGTCAGCTTCTCGAGCGCGTCCTGGTCTCCGTTCTTTATTCGAATGGCAAGCGCCACTTCTTCTTCAGCCGTGATGAGTCCTTCCCTTCCGATCTCCTGTAAATACTTATCGAGTGAAGCGCTTTCCCGGTTGGTAATCGATTTTGTGATCTTTAACTGTCTCATATTATAGGTTGGTTTATAAAGAGATGTGGATGAAAAAGCACCGCAAAATTACGGCATGAAGGTTTAAAAAACAATTTTTCTGTAAACTTTAAATCATATATTTCAATTGCTTGATTATCAGTTTATTATATAGTGTTTAGATAAATGCCCAAAAGGCGTCGATAACCAACGCCTTTTGGGCGATAAACTTACAGGCCGAAGCCATAATAGGCACGCATACCGTTAGGATAGATACCTTCTATAAGGACACCGCCCTTTTTATTCTCAAGGGCAGCCTTTACATCTTCAGGTGTACTGATCCTCTTTTTGTCGATGCTGGTGATAATGAAGCCCTCCTTAATGCCCGAACTTCTGAGTTTTCCTCCATCAAGTTTACTGATACGGAGGCCGTTCTCAATGTTCAGCTTCTTCATGTCTTCCTTACTAAGGGGCTCAAAGCTTGCTCCCAGGGCGCTCAGGGTCTCGCTCTTATCTTTCTCTACGATCTTGGTATTTCCGTTCTTGTTCTTCAGCAGCAGGGCAAGGGTCTTTTCCTCGCTCTTCCTTTTAAGTGTAACGGTTATCTTATCGCCGGGTCTGAACCTGCCTACTTGCTCTTGCAAAGCAGGAACATCATTTACCTCTACTTCACCTATGCGGGTAATCACATCCCCCTGTTTTAAGCCGGCTTCCGCCGCCGCGCCACCTTCGGTAATGTCGTTAACATATACTCCGTGCATGTCAGACAGTTGTTTCTCTTCTGCCAGCTTCGAGTCAAGGTCGCGGATACTTACACCTAAAAAGGCTCTTTGTACCTCACCGTACTCCATGAGATCGGCAACAACTTTCCTCACAATGTTCACAGGGATGGCAAAAGAATATCCTGCATAAGAACCTGTATTAGAGGCTATTGCAGAGTTTATTCCAACTAATTGTCCAGATGTGCTTACCAAAGCGCCGCCACTGTTGCCGGGGTTCACTGCAGCATCGGTTTGAATGAATGATTCGATAGGATAAAGTCCTCTTGAAGGATCGCCTTCGAGGATATTTATGTTACGCCCCTTGGCGCTTACAATACCGGCGGTAACGGTGGAGGTAAGGTTGAAAGGGTTGCCCACCGCGAGCACCCATTCGCCCACCTTCACGTTGTCGGAGTTTCCGTAAGCCAGGTAAGGAAGGTTTTGTTCCTTGATCTTAAGTAATGCCAGATCTGTATTAGGGTCCTTGCCTACCACTTCGGCGGTATAGGTTCTCTTATCGTTGAGTGTCACTTCTACCTTATCAGCCTTGTCAACCACGTGGTTGTTGGTAACGATATAACCGTCTGACGAAATGATGACACCAGAGCCCGAAGCCTTAGGTACGGATCGTTGCTGCGGTTGCTGCTGCGGGTTTCCCCAAAAGAAATCGCGGAAAGGATCGATGTAGTATTGGCTGCCGCCGCCCTGGCTTACCATAGGGTAACTGGTTTTTACATGTACCACCGAGTGGATGGAGGTTTCTGCCGAGGAAGTGAAATCAATTGCGTTCTCAGGACTAGCGGGGTTAAACGCCGTGAACTTAGCCGGGCTTTCCTTTTCTATCACCTGTGTGATGACATTAGGAGGGCCTAGGAAATAGTTGAGTCCCAGTGCGGTGATCCCGCCCAGGCTCGCGATGATGAAACCACTAAGGATCTTTTTCATAATGTTTGGTTTTTGATTTTTATATTGGAGTAGGAATGATTTTTCACGGTTTCTGTAAACACAAATTTTGTTCCTTTAGTATTGAGTGTCAATATTTTTAACATCTTTTAACATTAATCCGTAACTTTGAAAACTCATTGACAAAAACAGATTTTCGTTGAGCGGTTTCAAGGATAAGGTTCAGGTATTTTCCCTCGGGTTGATGCTCGGTCTTCTGATCGGCGGAGGCTTCTTTATCCTCAAGCTCGATCACTATTTCAGTGAACTTAGCCAGAAGGACGCTACGGAAAAAGAGATATCAGAAGAGATGCCCGTTGAGCCGGAGCCCGGAAAGCAGAGCCAGAAAAAGCTCAAGAACACTAAGACCACCAACGTATCTGGAGAGCAGCAGACGGACACGTTGTCCGAAGAAACACCTTCCGCAAACGCGGCGCTTCTTTTGTTCACGCCTGATTCATTGCGTGCTGACAGCAGCATGGGTGCTGACAATATTGTAGTTAAGAAAGATGAGCTTTTGTCGGCCAGGAACCTCGAGATGCTCAGCCTGGGATCGGCCACCAGCAAAAAAGACTCTGTTCTTTCGCAGCTAAGCGGTATCAGGGATGATGGTCCAAAGACCTTTTACACGGTGGAATTCTGGCAATCGCCGATCAATTATAAAGGATATAAGATGTCGAAGAACAAGATACTGCTGTATGGCATGGGCGATAGCGAAGGGATCCGCTTGTTCAAGCTCGATGACGTTATTTACCTCAAACATCCTTCCGCTATATACCGGCTCGATCACTCGAGCGACTTCAGGCAGTTAGAGCGGGTATCTGACGAAGGAGTACTGGCCCGGCTCAAATGAAGATCCCCTTTATTAAATACCAGGGCACCGGGAATGATTTCATCCTGGTGGACAATCGTGGGAACCTGTTCGACCCCAAGCGGCTGGACCTGGTGCGTAAACTTTGCGACCGAAAGTTCGGGGTCGGTTCCGATGGCCTTATGTTATTAGGGAATTCAAGTGAGGTTGATTTCGAGATGACCTTCTTTAATCCCGATGGCAGCCAGAGCCTTTGCGGCAATGGCAGCCGCTGCATTGTGGCTTACGCGAAAAGCCTCGGCATTGTAAATGGGAACATCCGCTTCCGCACTTTCGACGGCATTCACGAGGCAGTGATCAATGGAGACACGGTAAGCGTAAAGATGAACGATGTAACGAAGGTGGAGAAGGGCGATGGATACTATTTCCTTAACACCGGCTCGCCTCATTATTGCCGTTTCGTGGAGGTACTCGACAAATACCCAGTGGTTGAAGAAGGCCGAAAGGTAAGGTACGGCGGTAAGTTTGGGGAGGGTGGTACGAACGCGAATTTCCTTGAGAAGAAAGACAGCATTGTTATGGTGCGGACCTATGAAAGGGGAGTGGAGAACGAAACACTTTCATGTGGCACGGGAGTTACTGCCTCGGCGCTGGTTGCTGCACTGGCGGGAGCTTCAACAGCCGCCGGCCATTGCGACATTCTAACACCAGGCGGCAAGCTCAGGGTGCGCTTCAAGAGGGCGGGAGATGGTTTTACTGATATTTGGCTCGAAGGCCCCGCTGTGATGGTATATAAAGGAGAAGTGGAAATATAGGGCGTGATGAAGAACAATTACTCCATTGCTCACATTCTTCCGGCAAACGAAGCTGCACTGTACAACGATGTGTACCTGGTACTCCTTTACGCCACACGCATTCCCCCTCACTTGCTTGTTTCGGTAAATGGTAAGATATTTTCGCTTGGTGTAAAGGGGCCTATGATCGACGATGACCTGGGCTCGATCCTTAAACTGATAAGGCAACGGCAAGTGCCCACCATCTTTACCAGGCTTTCGGTGCCAGCTATATTTACCATAGATGACTTGCGACGCGAGATAAAGAAGTATGTGCTGGCCTATCCCCGCGTTGATATCGGGATCGCTACCTGCCTTACGCCCATCAAGGACTTTTGCGGATCGGTATATCACACCGAGACCCAGGATGTGAACTTTGTATATGAACTGCTTCCCCGGCTGTTCGAGCAAAATGTGGCTGGAAACAGTTATCACCTTTTTATGGACAAGTACCTGGTAGGAGAGGATTTCTCCTTACGGAAATATTCCATGAGCGACATCTACGAAGGAATACGCGAAGTAAGAGGGGCTATCGCTTAGTTGTAATAGCTGTAAACAGAGGTAAGGACCAGGTGTTCCTTTGTTCCGGGCGCGATATTGTTTTTCACCCGTTTAGTGATCCTTCCCTTATCATCGTAAGTGTATGTGCTGGCAAAGAACTTTTGTCCGGTATAAAGACTTCCTGAGCAGGTTTCTTCGGTAACGTTGTTGCGCGAATCGTATTTCCAGGTACAGGTACCGCTAAGATTGCCATTGAGCAGGTAATAACATTCTTCCCTTACTTTGTTGCCGGCATCATCATAAGCGTAAACATGTTTGTATGAATTGCCCTCGTTCTTCTCGCCCAGCTTGCCGCCATTGTCGTACGAAAAACTTACGCGGTCAGTAAGCTTGTTCTCCCACGAATACCAGCGTTGCTCTTTCATGTTGCTATACTTATCATAGCTGTATTCTACCCGGTGGTAAATGGTACGTGAAGTATCAGGCCAATAAGAGGTGATCTCCGATACCTTGCCATCAGTATCATATTTATAAACGTATTTCGACTTTCGGCAATTACCATTCTCGGGGATGTAAAAGGAAAAACCATATTCATGGCGCCCACCGGCGATGCAGCGTTCCCCAAAGCCTACCTTCTGCATCACCTTCCCATCTTTGTCATACGTGTATGTCCAGCTTCCCTTTTGTGTCTGAGAGTACCTTTTATAAGGGCCGCCAACTGTGGGCAAGCCATACTCTCCGTGCTCTCCACGACTGTTTACTCCATAGGCGGTCCCGGATACATGCTCCTCAAAATTGGTCACCGCCGAAATATTGCTTTTGTCGTCATAAGTGAACGTAAGTTCCTGTTTAAGCCTTTGAAACTCTTTGCCGGCATCAGCATAGGGACATTTTTTGAACTGGAGGAAACGGACGATCCGGCCTTCCTTATCGAAGCTTACAAAGTTGAGTGTATCGTTCTGGTTGTTCAGTTCCAGGATGTTCTTTAAACCCTGGCTCTTGCGCTGCAGGTTCTCTTTTACGGTCAGGATCTCTGTTTCAAGGTCCTGTGCAATAAGGGATGCAGATACGAAAAGCAGGCTGGCTGCGAGAAATAGTTTTGTTTTCATGGTACGGCGCCCCAAATTACAAAAACTGTACCGTGAACATTAATATGAAATCTTAAATTTGCTGAAAAGCCACACCATGCTCACAGGTATATTATGTATAATATTCGCCATCCTCATGGGTGTTGTCGCCATTATTGGTCTTGTAATGCTCTTTATTTACTGGTCGGAGCCGGCGAAGCGCGGAGTTTGGATCATCGTGTTCGCGGTGTCTTTGTTGATCTCACTTTCTCTTTTTATCTATGCTGTAACAAGGGCCGTGAGAAAAGTGCAGGAAGTTGGAAATATTATTTCCGCGCAGGTAAAGAAAGACATGGAGAGGAAGGACCGGGATATCTGGCACGACGACCGGTCTTATCTTATGGAAGGGGATCGCAACTATGCCCAGTTGGAACTGCTTCAAAGCTACGAGCCTGATAGTATGAAGGGTAAGGTAGACCCAGAGTTCTATACTTATTTTGGTTACCGCGATTGGCACCGCTTCCCTGTCACCTATCCTTACTCTATCCAATCGACCGATACTTATGAGTACGGAGTTTTGTACGATGACAGCCGGGTAGTGAATTTCAAAGACCCGAATGCACATGACAATTCTGAATCGCAGTTATTCGATATCACCCGATTTTCATTTGACAAGAACCTCTTGCTGCTGAAGATCGCTGAGAACCGCGATCAGGCGGGTACTACCGAACGAGAAAAATACAAGTACCTGATCTATTATTTTGTTGACGGTAAACGGGAGGAGTTTAAAACGGAAGAAGAGATGTTCGTTCGTGCGGAAAAGCTTGGTTTCTCAGGCCGCGATAGCTTAATGAGCCTCGAGGAGTACAATGAGTTCTTTTAAGCTATAGTTTTCCCTTCAGGTATTTCCCGGTGTAACTTCCTTTGCAGGATACAAGGTCTTCAGGTGTTCCTTCGAACACCGTGTGGCCACCTTCGCTGCCGCCTTCAGGTCCCAGGTCGATCACCCAATCGGCACTCTTGACGATCTCCGTATTGTGCTCGATGATGATGAGCGAATGCCCTTGCTTGATAAGCGCTTCAAAGGCATAGAGGAGTTTGCGTATGTCATGGAAGTGCAGGCCTGTGGTGGGTTCGTCGAAAATGAAGAGGGTGGGAGAGATGCTGCCTTGTCCCAGTCCAAGGAAAGAAGCGAGCTTGGTTCGCTGTGCCTCGCCCCCGCTTAAGGTGCTGGAACTTTGGCCAAGCTGCACATAGCCAAGGCCTACCTCGCTAAGCGGTCTTAGTTTTTGGACTATTTTCTTTTCGCTACTGAAGAATTCAATGGCCTCCTCTACAGTCATTCCCAATACATCCGAAACGCTTTTGCCTTTAAACTCCACTTCAAGTACATCCTGCTTAAAGCGTTTGCCTCCACAGGCTTCGCACACCAGGTGGATGTCGGCCATGAACTGCATTTCGATCTGAACCTCGCCTTCGCCTTCGCAAACTTCGCAGCGGCCTCCATCAACGTTGAAGGAAAAATGTGAGGGTTTGTATCCGCGCAATTTTGCCAGTGCCTGGTCGGCGAACAGTGCGCGTATCTCATCGTAGGCCTTTACATAAGTAACAGGGTTAGAGCGCGATGACTTGCCAATAGGATTTTGGTCCACCATTTCTACAGCGGAGATGTTCTTGTAGTCTCCCTGCAGTTTATCGAAGGCGCCCGTTTGCTCCCCATAACCTCCGAACATCTTTTTCAATGCCGGGTAAAGGATGCGCTTTACCAGTGAGGTCTTTCCTGAGCCGCTCACCCCGGTAACAACCGTCATGGTGTTAAGAGGAAATTTCACATCAATGCTTTTCAGGTTATTCTCCCTTGCCCCGCATACTTCTATATAGCTGTTCCACTTGCGGCGTTTAGAGGGTACAGGGATCTTTTCCTTGCCGTTCAGGTAAAGTGCCGTGAGGCTCCTTTCTTCAGTAAGAATGTCCTTATGGTTTCCCTGGAATACCAGCTCGCCACCATGCGATCCGGCCATGGGGCCAATGTCGATAAGTTCGTCAGCAGCACGCATGATCTCTTCGTCGTGTTCCACCACCAATACAGTATTGCCAACATCGCGGAGCGAGTTCAGTACTTTTATCAGGCGTTGTGTGTCTCTGGGATGCAGGCCTATGCTGGGTTCGTCGAGCACATACAGCGAACCCACCAGGCTGCTGCCAAGTGATGTGGCCAGGTTGATGCGCTGCGACTCACCCCCTGAGAGAGTATTGGAGAGGCGGTTAAGAGTAAGATAGCCAAGGCCTACATCGTCGAGGAACTGAAGGCGGTTCACGATCTCGGCCAGGATACGCTTGGCCACTTGTTTGTCGTGCTCGTTCAGTTTTATATGGCGAAAGAACTCCAGGTTCTCCTTTACAGGTTCAAGTACTACCTCGTTGATGGACTTGTTTTCTATCTTAACATAGCTCGCATCCTTACGCAGGCGTGTTCCGTTACAATCCGGACAAATGGTTTTGCCACGGTAACGCGAGAGCATAACCCTGTACTGGATCTTATAAGCCTGCTCCTCCAGGTGTTTAAAGAAGGCGTTGAGGCCATGAAAGTATTCGTTGCCTGTCCAAAGTAATTTCTTCTGTTTTTCACTCAGCTCTCTATATGGACGGTGAACGGGGAAATCGAACTTGGCGGCGTTCATCACCAGGCTGCGGTTCCATTCGCTCATCTTTTCTCCTTTCCAGCAAGCAATGGCCTCTTCGTAAATAGAAAGACTTTTGTCAGGGATCACCAGGTCAGGGTCAATACCAATGATGCTGCCGAAGCCTTCGCAGGTCTTGCAGGCCCCAACAGGATTGTTGAAGCTGAAGAAATGGATGCTTGGCTCTTCGAATGTTATACCATCCATTTCAAAGCGATTGCTGAATGTTACGGGTCCTTTGCCTTTTGCTGGCTTGCCCTTTGCCTTTTGATCTTCAGCAAGTTCTATGGTGCACTCTCCTTCTCCTTCAAAGAAAGCCGTTTGTATACTATCGGCTACGCGGTTTGTATTGTCCTCATCGTCCTTCATAACAGCGAATCGATCAATGACGATACTGATTTTTGATTGTTGATTTTTGGTTGTTGATTTGGAAAGATAATCGTCAATCCGAAGAACTTCTTCCTCCTCTTTTATCCTAGTGAATCCTTGCTGAAGTAAAAGGCCAAGCTTTTCTTTGATGCCTTTCTCCTTTAAAATAAGCGGAGCAAGCAGTAGCATTTTAGTTCCATCGGGAAAGGAAGCAATGTGCTCCATTACATCGGCTACGCTGTGGCGCTTTACCGGTGCGCCAGATACCGGCGAATAGGTTTTGCCGATACGGGCATACAGCAATTTAAGGTAATCGTAGATCTCGGTGCTGGTCCCTACAGTAGAGCGCGGGTTACGCGAGTTTACTTTTTGTTCGATAGCAACGGCAGGGGAGATGCCGGTGATGGAATCAACATCGGGTTTGTTGATCCGGCCCAGGAACTGGCGGGCATAGGCGGAAAGGCTTTCTACATAACGGCGCTGGCCTTCCGCATATAAGGTGTCAAAGGCCAGCGAGGATTTGCCGGAACCTGACAGGCCAGTGATCACCACCAGCTTGTTCCGGGGAATGGACAGGCTTATGTTCTTAAGGTTATGCACCCTGGCACCTTTAATGATGATGGGCCTTTTGCCTTCTTTCGCTTTGTTTTCGGTCTTTTTGCCCAAAGGAGGGTGTTAAAAAATGTTAAGCGCGCAAAATTACTCATTTTATACCTTAATATTGTCCGGTCATACATTAATACTGTCCGTTGATACGATGGGGTTTGCGCTGATGAATGAATTATTTTTATAATTGTGCAACCTTTTTTTTGAGATTACGTCTAAGCACCTATATCACCCGGATCAAACGCCTGACCGGCAGGCAGCAAAAAGAGAATAGCATCAGGAAATAAACTACTTAAATTAAACATTGCCCTTTTAATTCAGTAGCTTATTTTAATGATGTTATGATCGAATCTCCGGATCCCCTCTTAACATCTTTTTTAAAAAGAATGACCGCGCAGGCGGCGAACACTATTATTAACCAAAAAAGGAGGACGCATAGGTAAAACTTACTTTTTTATATCTGGACCATTTAAAAAAGGAGGACCCTATGTCGCAAAACAAACAGGATGACCACGAGCTGGTACACCAGTACATCCAAGGCCACGAGCCTGCCCTCGAAGTGCTGATCAACAGACACAAAGCAGCCGTTTACAAGTACATTTTTTACCTTGTAAGGGATAAAGCCCTTGCCGAGGACATTTTCCAGGACACCTTCTTTAAGGTGGTAAGCAAGCTGCGCAAAGGCGAATACCAGTTCAACGGTAAGTTCGGCTCCTGGGTGATAAGCATCGCCAAGAACAAGTGCATGGATATGTTCCGTGAGAACAAAAAGATGCAATTGGTAAGCAAGGTAAAGAACAAGAAAGGCGAGTACACCGATATCTTCAGTGTTGGCAAGGTTCGCACCGCTATGTCGGACGAAAGCCAGGTGAGCAACCAGGACAAGGAAGAATCGATGAAAGAGATCAGGACTGAATTGAAAAAACTGATCAACCGCCTCCCCAAGGAACAGCGCGAAGTGCTCATGATGCGCCATTATTATGACATGAGCTTCCAGGAAATATCAGAACGAATGAACGTGAACGTGAATACCTCTTTAGGCAGGATGCGGTATGCGCTTATCAGCCTACGCAAGTTCATCGATGAGAAAAAAGGACAGCTGAAGCTGAAGGAGTTCTTGTATGAAGAATAAATGCAATTCGTTGATTTACAGGGCCAAAGGAGAAATATTCCGCTAGCGCGCAATATTTCCCTTCCGCCCTGCGTTAATGGAACAGTGAAAACCCTAAAACCGCTATATGCAGAAACAATTACTAAGGAAAAACATTTTAAGATCTTCTTCCGAATCCGCCAAAAGCCCCGAAGGGCCTTCTGAACAAACCGTTCAGAACATTCTCAACTATTCCAAAGCGCTTCGTGTTCGTAAATCGAAGCTCATTAAGCACATCGAGGAACTCCGTAACTGAGACCACCCCCGACCCCTTCTAAGAGGAGGGGAACGCTTCGATGTTCCGCTGAGCTTTGCTCCCCTCCTTCGACGAGGGGTTGGGGGTGGTGCATTCCTTTTTATCTTTGCGTCTCATGACGAAGAAGGAACGTTTTGAGAAAGTACTTGCCTGGTTTGCAGCAAACAATCCCTCCGCGGAAACCGAGCTGGCCTATTCCAGTCCATACGAGCTGTTGGTAGCCGTTATCCTTTCGGCCCAGTGCACTGATAAGAGGGTGAACCTCATTACCCCCGAACTTTTTAAAGCTTTTCCCCAGCCCGAAGTGCTTGCCGCCGCCAGCGCAGAGGAAGTGTTTCCCTATATCCGTTCGGTAAGTTATCCGAACAATAAGTCAAAACACCTGGTAGGCATGGCCCGGATGCTGATGAACGATTTTGGCGGGGTGGTTCCTTCGGAGGTGGAAGAGTTGCAAAAACTACCCGGAGTAGGGAGAAAAACGGCCAACGTGATAGCATCGGTGGTATACGAGAAGCCGGCGCTTGCCGTAGATACGCATGTGTTTAGGGTCTCTGCCAGGATTGGACTCACTACCAACTCTAAAACCCCGCTCGATACCGAACGCCAGTTAATGAAGCACATCCCCCTTGAGCAGGTAGCTGTTGCTCATCATTGGCTGATCCTTCACGGGCGCTATGTGTGTGTAGCGCGGAATCCCAAATGTGGCGCTTGCGGACTTAAGGACTACTGCAAATACTTCGAGAAGCAGCGCTAAAGGCCTGTTAATAACTTCTCTTTTCCATCATCTTGTAAATCTCTCAGGGAATTAGGTTCTTTGCGTATGCTCTCGAATTTACTGAACAAGGCGCTGAAACAGAACCATAAAACGGGCCTTAAAGAAGGAGAAATGGCCCCGCCTATCGAAGGAAAGGACCAGGACGGAAAGGAGGTTAGCTTCAGCGATTACGAGGGCAAGAAACTCGTTCTTTTTTTCTACCCGCAAGACGATACCCTTACCTGTACCAAGGAATCGTGCAACCTGCGCGACAATTACAGCGCGCTGCGCGGCAAAGGCTACGAGGTGCTGGGAGTAAGTGCTGACGATGAGCGCTCACACCAGAAGTTCATCGCCAAGTACAAACTTCCGTACCGTTTACTTGCCGATACTGACCGGAAAGTGATCAACGCGTACGATGTGTGGGGAGAGAAGACCATTTTTGGAAAGACTTTTGACGGGATCGCCCGCACTACTTTCCTGATCAGCGAGGACCGTAAGATCGAAAAGGTGATCAGCGAGGTGGATTCGGGAGATCATTCAGAGCAAATACTATCAACAAAATAAAACCATGGCAAAAGAGAAAGAAGCAACCCTTACAAAGGAACCAAAGGAAAAAGACCTCGTGAAAGAGGTGAACAAAGAAAAACTGAAAGCCTTACAGCTTACACTTGATAAACTGGACAAGACGTATGGCAAGGGCACCGTTATGAAGATGACAGACGATGCTGTTGACCATTCGGTAGAGGTGATCCCAACCGGATCGCTTACGCTCGATATGGCCCTGGGCATTGGCGGCCTTCCCCGCGGAAGAGTGATCGAGATCTACGGCCCTGAATCATCAGGTAAAACAACACTGGCCCTGCATGCGATCGCGGAGGTGCAAAAGGCGGGAGGCATCGCCGCGTTCATTGACGCGGAGCATGCCTTTGACCGTTCCTACGCACAAAAGCTGCATGTTGACATGGAGAACCTCCTTATCTCGCAGCCCGACAATGGTGAACAGGCACTGGAGATCACGGAGAACCTTATACGTTCCGGAGCGATCGATATTATCGTGATCGACTCTGTTGCGGCGCTTACACCTAAGAGCGAGATAGAAGGGGAGATGGGTGATTCGAAAATGGGCCTGCACGCCCGACTGATGTCGCAGGCGCTGCGCAAGCTTACCGCTACTATTAACAGGACGGGCTGCTGCTGCATCTTCATCAACCAGCTCAGGGAAAAGATAGGGGTGATGTTTGGCAACCCCGAAACTACCACCGGTGGTAATGCCCTTAAATTCTATGCTTCGGTGAGGCTCGACATCCGCAGGATAGGCCAGCTGAAAGAAGGTGAAGTTGTTGCGGGTAACAGGGTGCGTGTGAAAGTGGTGAAGAACAAAGTGGCACCTCCTTTCCGCACAGCGGAGTTCGATATCCTTTTTGGTGAAGGTATTTCTAAAGTGGGTGAGGTGATCGACCTTGGAGTGGAACATAATATCATTCAAAAGAGCGGATCCTGGTTCAGCTACGATGGTACGAAGCTGGGACAAGGCAAAGACTCGGTGAAAACACTTTTTGCCGATAATCCTGAACTGGCTGACGAGATCGAGAACAAGATCAGGGAAGCCCTCAGTAACCCGAAAGCCGAGTGATCAGCAATTTCATAAAAGCCGGCATCGCCGGCTTTCTTTTTCTTTTTCTTTTTTCATGCGGTGGTAGTGGCAGCAAGGGAACCGATGTTGTTCCTGCCGATACAACCGGTAAGGACCTGAAGGAACTGAACAGCAAGATACTTGAGTCGCCTGATGATGCCGACCTTTATCATGCACGCGCCAAAAAATACCTCGGGCAAAAGGACGCGGACGCGGCGCTCGCCGATATGGGCCGCGCGCTGAAGCTTGATAGCTCGAAAGGGGCGTATTACCTAACGCTTGCCGACATCTATTTCTTTGGTAACAAAAGCGGTGAAGCTAAGAATGCCCTCGAGAAGTGTGTGAAGAAAGACCCTTCTAATCTGGATGCGCTGCTAAAACTTGCGGAGCTTTATTGTTACGTGGATAAGAATGAAGAGTCGATGAACTATCTTGACAAGGTTCTGAAGCTCGATGTCAATAACGCGAAAGCTTATTTCATTAAAGGCATCAACTTTAAACGTATGGGCGATACGGCAAAGGCTATATCGAGTTTGCAAACGGCAGTAGAGCAGGACCAGCAGTATTATTCGGCTTACATACAGTTAGGTGTATTGTGTGCCGCGCAAAAGAACCGCCTGGCCGTCGACTATTACGACAATGCCTTGCGTATTTCTCCCAAGAGCACGGAGGCGATGTATAACAAAGCAAAGTTCTTCCAGGATGCAAGTGATTATAAAACGGCGGTGGCAATGTACAATGAACTGCTAAAGATAGACCCCCAGTATAAATTTGCCTGGTACAACTTAGGTGCGATCAGCCTTGTGGAAAAGAAAGACTATAAAGCGGCCTTAGCTAATTTTAACAAGGCTATCCAGTGTGACGGTCAATACGCGGAAGCTTATTTCGCCCGTGGTGCCTGTTACCAGGAATTGGGCGATAAGAAAAAGGCGTTAGAGGATTACCGTACTTCACTACAGATGGACCCACAGTATACTCCGGCCGCGGAGGCTATCAATGCCCTTAATGGGTAAGGATAGTTCTGGCTTGATTTTTTGTACCTTTCACGAACAACCATAATTCAACAACATGAAAACTGCAGTAGTAACAGGAGGCAATAGCGGGATCGGCAAAGCCACCGCCATTGCGCTGGCAAAAAAGGGATACCGTGTCATCATTCACGGTCGCGATAAGTCAAAGACCCAAGCCGCGGCAGAGGAGATAAAGTCGGCCTCTGGCAGCAAAGAGGTGGAGGCGATCGTTGCCGATGTTTCTACCATAGCCGGTATGAAGGACCTCGCCGCGAAGATCAAAGAGAAAACAACGGTGATCGACGCGCTGGTATTGTCAACCGGCACACTTCTTCCTAAAAGGGTCGTAACGGCCGACGGGTTGGAATTGGGTTTTGCTATCCAGTACCTGAGCCGCTTTGTGGTAGCCGAGTCCTTGCTGCCGGAGCTTCAGCGTTCGGCCAGCGCGAGAGTAGTGCATGTTGGCGCTCCTGTGATGAAAAGCGCTAAAATATTTTTCGATGACCTGAGTATCCCGAACGGATACAGTATGCTGAAGGGCGCGCAGCAAGCCATGCTGAGCAATCACCTGTTCGTTCAGGAGTTCGCGAAGCGTCATCCGGAGATCCGAACCAATATCGGTCATGTGGGCATCGCTAAAACGGATATCATGCGTGAAGGGAACTTCTTTTTCCGCACCATGGTTGGGCTCTTTGGCGCTTCGCCTGAAAAAGCGGCTAAGAACTTTGTTGAGCTCGCCAGCGATGATAAAGTTGATTACTCGGGCTTCTTCCTGAAAGCGCCCGGCCAATCCGCCAAGCGCGATAAGATCCACTTCGACCAGTCACTCGCTAGTCAAATATGGGCTAAAAGCCTGGAGATCAGTGGGTTGAAATAGTTATTCCTGGGCCTGTTACCGGCCGGTGTTCTTCTATTAAAGCACCGGAATGAAAACAAGCTCTGCTCATTTACTCATCGCATTCTTTTGTGAGTTTATTTCCCAGGCTTCTTTTGGGGGCAAGGACAACTACCTTGGTTTTGAGTACGGCATCTTCGGTATAAAAGCTGAAAAGCAAAGCATTATTTCCAACGGACTTTTTGAAAAGCTTAACCAGTTTGATGGTGATCTTTTCAGTATGAAAGCCAGTTTTCCCCTTTTCGAGTATTCGAGGTTCGATATTGGAGTGGGCCTTAGCCAACTCAGCTTTCAGAAAGAGGTAGAGGGGGTTTTTCCGGAGACAGGTAATTATGGTTCAGGGCTTATTAACGCGAAGGCCGCTTACTGGTCATTTCCTATCTCTGTTTGTGTTTTCCAGCGAAGCTACAATGTTCGCTATGGGCGAAGGAACTGTTACGGCTCAAGGTACAGGAACATTAGTGGCAGAGGGCTTCGCATTACGTACCTGCCATCGGTTGCGAGCAATACCAGCCTTTCCATTCAGCGCCTGGGTGGGGCTGTTGATAGCAAATTTCTGGATGAGTATAAGCTTGACAACCTCAGCTTTCAGCACTCGCTGCTTATTGCTCTTGCCAATAGCTTTCCTGTAGGCGACAATGGGCTCTTGAGCGTAGATCCTTTCATTGGGCTGGGTTCCGGCTATTTCAGGAACACTGGAAGGATCATCAGCACTGTTTCCTATGGAGTGAACATGTCGTTGCAGTTGAAGTTCTCATTGCCTTCCATACACATTGAAAAGGATGACTACCAGAAGAGAAAAGAGAAGGAAGAAAAATTAAAGCAGCTCAAACAAAAACAGGAAGAGATCGACAAACAGCTTAAGGATAAAAAACAAAAACCCAAATAATGAGAACAACTCTGGTAAAATGGTCTGTCATCATCGCAGCGACGCTGACGACCGCAACATTCTGTAAGGCCGATAATACGCACCATGGCGAGCTGAGCTCCGGCGGTTCCCTGTATTTCAGGGCCGAGCCGGTCAATCATTTCATGATGGAAGGAACATCTTCGGGAAGCGAATTGTATTACTATATCCACCTTCAGGGCATTAAGAAGGACAACGCACAAACAAGGAAACGCATTCCACTTAACCTTTGTATCGTGATCGACCGGAGCGGCTCTATGAGCGGCGATAAGATAGCCTATACCAGAGAGGCGGTAAAATACATTATCAACCAGCTTGACTACCGCGATGTATTGTCAATTGTATTGTACGATACCAACGTGGAGGTTTTTCAGCAGGCGCAGCGCCTGGAGAGCAAACAAGAGCTCCTCAACCGTGTGAGCGGCATCGGAACGCTGAACTCCACCAACCTGGAGGGTGGTATCCGTAAAGGGTTTGAGCTGGTGAAAGGAGCGAAGAAACTTTTAGGCGATGAAATGATCCATCGTGTGCTGCTGCTTAGCGACGGCTTGGCAAATGTGGGACTTACAGACCCGGCTGCCCTTAGCGCGATCACCCGCGAGCTATTCGAGAAGGATAAAATATCGATCTCCACATTTGGGGTCGGTACCGATTACAGTGAGGACCTTATGACCAAGATCGCTGTGCAGGGCGGCGGCAAGTATTATTTCATCGACTCGCCCGATAAGATGTCGTCGATCTTCGACCAGGAGCTGAAAGGAGTATCGCAGGTGGTGGCAAAGAACACTGTACTGAAGATAAAGTATCCGGCCACACTGTTGGCCTATGACAAAACCTATTTGTACAATGCTAACAACACCGAGGGAACCCTGGAGCTCAGCTTTAACGATGTGTTTTCGGAGGAGCAGAAGGCGGTATTGATCCGGTTCAAAACGAAGGAAAAGATAAAAGCGCCGCTGAAGCTCGAATGTTCTATCAGCTATAACAACAGTGCTAACGATTCACTTACCGCGGTGTCGGACCTAAGGAGCACCGAGGTGATGCTTACCAATGACAGGAAGGTGTATAATAGTGGATACAGCAGGGCAGCTAGTGAAGGTTATGCTTTGCAGGTTACGGGAGAGGTTTATGAGGATGCCGTGCAGGCAGGCAACAGGGGAGATTATGAAGGATCGGTCAAGAAAATAAAGGAAGCAAAGGAGGTGCTTGACAATCATTTTAAGAATATCGGAGAACATCCCTTCCTCAAAGACCTGTATAATAAGCTTGATGAATATGAGAAGATCATAGCCGATCTTAAGAACATGGACAGGGAAAAGGCAAGCTACCATATAAAGGTGTACAAGCATAAAAAATACCGGACTGTGAGTTGTCCGGCCTTTTAAGCAGCTGAACGCAATGTGTATATTTGTTACTGTAGATGGAAGAATTGCTAACGAGGGTACGGAAGAAAGACAAGGAAGCGGTGGCTTTGCTTTACAACCGCTATGGGAGGAAACTGTACGGTTACGGGGTGAGCAAGTGGCATCTGGAGGAGGACGATGCCTGGGACCTTGTGTACAAAACGCTCTACAGGGTGATGCAGGTGAGCGACAAATACACGTTTGAGGATGAGAAAAAGTTCAGTGGTTTCCTCTTCACCACATTCATCAATTATTTGCGCAACCATTATCGCGATAATAAGAACAAAGGATTTGAAACAGTAGAAATGACAGAAAAGCACGAGCGTACGTTGAGCCAGGGAGAAGGGGAGAGTAGCAAACAGAGTCCCTCGATGATCTGTTTGCAGAAGGCCCTGAACGAGGTGGGTGACTGGCAGCGTGTAGTGCTGCTGATGCGGGCACAGGATTTCTCTTATGAAGAGATCGCAAAGTATGTAAGCAAACCGGCAGAACAGTTAAAGGTGTATTACATGCGCCTCAAGAAGGCGGTAACAGAGCTGGTGAATGAGTGTTTAGGGATGCAGAAACAATGAGCGAACACAGGAAAATAAACGAAGAGGAATTGGAAGAGCTTCTCAAAGGGGTTTTCCTTGAGGAAGGGGCGGCTTTACCTGGGGATGTTGAGTTTGTATTAGGCCAGGAGTATGATGTGAAGATCGACGCCGCGAAAGAAAAGGCGGTCATTGAAAAACTCACCCGTGATCAGCCCAGTTGGTTCAGCCGCTATTTCCCTGCGGGCCTGGGTTTCGCCGTTGTCTTTGAGCTCATCTTTATGTTCTTTCATGTCGAACACTCGATCCATTCGGGAAATAAAACTGCTTTTGACGCAGATGCTAAGATCTATATCACCGCCAATGGAAAGACCTATGGGCTGAAGGAGTATACAGATTCGGTGGCGGATCACGAGAAGGCAATGATAGAAATGAATATGCCGCCTCCCGTGGCTGAAAACTACCGACAGATCGTTTCCTATTATGATTCGGCAGGCAAGGCAGCCGTGTCACAGCCTGCACCGGAGCAATTGCAGGAGCAAAAGGCAGCGCCCGTTGCGCCTGTGCTCATAGAAAGAGAGGTGGCCCGCTTCCGCAACCTCAAAAGCCAGATGTTCAGTAAGCTGGCGTCGCGCGATAAAAAAGTTTATACCACTCTCATAGAAGGTAAAGTGGATTACAAGGGGAAAGGGGTGGAGGTCACCTCATTCGCAATGCGAAATTTTGAAGTGACCAATATTGAATACAAGGCATTTCTTGTTGACCTGCTTTTGCAAGGCAGAACAGAAGACTATAAAAAAGCCCAGGTTAATACCGCCGTGTGGAACAATTATGGTCTTAGTGGTTTGGCAGCCGATTATTTTACAGATGAGCGATACGACGATTTTCCTGTGGTGAGCATCAGCGCTGACGCTGCCAAATTATTTTGCCAATGGTTAGAGGCAGAGACCAATGCATGGCTCAAGAAGAACAACCCTAAAGCAAAACTTGTGAAAGTGAGGCTTCCGTATGACGTAGAGTGGATCCATGCGGCATGGGTAGGTACAGCCCAGGTGCCTGACTGTGGCGGATACAATACTATATTCGATGTAAAGGAGGGAGCCGTTGATAAGGCTTTTGTACGCAGAATGGCCACTGTGAAGAGACATCATGGAAGGAAAAACGATTCGGCCGACTATTTCTATTCGATCAACAGGTATGGAATGAACGAAGGAGAGATCGCTGCTCTTTTCAAACAGGGTCTTGAGTATGCGAACTCAACTCCTGCTGACACACTTTATCCGAGGAGGATGAAAACGCTTTGTAAGGTGGGCCATGTTTCAGAACTTATTTTAGAGCAGGCCAGCGGCCAGGTAACTGTTATGGGTTCATGCTGGAGCAGCAAGGAGCAGTTCTTTAAGATGAAAGGAGAGTTTACACGTTCATCCGCCTCACCTTTTATTGGTTTCCGTCCGGTGATCATTGCCGAGGACGCCACTGAATACAAGCGGCCGTTCTGGTAGATCCTCCTGTTATTTTTTGGGTAATGTTGCGAATTTCCTGATGTTGCGTTAAAAGATGTTTATCATGTTTGTTTAATAAAAATTACTATGTTTGTGCCTCAACCGAATACAATGGCATACAGTAAATCTTCTCAAAAAAGAATCGACCAGATCGCACATAGGATCAAGCAACTTCGCCTGAAAGCAGGATATAAAAGTGCAGAGACCTTTGCAGTAAAGAACAAACTGGCAAGGGTGCATTACTGGAGGATGGAAAAGGGTAAGACAAACATTACCATCAATACCCTGGCGAACGTACTTAGGGTTCACAAGCTCAGTTTCGAGGATTTCTTCAAAGGGATCGATTAGGTCGCTACACTCGTTTCTTCCGTTATAATGGTCATCACAAGGCAGGTGGATATTATCCATTTGGTTTGGTTCAAAAAAAGTATAACTTTGCGCCTCTTTTATTGAAGGTCTGGTAGTTCAGCTTGGTTAGAATACGTGCCTGTCACGCACGGGGTCGCGGGTTCGAGTCCCGTCCAGACCGCCTTCGCTCGCCGAAGCTTCTGTTAAGAAGCGTAGGCGAGCTTCTTTTTTGTGGCAGCTTTAAGAAAACGAAGAGTACTCTTTTTTAATTTCGGCGAGCTACGGCGGTCGAAGACCGCCTTCGAATCGCATGGTTCTTTATTGTGTCTATACCCTTGGGTGCTCCGATGGGACTTATTATACAGGTTGTACCTCTGACCTAGAGGATAGGCTGAATAGACACCAGAGGGGTTCGGTTCCTGCTACAAAGAACCGTCGTCCGGTTAAATTAATAAGTTATACTGTCTTTACAGATAAATACAGGGCGTTCGAATTTGAGAAGTATCTTAAATCCGGGTCGGGCAGGGCTTTTTTAAAGAAACACCTAATTTAATTCCTTCGCTCGCCGACTTGCCTTCGCGTAGCCGCTACGGCGAAGCAAGGAGCTTCTGTTAAGAAGCGTAGGCGAGCTTCTTTTTTGTGGCAGCCTTAAGAGCTTTCAACGCTTTTTTTGACTTCGCTTTATCTCTTTTTCCTCCTTCCTGACGAAAACTTTCGGCAAATGCTGAGCTTTCCGGTGCTTTTCCGGCGCTTCTAAGCTCATTTCTTACATCAAATCACATAGTTTTTAATTTTCTCTTAAATGGCCTTTTTTGTTCAGAATTTGAATAATATCTGCATTTTTATTAGAAATAGCCATCATCTTTCAAGATAATCTTACATGTGTGACATATCGGTTAAGGTTGGGTTTTAATGGGCATGCGGCGGGGGTAGTTTTGCATCATCAAGTTTGAACAACTAAAAAATGCAAACCAACAAAACAAAAAAAAAGATGAAACACTCAAAACTCTCCAGGATCATTATTAGCATCATGATCAAGCCCTGCCTGGTATTTACCGCGCTCACCAGCCTTCCTATGTATGCAGGCGACGGCGGCAAACTGAACATCGGCCTTAACCTTAACTATACTAATTCAAACAGCGGTCTTGGTTCCGATATCAAGCCTGGTATTGGCCTTTACAAGAATACCAATGTTCTGATGATGGGCATTAATATACAGAAAAGGAACCTGAACGTTGCCGGCTTCTGGGCTTGCTTCGAACATGGTTTCGAGTCAGCTACCACATCAAGGGCCGAACTTTTTGTTTTCGGCTCTGCGGCTCATCACACCAGCGCGTTCCTAAGTAACAGGTATGTAAGGCTCGAGAACTATGCTTGCCGCGAAGGAGAATTCAATTATACCGAGATGAAACTTAACCTGGTGGAATTATATGGCGGATTCGGTCTCCACATCAAACTAACACCGCATCTCTACGCTACCACCGCAATAGGCGCGGGTATGTACCACACCATCGAAGCTCCCGAAGCCAGTAAGAACATGATCAGGGAGAACTCGGCTGCCACTGTTTACCTCAAGTGCGGCATCGCCTGGACCTTGAAAAGAACTGCTTCTTATATCGGACACTAAAAACAACCTGAACAATCTAACTTTCCAAAAACAACAACGAAATGAACTCTCCCGCAAGCATCCAGGATATTCACTACACCTTCGAAAGAGTAATGTTAGTGGACGATAGCAGAGTAGACAACTTCATCAACCAACGTATCATCTCGACTTACCGCTTTGCAAAGGAGATAGAAGTGTATACCAGTCCGGTAAAAGCGCTCGAAAAACTAACTGCAATAAACAACTACATATTCCCTGACAGCGAGATACCATCCTACCTGTTCCTTGATCTTAATATGCCCGAAATTGATGGCCATGATTTCCTGGAGGAGTTCTCGAAATTGTCTGACAGGATCAAAAATGAATGCAGGATCGTTATCCTGACCAGTTCCGCTGATCCCAATGAATTTGTAAGGCTAAGACTTACCCCTGGGGTAGCTGCCACACTCAGCAAACCCCTTATCAAATCCAACCTCGAAGAGCTAATCGGCCTCTCAAACACCTACCGCCTCGTCGTGTAAAAGTTCAGGTTAAGGAGCCGTATGCGGCTATCTGGCCGAATAGGCCCTCTGTAAGGAACTTTTTTCCTACTTTTCCGTAGAAATTGGCGTAATTTCTTACATGAGGCAAAAATTACCTCTTTTATTGCTGTTCATTTGTTTTGGCTGGACTACCGGCCTTTTTGCCGTTAATAGGGTGAGCACTGGTTCAGGTAACTGGACCACCGCCGCTACCTGGTCGCCGGCCGGGGTGCCTGCCACAACCGACAATATTACCATTCAAGCAGGCCACACCGTTACGGTGAATAATACTGGCTATTGTCTTTCTCTTACAGTAAATGGCACTGTGCTTTGGACCCAAAACCGCAGACTGCATGTATATGCCGGTGGCTGCATTATAAACCCCTCCGGTGATCTTGCGGGCACAGCGGGTCGTCTTAACCTTCGCGGAAACCTCGTGCTGAACGCGGTTACAAGCAACAATGCGCTTCGGGTACGCATGCAAACAAATAACAACCTGGTGATAAGTGGCACAGGGTCGCTTTCGTGGCTTGATATCCGCAGAACGGTTACAAATACCGGAAATATTACTGTTAGAACTACCCTTGATGGCAACAGCACCCTTACCAATGCCGCCAATGCCACACTTAACCTGGGGTGTGCCATCGTAGCTCTTAACAACGTAGTGACCACTGCTAATGGGAACACAGTGAACTATAATGGCGCCACCGCTCAAACGGTGATGAGCAATAACTACTACAATCTTGTAATAACAAAACCTTCAGGCATCGTAGCGTCGCTTGGAAGTAGCTGCACGGTAAGTAATAACCTTACGATCGTTAGCGGCACTTTTGATTTTGGCGGGAATAATTTCACCTGCAATGGAACAACATCTATTTCAGGCACCATGCGGGTGACAAGCGCGGCGGGCAATAAAGACCTTAATAACCTTATCGTAAATGCAACAGGAACCTGGAACAGCGTTGCTTCTGAGAACTATGATATCACCGGCAATCTCCATAATGATGGGGTGTTTACCGCCAACAACGGAACGTATGCACTCTCAGGAGCGGCAAAAACGATCAGCGGGGCTTCGCCGATCACTATTGCCACCATGACCTGCACCGGTACACGTACCAATAACGCAAACCTTACTCTCACTTCAAGTTTCGGAGGCAATGGAATATTTTCGCAAGGCGCCATAGGTATCCTCAACCTCTCGATAACCAGTGCCAATTTTACTGTAACAACATTCAATGCTTCAGCGGCGGGAAACCTCGTGAACTATAGTTTTGCGGGTAACCAAAACGTGCGGATCCCTAACGACGGAGCGTATCATCACCTTACGGCAGGCGGAACAGGATTAAAATCGCTGTTAGCAAACACCCTTGTGAACGGCGATATGCTGATCACCAGCGGCCTTACCACCACGGCAAGCAATTTTAACATGACAGTAGGAGGGAACTGGACCGATACCGGAACCTTTACCTGTAATGCCGGCACTGTGACCTTCAACGGGAGCACCAACCAGTTGATCACGCGTGCGGCGGGTGAAACATTCTTTAACCTGGTACTTGCGGGCTCAGCATCCAAGATACTTGGCGGGCCGGTAACTGCCCTTAACGATATTACGATAAGCAGCACATTTAATGTGAGTGCTTCCAACTATGCGGTTAGTCTGCGCAGGAACTGGACCAACACCGGAACCTTTGTTCCGCAGAATGGTACAGTAACATTCAATGGAACCGCGGCAAACCAGATAATTTTACGCGCTGGAGGAGAAACATTTTACAACCTTGTTGCATCGGGCCTGCTCACAAAGCAGATGTCGTGCCCCGTTACAGTTACAAATAATCTTACCATCAGCAGTACCCTTGACGTTTCCGCATTGAACTTCGCCTTAAGGGTAGGAGGGAGCTGGACCAATACGGGCACCTTTAATCCCCGCAGCGGTACTGTAACGCTCAATGGAGCCGCGCAGTTGGTGACAAAGGCTGCCGGAGAAACTTTTTTCAATCTTATCGCGGCAGGTTCCGGTACCAAAACACTTGGCGGACCCATTACTGTTTCGCGCGACCTCACCATCAGCACCGCGCTTGATGTAAGCGCTTCCTCTTATGCTGTTAATGTGGGAAGGAACTTCACCAATAACGGAACCTTTACCGCGCAAAACGGAACGGTGACGCTGAACGGAACAATTGCGCAGAGCATTAACGGCAGTTCGATCACTACTTTCAGGAACCTTACACTTAACAATGCCACGGGCGCGAGCATTGCCATCGATGCCAACCTGCGCGGATCGCTTACGCTTAGCTCCGGAACTTTTACTACTACAGGATTTAACTTCACCCTTATTTCTGATGCGCTAGGCACAGCGAGGATCGCGGCGATCACCGCGGGAAATATTACCGGCAATATCATTATGCAGCGCTACCTGGCGCCTGGCCCCACCAGTTGGAGGATGCTTAGCTGTCCTGTAAGCGGCAGGACATTGAACGACTGGAAGGATGACTTCATTATGTCAGGCTTCCCGGGCTCACAATATCCTACTATGGCGTTTAAATCGGTGTATACGTACGATGAGACTGTAGCGGGTATAAAGGACCTGGGTTACGTGGCCGCAACGAACATCACCAATCCCATCATCGCTAATAAAGGCTATTATTGTTACATAGGGCCGGTGCCGCTCACGATCGATGTTACAGGTCCGCCCGCCAAATTCAACCAGGTGTTCACGCTTACCCGTACCTCCAGCGCTGGCGCGGCCCATGATGGATGGAATATGATCGGCAACCCTTATCCTTCCTCTATCGACTGGGATGCGGCTGGCTGGACCAAGACAAGGCTTAACAATGCAATTTATGTTTGGAACCCTTCACTTCAGCAGTATGCCAGCTATGTTGCAGGTATCGGCACTAATGGGGGGACGAAGAATGTTCCTTCGAGCCAGGCCTTTTGGGTGCAGGCCAATGCTGCAGCACCCGCGCTTTCATGTACCGAGAACGTGAAGACCCCTGTGGACCAGGCTTACATGAAGACCTCCACCAATTATGCGTTCTATTACCTGAAGCTCAAAATGAAGGGCAACAACCAGAGTGATGAAACATTCATTCGTTTCGACCAGGTGGGCACTACCGGTTTTGACCAGAACGAGGATGCGCATAAGATATTCAGCACTACTACTTCTGTTCCCCACCTCTGTACCTTCACCAGTGGAATGGACCTTTCGATCAATACACAGCCCCTTATCAGTTCCACCACTTCTATTCCTGTTAGGGCCAAAGTGGGAGTGACTGGCACCTATACCATTTCTCGCGACAGCCTTATGAACCTCCCCATGGGCTGCTGCCTTATACTTGAAGACCTTCTCACCGGGATAAAGACCAACCTTCGCATCAATCAATCATATTCCTTCTCTATTAAAGATACTACCAAGGCGCCCCGCTTCCTGCTTCATGTAGGTGCGCCCTTTTACAAGAATGCGTTCGGTACAAGCTGTAGCGGCGCGTCCGACGGCTATGCGGTAGCCAAGGGCAGCGGCACAGGACCCTGGGATTACGAATGGCTCGACATTAACACAAACTCCATCAGCAAGGTGATGAACGCCTTTACTTCTGATACCTTGAAGGGGCTTAAAGCCGGCACTTATTTTATTCGTGTGACAGACCCCAATAGTCTTTGCGGCATCATTACCGATACGGTGGTGATACAGGAGCCCCAGGCCCTCGCTTCCAATTCGGTGTATGCTAACGTTAATTGCAATGGTAACAGTGATGGCATGGCGGGCGCGAATCCTTCGGGCGGCGCATCCCCGTATACCTATTCCTGGTCTAATGGCTCCACAGCACAAAGTATTTCCGGTTTATTGCCAGGCACCTATTACCTGACCATTACTGATAACAATGGCTGCGTGCTTACCGACAGCATGATCGTTACACAACCTGCGCTTCTGCAGGCTCAGTTTGGCGCCAGCAACGATACTGTTTATCTTAAAACAGGAGCGACTATTTTCCTCTGGAACAATTCAGCAGGAGCTTCCTTTTATGCCTGGGACTTTAATGATGGAAGCGCCGTGGACAATTCATTTAACCCTGTGACCCATACCTATACTTCAGCGGGTATTTATCCCCTGAAGCTCAAAGTATCGAACAAGACCTGCAGCGATTCCACAGTTCAGAACATAGTGGTCCTCGATTCGATCAATAGTGTTGGAATACGTGAAGTGGCTGCTGAACTTTCGGGAACAAAGCTCATTCAAACGAGGTCAGGTGTTTACATTGACTTTAACTTCAGCAGCTTTACAAAGGTAAGTGTGGGTGTTTACACCAGTCTTGGCCAGCAAGTGATGGCGGAGCAGGAGATGCAGGTTGGGTCCACGCGAACGAAGCTCGGCCTTCCTGAGCTTGCGTCGGGGATCTATTATGTACGGATAAGGGCGGGGGAAATGACAGAGACACTGAGGTTCAGTAAATAAACCTATCAGAATACAATAAAAAAAGGAAGCTCATCGCTTCCTTTTTTTATTGTATTAAAACCCTAATTATTTGGGTGAGGTAGTAGGTGCGGTGGTTTTTGGTTTTTCAGCAGGAACGCCTTGTTCGCTGATGGCCATCCTCGTCTTGGGTGCAGGAGCGCCGCCGCTGCTTTCCTTTTTGGTTTCTGAGTCACCGGCTCCTGTATTGGCGGGTGCGGGCGCTTTGTCGGTAACGGTCTTGTCAGGTGCCGGTACTGTTTCGGCGGTCTTTGTTTTTGAGCGGCTCGAAGTTTTCTTTTTGGCAGGTGCCTGCTTGGTATCGCCCTGCTTCGCTACCTTATCGCCTTGTGTAGCGGGAAGGGGAGGGTTAGGGCTTACAGTGGTGGCAGCTTCCTGGGCGTTTGCAATGCTCATAGAGAGACAGCAAACGAAGGCGAGAGTGAGTTTTACGAGATCTTTCATGTGTATTTGTTTTGTGTGAGTGCTATTGGAATGAGGCAAAGATAGTGCCAAAAAGGATGCCGGGCAAATGCGGTCTTATTTGTCCAGTTTCTCTGGTTTCTTATCGGTTACGTTAGCGCCGGCCTCGGTGAGGCTGATGCGCTTGCCGTTCTTGTAAGCGGCAATGAAGCAGTCCTTATATCCCTCCACAGTAAGGTCTACACGTCGCTCGGCGGCGGCCTGCATGGTAGTATAAGAGCGTGTCATGTATTTGTAAATACCATCGGTCGTTTTCACTTCAATAAGATCGGGGATATTGGCGAAGGTGCTCTTTTCCATCCGGCGGCTGAAAGCACCCAACTGAACGCGGAAGATCACCTGGTTGGGGTCTCCGGCGCCTTCATCAACCACATTACCGCCGCCACCGGTAGTATTTCCACCACCTGTTGTACCACCACCGCCGGTATTACCGCCTCCACCGGTGTTGCCACCACCACCGGTACTTCCGCCTCCTCCGCCAGTATTGGTAAAGATGTCCTTGGCCTCTACCAGCTTGCCGTCTTTCCTGTAAACGATCTTCGCGTCAGGTATTCCTGAAGCGATGAGCTGCTTTTTCCTGCGGTCGGCATCCCTGTAATCGGTATACTTTCCTGCTGTATAATAAGTAGTGTTATTCTCTTCGCTGAAATTAACATCGGGAATACTTAGCAGCTTTGTCATTACATCGGGCGATATGGTACCCTCGAAAGCACCCAGCAGGATAGAGTACTCTTTTCTTTCAGTAACAGGACCGCTGTACTTGGTACCATACATGCGGTATTCCACTTTCGCGAACATGCCGGTGGAGTCGTTATAGAAAAGCCACTGCTGAAGGAACATGGAATCGGTGATCTGTACGCCGAACATATCCACAATAGAACCGCCGGGACTTAGCAGTTCTTTGTCCTGGTAATTGGGAACGCCGTCCTTGTCATCGTCGAGCGGGCAGCCCCTGGCATCAACAGTAACACCGGGAGGTGTACCCTGGCAGGAGTCCTCGGCATCACGCACCTTATCCTTGTCGAGGTCCATCAGGTCGAGTGCAAAATAATCTACGTCATCAAAACGATGCGGGTCAAGGGTATCTCCGCGCTTCTTGCCCAGCAGGTCGTAATGGAAAGAGAAGGAGGTCATCAGGAAAGCGTCATTCTTGCTGTTGCCCTGTCGCGTGCCATAACTTTTTTCGGTAACACCGTCAACATAATCGGTAAAAGTGAGGTGAAGTGTTGATCCTATGCGGAAGTCAACCCTGTCGGAAAGTTTTAGCTGGAATCCTGCGCCGAGGGGGATGGCCCAGGAACGCTCAGGGTATTTGCCAAAGCTGTCGAGGTTCATTTCGCGAATATCTGACTCATACTTATAATCGCGCTGCAGTTCGATGGCGTTGAAAGCGAAAGGATCTGATTCGGCAACATCACGTATGGATCCGTCGGACCAGTAGTGGTAGGTGAATCCGCTTTTGTCCCTAAGGTCGGTTTTCGAAAGGAACTCAAAGGATTCGAAACCCGCGGAGATCCATGGTCTAGCTTTTGACTTAGGCCCGAAGAAATTATCAAAGTTGTACATCAGGTTAAAACCGCCAACTCTTATCTGCGATTCGAAGTTGAGGTTACGCGGGATGTCGAGTTGTTGTTCGTTGGCTCCTAACTTACCGAAGAGGGCATAAAGGTTAAGGCTCAGGTAAGGGGTCAGCTTTTGGCCAACGCTCAGGTCGTAACCGATTCGTGCAACAGAGGGAGGCTGAAGGTGGCGTGTATAAAGGTCGCCGTAAAAGGAGAACATGCCTGTGCCCAGGCCCACAATGGGTTTGAATACAAATTGTTTTGCCGCTATGGTGTCGTCCGGTGCCGGGGCCTGCACCGAAGCACTATCAGGTTTAGCGGCGTTCTTCTTATCTTTTTTGGAAGACTTAGGAGCGTCTTTGTTTACATCTTTGGTAATGGTGAATTGCGCGTCGGCACGTAAAAACGCTGCAAAAAGAAGAACAAGGAGTGCGTACCTTTTTAACATAAGCCAAAATTAGAAAATCCCGGCTATTTCTACGAATTAAGCCTTTTTTTGTTCAAATGACTACCTATACCATTTCTGGCTGGTGATCATGAGGGCTTCCTGCACAGTAATGCGCCTTCCACTGTTGTAGGCGGTCACAAAGGGACCGTCAACACCTTTTCCACGAATGTTCTCGCGATGGTCGCGGGCATTTTTGTATTCGTTAAAGCCGCCAACAGTAAACTTGTTCCATCCTTCGTGCATCTCGGCGTATATCTGTTCCGAGATACCGTACTTTCCGGTAAAGTAGGATACCTCAACATTTTGGTGTGTGGCTGATATCTGGACACGGTAGTTCACATTGGTATTTGCCGAAGGAACGTTGGTAACAGGTTTTGTTTCGGTGGAGGTAGAAGAGGAACTGGTCTCTGTTGAAGAGCCGCTGCTGCCGGTAGTGGTGGCAGTAGTAGTGCCCGACGAAGAGGAAGAGCTGGTTTCGGTGGAGCTGCCGCTGCTTCCGGTAGTAGTAGCCGCGGTAGTTGTTGTAGTGGTCTTGGCCGAGTCACCAGAGGTTTTGTTCTCAGGTTCTTTGGTGGCAACGGGCTCAGAGGTTGCGGCAGGTGCTTTTATATTGATGTTGCCGCTCTGGAGCAGGTACTTCTTTGTCTCGTCATTCTCAATATAGGAGAAGAGGCCTTCGATGGTTTGCGCGCCACTAACTTTTTTGTCGAGGGTAACTTTGTAAGATACTTTTAGCTGTTCCTGCTTGGCAGAAACGGACACCCATACGAACTTCACCACCTGGTTAACGAAAGTGAACTCGCTGTTATCGCGGTCAATGGCCTTGGCAGTAAAACCTTCGGGAAGAGTTTCCTGCAGTTTGCAATAGCCGGAGATGCTGCCCTTGCCAAGGGTGATCTCCACGGTAAACTCGCCTTCAACCTCAGTTGGCATTGTGCGGGCAGCTGTAATTGTTTGCACCTGGGGGGCTTTGCTCTCTTCTTCTTTCTTAATATCAGTAGCAGTAGTGGTGGTTCCGCCGCCTGAGCTGGGCTGCGTTTCTTCCTTTTTCGCTTCGGGCTCGCTGGCTGAAATATCGATACTGGCCTCATCAACGCCAACGCTCTGTTTCTGGTTGGCAGCATCTACGTAGGAGAACTTCCCGGCGATGGTCTTTTTGCCACTGGCATTGCCAGCAACGCTTACTTTATAGGTAACCTTCAATTCGGGCTGGGAGGGAAGGGAGGCCCAGATGATCTTTACGCTTTGGTTATTGAAGGAAAAAGAACCGCCACTGTTTTCGATGGCAGTGGCGGTGAAACCTTCAGGGAGGTCCTGTTGCAGCTTGGCGAAGCCTCCGATGGACCCCTTATTGATCCTTAGTTCTACTGTAAATTCTGATCCTGGTTTTGCGGTCGCAGGAACCGTCTGGTTGATCGTTACTCCTTCTGTGAAGATCACCTGGTAGACCAGGAATGCCAGCATGTTAAAAAGCAGAACTAAGTATTTGATCATATATAAGGGTTTAGGTTAAACATCTATTGGTCGAAGAAGTATTCAATAAGTTTATAAAGGGTTTCTACTGAAATATTTGCTTCTCCTTCAAACAGGCTGTCAATAGCGCCGGTCACTTCATCATAAGATATAGCGCCATCCTTGTTCTTGTCGGCAAAGCGGAACTCTTTAGGCATTACGTTGCCCGAGGCGCTTACCTTGGCGTCTTCTTCCGCCTTCTTGGCGATCATCTCAGCCGTTTGCGTTACTCCGTTCTCGTCAACCATCGAGCCCTTTACAGTGGCGGGCTCTTTGTCAAGGTAATCAGCAACTCCATCTTCGTCGGTATCCACAGGGCATCCCTGTTTGGTCACCTTCACATCCTTGGGAGTGTTGAGGCAGCGGTCATAAATGTCTTTCACGCCATCGCCGTCACCGTCAGAATTATCGATCGTTCTGAAATCAACATCCTTATAGCGTTCGCCCTGCGCGCTTACAGGAGGGAAACCGTAAATGATGCTTACGTGTGAATAGAGGTAACCATCATTGCCACCTTTTTTCTCGTTATCGATATAATCGGAAAAGGTGATGTGGTAAGTGCTGCCCAGGCCGATACTGAAATTGTCGTTAAGGCGGATCACTACCCCAAGGCCGATGGGGATGGAAAAGGTACTGCGCTGGTAATTGGTCAGCGAATCCTTCAGCTGGGTCTCATAGGTATAGTCGCGGGAAGTAATGCAGCCTGAACAGAACTCGTTGGTGGGGGTTTCCTGTACATTGCGGATGCTGCCATCGGTCCAATAGTTATAAGCGATGTCGTCCTTATCTTTCAGATCACCGTAGGGGTCGAACTTAAGGTAAGCAAAGCCGGCGCTTATATAAGGTTTTACATTCGAACGGCGCTTCAGCATCTGGTCGTTGTCGAAATGGAACACGCCGCTGAGCCCGAACTGCATGATCTTCGCTTCAAAATTTCGGTTCGATACAGGATCAGTAGAGCGTTCGCTTTGGGCCAGTTTTCCCATCACACCGTTAAAGGCCACCCCGAACATGGGATGGAAACGTTCTTCGATGTTTAGGTGATAGCCTGCCCGTATATAACTGTAGGTGCTGACGTTCAGTCCATTTCCTATGTCACCATTAAAGGTGAGCACACCGGCACCGAGGCCTACCGATGGGATCTTGCTCTCGCCGAGAATGGCGGAGGTGTCTTCCGGCATGTTGTCTTCATACTGTGCAAATGCGCCCGCACAGGCGAGGAAAGTTAATGCGACGGCTGAAAATGATCTGATTGCTTTCATTGTTTAGATTATTAGTTGTGGTGATATTGGGTTTAAAGCACTAAAAATAAAACAAAAACGCAATATTCCACAAATAATAATTCCTTTATAAAGAGCAAAACTATCCCAATAAGGGGCCTCGAAAACAGGCCAGGAATTCAACTTGTAAACACAGGGATGTTGAAAAGGAGGGTTATAAATGCCATCTCTAACGATGGTTCTGGTAGGTGAAAATAAAAAAGCCCCGGTCTCCCGGGGCCTTTCTTCGATAGAGAGGTGCCTAGTAATTGATGATCTTGTCCTTCGGAAACTTGATGGAGTAGCCAAAGCGTATTTTCTTAGTCTCTCCGCCGGGTATCTTGAACTTCCAGGTTAGTTTTCCGTTTTCCTTTTCACATACCGCGCTCGATGTTTCAAGTGTTTCCACTTCAATATCGCTGATAGAGGAGAGGGGAACCTGGTCGTTGATCTCGATCTCGATCTCTTGCTTTTTCTTATTGCGTATGCTGATCTCGTACATGAACGTTTCCTTCTTGTTCACGCCGATCACCTTCTTCTCACAAAACTCCTTCACGTTCTCGCGTGTGATCACAATGTTCTTGTCTCTACCCAATGAAATATCGAGCGTGTCGTTGGTCGTCTTGGTATCGATGAAGGATTTGCCGACAAAGGTTCCGCCATAAAAAATATTAGCGTCACCAGGCAGCAGGTTGTATTGGTCCCAGCCGCTTACCTTGGCCACCAGGAAGGCGTCTTTGTCAAGCTTGGGAGCCGCGAAGAACTTGTACTGTGCCGGCATACTGTAGTTTTGGATCTCCACCGAATAGGTCTTGCCGTCGGCGGGGATATTATAAGGAACGCTTATCTCGTATTGAACGTTCACCACATTGTCGGTAACCATCTGTGTGAAATTAGAGCTGGTCACAGCCTCTTTTTTCACTGAATTTGTTTTGACATCTACCTCGCTCAGTTCGCGTGTGCTTTCTGAGGCGGCGGGCACATCGCCACCGTAGGCGGGAGCATACGCGCGGTTCTTGTTGCCGTACGATTTGTATTTTGTGGGAGTGTAATAAGAGATCCTCCACGGCGTAAGCGAGGGTTTATTGCCGCTGATATTGGGATTGCCAGTAGAGAGCGTGAGGCGCACGTTCTTCCATTCCACACCGGAACTCTGGTAAACATTGGCACGGTAGTTTAGCTTCACAGGGCTGCGGTCGTCCTGGGCACGTATGTCGTACACGGGACTCCAGCCGGCACTGCTTACCATATAAGTAAGTGTCATTTTTGCCTGCACGGTGCTGTTGCTCGACACGCTTACGATCACTTCACCCGTGTTGCGGTTGCGTTTGCCGTTCAACTCGTTTATCTGGCTGTTGATCTTATTGATGCTCTCGTTCAGTTTTTTCTGGCGGGTCTTTATCTCGCTCTGTTTTGTCTTCACCTCCAGAAGCCTGGTGCGCATGGTAGAAGCTACTTTCTCAAGTTCTATCGCGGTAACACCAGTATTATTGCCTCCGATATCTCGGTTGGCGGTGATCATTTGTTCTTCGTTCGAATAAACGGCCATCAGGTTGTCCTGCGCCTCCAGTTTTGATTTAAGGGCATCGAGCGAATCCTCCAGTACAAGAACTTCCTTCGGTTTGGTGCGCTGGTTCACATAGTTGAGGCGGTAGCTTACCGAAAGAATGGTGAAGTCGCCTTCGCCTTTCGCTTGTATACTATTGCTGTTAATATTGGGCGAGAGGTTCTCAAAGATCAGGTCGGTAGTGCCTGAGTTGATCGATACGTTGCCGGTGCTGGTCACCTGTGCGCCGCTAAGGAATACGGTCACTTCCTTGATCTCGGTCTTTACGCGTGTTTCTTCTTCGCCGGCCATCATTACAAGGGGCAGGCTGAGCAGTGAAATGAGAAGGGTGTTTTTCATGGTTTGTTTTGTTGTTCGGGAAATAGACACCATCGGGTGCTGTATTCCATAATTTAAAGATGATAAATTTAATCAGGTTCTATAAAACGTTTCATCAACGGGCCGCTCATGATAGAAGTGATGAGCGCCATTACTACCAGGGCCACGAACATCTTCTCATCAATAAGTCCGGCGTTAAGGGCCAGGGTGCCAAGGATGATCTCCATAGCGCCCCGCGCGTTAAGGCCAAAGCCCACGGCAATGGCGTTGCGTTTTGACATACCGCCCATATAAGCGCCAAGCGATGCTCCCACCAGTTTGCAAACCACTGCCAGGAACAATACAATGGTTACTAGTGTTAGGTCAAAGTTCTCAATAAAGTTCACTTTCAAACCCAGTGAAACAAAGAAGAGCGGCGCAAATACATTGGTTACGAACTGATGAATGATCTCCCTTGCTTTTTCGTGCAGGTGCACTGAATCACCAAAGGCGATGCCGGTGATGAAAGCTCCCAGGATGGCATGCAGGCCGATACTTTCAGTAAAGGCTGCGCTCAGGAAACAAAGACCAAGAGAAAGAGAAAGTACACCCCCGGGCCACGACAGCTTTGTTTGCACCCAGGGAAGCGCTTTGTCTATCACACGACGGCCGATCAGCAGCATGAAGAGGCCGAAGCCAAGGATCATGCTTACAGAATACCACGCGTTGGTGACCTCACCTTCCTGCCCCATAAGGGAAAGAATAAAAGAGAACAACAGCCAGCCTGTAAGATCGTCGAATATGGCGGCGGCGATAACGGTCATGCCCACTTTTGTTTTATAGATATTGAGGTCCATAAGGATCTTCACAATAACAGGAATGGCGGAGATGGCCATGGCTGTGCCGAAGAAGAGCGCATATACCAGCCGGTATTTGTTGTCGAAGTTAAACCACTCGGGTACGAACCAAACGGTGCAAAAGCCAAGGGTGAATGGAATGACCATGCTGGTAAGGCTGGTATATATCGCCGCCTTTCCCTGCTTAAGAACGATCTGCAGCTGCACTTCCATGCCGGCCACGAAAAGCAGCATGATCACCGCCAATGAAGTAATGCCGTCAAGCGCTATCTTGGTGGCGCCCGTTTTGGGGAAGATGCTGGCGAACAGATCAGGGTCGATGCTTCCCAGTATAGTAGGGCCCAACAGGATCCCCACGATAAGTTCGCCCATCACACCGGGCAGTTTGAACTTCTTACCCAACTCTGAGATAAGCCTTGCGACGATCAGCATAGTGCCGATCGCGATGAGGAGAGTAAACAGGTCGTGGTGGGTGAATTTCATTTTTCAGTTCAGATCCTGGAGTGTACGATCAAAACATTGCAGGGCAGATCGGCAAGCACGTATTCAATGTCGTGTGTAAAGATCCTGTCCAAAAGGTTAAGGTGCGTGTCGGGTGAATTGATCACCAGCAGGTCGGCCTTTTTATCGCGAGCATACTTACTTATAGCAAAGCCTGGCTTGCCGCCGATCATTTTGTCCTTCACCTGGATCTTGCCGGTGTCCGACTTTTTTATCATGGAAAGAAGCCGCGAGCTTTCTTCCTCGTTCAGGTGCTTTTTCATCTCCCTGGCTTCAGGTGCCGTGCTGTCGTCGGCCATCGTCATCGTAAGGGTAGGCATATGCACTTCTCTTGCCACAGTGATGTCTTTCACACTGTAGTTCTTCGCGAGGTAAAGCGCTGCATTCAATGTATGAATGGTCTTGGGGTTCTCCACGCCGTTCACAATGATCTTTTTGGGCTTGCTTTCTTCAGTAGAGGCTTCGGTAAGGAGAAGCACCGAGCATTTGGCCTTGCGGCTGATCTTGCGGGCTACCGAACCGAGGTAATAGTTCAGGAGGTTCTCTTTTTTCAGCGCGCCGATCATCAGCAGGTCTACCACGTGCTGCTTGCAGAGGCTGAGAATGGTCTCCACAGGATGTCCATCGGCCCAGATCACCTGGCACCGTTTCATGTCCATACCTGTCTTTGATAACATTTTTGAGAGCGCATCCTCTTTTTTGGCTGTCTTTTCGCCCACATGGATGAGGAGTAGTTTGGCGTTGAGCGTTTCTGACAAGCGCTTCGCCTCCGAAACAAGGGCCTCGAGCCTCGGTGAAAAACCGACTGCCGCGGCGATGGTCTCGAAAGGGTAGGAGGGTCTCTTTTTTAGTTTGCCCAGGTCAAAAGTCATAGTGAAAGAAATTGATAGTAAACAAAGATAATATTTATGATAAGAAGCCCCAGATGCCATTCATTCGTGAAAACCGCTGCAAAACTGCGTGCTGAAAAAATCCGTATGTTTGGAAGATCAAACCGCTTAGAGAATGAAGTTTATCTTGCTTTTCTTTGCCATACATTGGTTCTCATCTCTTTTTTTTCAGACCTTTTTCCTTCACCGGTATGCGTCGCATAAGATGTTTACGATGAGCTCTTTTTGGGAGAAGTTCTTTTACCTTATGACATTCATTACCCAGGGAGCCTCTTTTTTGAATCCCCGTGCTTACGCCATTATGCACCGTATGCATCATGCCTACAGCGATACGGAGAAAGATCCGCATTCGCCGCATTTTATCAAGGATGTGTGGGGGCTGATGATGAAGACCAAAGGTATTTACCTTCAATATGCCAAGTATAAAACGGAGCCTGAGCCCGAGTTCCGCGACCGTTATCCTACCTGGGCCTTTATGGACAAGGTGAGCGATCTATGGAGCGTACGTATCCTTTTTGGGGTGGGTTATTTCATGATCTATTATTTCTTCGCTCCCAGCTTATGGTGGTACTTGCTTCTGCCGGCGCATTTATTCATGGGGCCTCTGCATGGCGCCATTGTGAATTGGTGCGGGCATAAATACGGTTACGCCAATTACGATAATGACGACCACAGCAAGAATACCATTCCCCTCGACCTTCTTATGCTGGGCGAACTTTTTCAGAACAATCATCACAAGAGCCCTAACCGAGCCAACTTCGCCAAGAAATGGTTCGAGTTCGATCCTACTTACCCGGCCATGGTGGTGATGAACTATTTAGGCATCATCCATTTCCGCCGAACCTAAACTTCCTATTATCCATTAACCATTATCCCTTAAACATATTATGAGCACTTCTGTACTTCTTCCTCTCGTTTCCTTTGCTGCCGTTTCGCTGGTGATGATCATGGTTTGGATATGGGCCTGGAAGATACAGAACGCGGGAGTGGTCGATAT
>JANWJV010000043.1 GCA_025451785.1 Bacteroidia bacterium | reverse complement strand
GATGGTTTCACGCCGATCTTTGATCCCACTACCAACCAGGTGTATTATGTGGAAACGCAGAACGGATCGCTTTGGTATACCGATGACGCGGGCAATACCATCAACGACTTTACTATTGGCCTCGATACCGGCCGCAAGAGCTGGGACATGCCCTATATCATGAGCGCGCAGAACAGCAGCACGTTCTATTGCGGCACCTCTAAAATGTATACGATGACCGGCGCGCCTTACGGTACCTGGCAGGCCATCAGCAACGATCTTACCGACGGGATCATTTACGATCCGCGCTTCCACGTCATCAGCACTGTGGCCGAATCGGGTGTGAATGGCAATTTACTGTATGCCGGAACCAGTGATGCGAACGTTTGGGCCAGCTGGAACCAGGGCAGCAGCTGGACGAACGTAACGGGCTCATTGCCTAACCGCTACGTTACTTCCGTAAAAGCTTCACCCAACGTAGCGAAGAACGTGTACGTGGCGCACTCGGGGTATAAGTACAATGATTTCATTCCGCATATTCATAAGTCCATTGATAGCGGAAAGACCTGGCAAAGCATTGCCGGCAACCTGCCGCAATTCGCCATCAACGATATCCTTATCCTTCCCGGGAGCGAGAACGTGATCATTACCGCCACCGATGCGGGAGTGTACGCTACCGTTGATGCTGGTGTTAGCTGGAACAGGGTAGGTAATAATATGCCTATCATGCCGGTGTATGACCTCGAGCTGAATACTACCCTCAACCGCCTCATCGCCGGCACCTTTGCCCGTTCCATCTGGTCGTTCGATGTGAATGATATTACGGGGATGAAGGAGAAAGAGATTGATAAGAACGATCTGGTTGTTTATCCCAATCCTTCTAATGGAAGGTTCAGTGTTAGCATTTCTTCAAATGAAGCAACGATAAAGATCTTCAACCTGAATGGACAGGAGGTCAGAATAACGAATGATCTCAAGATCGATATCTCAGACCAGGCCCCCGGCATTTATCTCCTGCAAGTAGAAACAGTAAAGGGGCGATCTGTGACGAAGATCGTGCTGCAATAGCTTATTGCCTACTGCCTACTGCCTACTGAATTCTGAATTCTTTCCTACATTCGTGCCATGGCATCCAGCGATGGTAAGTTGATCATCTTCTCCGCCCCCTCAGGCGCCGGCAAGACCACTATTGTACATCACCTTCTTGCTAAATTCCCCGATGAATTAGAGTTCAGTGTTTCCGCTTGCAGCCGCCCTATTCGTGGCGATGAGGTGCAGGGCGTGGATTATTATTTTATGAGCGTGGAAGAGTTCAAACAAAAGATCGCGAGCGACGAATTCGTGGAGTGGGAAGAAGTATATAAGGATAATTTTTACGGCACCCTTAAAGTGGAGATAGAGCGTATTTGGGCCAAGGGCATGCATGTGATCTTTGATGTGGATGTGGTAGGAGGGATCAATCTTAAAAAGAAGTTCGGCAAACGGGCCCTTTCTGTGTTTGTGATGCCGCCCAGCATCAAAAGCCTCGAAGAGCGCCTCAAATTGCGTGAAACAGAGACGCCTGAGAGCATTGCCCGCCGTATAGGCAAAGCCGAAAAAGAACTCAAGACCGCCGACCAGTTCGATAAGATACTGGTAAATGAGAAGCTGGACGTAGCTTTTGCCGGGGCGGAGAAACTGGTGAAGGACTTCCTGAAAAATTCTTAATTTTAGGGTCTGATGATCTCCATTGACCGGCACATACATAAATTACTATTCACCTACGATTGCGTGATCGTTCCCGGCTTCGGGGGCTTTATCGCCAATTACAGTCCGGCCAAGATCCATCCCGTACAACACAGCTTTTCTCCCCCTTATAAAAAGTTAAGCTTCAACAAGAACCTCAATAACAACGATGGCCTCTTGGCCAATCATATTTCCCAGGACGAGAACCTGAGCTTCGACGAGGCCATTCGCGCCATCACCGATTTTGTGAAGGAATGCAACCGCCTGTTGGGAAGCAGCAAAAAGTTAAGCATCAACGAAGTAGGTACTTTCACTGTTGACGTGGAAGGTAACCTTCAGTTCGAGCCCGAAGCAAGTGTGAACTATCTCAGCGCCTCTTTCGGCTTGAGCGAGTTCATCTCTCCTCCCATCCTGCGTGAGAGCATCGAGAAGAAAATTGAGAAGAAGATCGAGAAGCAGCTCAAAGACCGCGAGCCGATACCGATCGATCGCAAGAAAGTACGCAGGAGAGTACTTGCTGCCGCCTGCCTGCTGCCACTGCTGCTTTATTTTACCTGGGTTCCTTTAAAGACCGACTTCTTCAAGACCTATAACTACAGTGAGCTCAATCCTTTTGCTGAAAAGATAATGCCTGATTATACTTCACGTATCCTAAAGCTCAAGCCGGTTACAGAATCAGAGCTCAAGGCGGAGGAAGGCATCGTTCTCCTTAACGATACTGTCATCTTCACCAAACTTAACTTCGGCGACCCCGCAAGGTCTATCGTAGTGCGTTTGAAAGAAGAGATGATGGCTGCCAAAGCCGATGTAGACAATACCAAAGTGGTGGGCATCCGCCGCAACACCAATGCCAACCTGCCTTTCCACGTGGTGGGTGGCTGCTTTACGTACCTTGAAAATGCCGAGAAGTACATTACGATGCTTCGCCAGAAGAACATCACTGCTTCCATCATCGGCAAGAACGCCGCGGGCTTGAACATTGTAAGCTGTGGTGATTACGCTACGCGTGAAGAGGCGATCTCGGCGCTTGAAAAAGTACGGGCTACGAGTACGGAAGCCTGGTTGCTGAAGAAATAATCCCAAATTCGCAAACATGCAAATTTGCAAATCGGCAATTGCCTGTTTGCCCATTTGCGTTTTGCCTATTTGTCCTGGTCCTTCTCCCTATTATTTCTATAGATCATGATCCCTGCGTACAGTGCCGCAGAGAAGATCACCAGCCCAAGTAATCCCCAAATAAAACTTGTGCTGCTGCGCAGTTCAATGATGAACACGATCGCGACAAGGAAGATAGTGGCTACTTCGTTCCAGAGGCGGAGCTTGAAGGATGTGTATTTGATCTCGTCCTTCTGCAATTGGGTGAACATTACGTGGCATTGCAGGTGATAGAGCAGGAGTCCGGCCACGAAGCATAGCTTGAGCAGGAACCAGGGCTCGGTAAGATAGGCGGGTGTATAGGCCACCAGCCACCAGCCGAAGATGAACGTTGCGATCATGGAAGGCCAGGTGATGCCGTACCAGAGGCGCTTCTCCATTACTTTGTATTGGTTCTGAAGAATGCTTTTTTCCGGTTCTGTTTTGTCGTTGGCCTCCGTATGATAGATGAAGAGGCGCACGATGTAGAACAATCCGGCGAACCAGGTAACGATGAAGATAATGTGGAGGGCTTTTACGTAAAGCATGGTACGAAGGTAGTAATTAGCAGTATATTTGGTTGAATACAATACCGTATCGTATAAGTGTACAAAAGAAGGATCCCCTTTTTTCCCCTGGCATTCCTTGTAAAGATGGCCATCCAGAACGGAGGGGTCAGTTTAGGAAGAATACATGTTTTCATTCTATATCTTTTTCGTTATTCCATCCTGGAACCCTTCCGGCTGCTGGAAGTTTTTATTTACGACAGAAAGATAAGCCGGCATGAACTGGCGCAGCCCCCGGTTTTCATCCTTGGCCATTGGAGGAGCGGCACTTCTCATTTACAAAACCTGCTGTACCAGGATCCGGGCAACACTTCAACAACGATCTATACAGGCCTCTTCTCCGATAATTATTACCTCACCAGGCCCTGGCTCAAGAAAGTGCTGAATGCGCTGTGTAAACTTTTCAAAGCGCAGTATTCTATTCAGCGCACTGATATGGACCTGGATATTCCTGCTGAACTGGATACCGGCCTTTGTTCGGCGTGCAGCGCTTACAGCTATACCTGGGGCCATTTGTTTCCTAAGTATTTTGAAAAATGGATGAAGGAGCGCGTGCTATTGGAGGATGAAGCCGCCGCTGCGGGCTGGATCACGGAATACGATTTCCACATCCGGAAACTGAGCTATTGGTCGAAGAACAAACGCCTGATCGTAAAATCGCCGGGGGATACAGCACGGCTCAAGCATTTGATAAAGAAATATCCCGGGGCGCTCTTTATCTATATCCACAGGGAGCCGTTCGAAGTGTTCCATTCGAACCAATACCTGTGGAGCGTGATACAAAAGCAAAACAGCCTTCAAAAAATAACACAAGAAAGAATAAACTCCCTGATCATCAGCACCTATGAGCTGTTGCTGCGGAACTACCTCCACCAGCGTGATCTCCTGCCGGCATCGCAGCGCATTGAGGTCCGTTTTTCCGATCTGCGCGACGAGCCCATGCGGGAGGTAAGGAAGATCTATTTGGCACTGGGCCTGGGCAAGCTGCCCGAAGCGGAGATGGCGGCCTTCATCGGCGCCAATAAGAATTACAAGGCCAGTTCGTATACAACACCGCCTGAACTTGAAAAGGAGATAAGCGTTAAATGGGACTTCGCCTTTAAAGAATGGTCCTATAAAAAGCCGGGCGCCTGATCAGGCGATCGCTTCAAACTCCAAATTGATCGGGCCATCGGGGCGCAGGATCATCATCGGATGTATCTCCACGGGTTTCTCATCGGCAGGTTTGAAATTATATTTCCTGATCACAGAGACAAGCACAAGGAGTATCTGCATCATGGCCATGTTTTGTCCTACGCATACCCTGGGGCCGCCCCCAAAAGGAATATGCGCGAAGGGATGCAGTGTTGCCGCCATCTTCCTGCTGAAACGCTCAGGGCGGAATTCTTCGGGATCATTCCAAACAGCAGCGTTGTGATGCACCCCATAAATATAGGGGACCACCATGGTGCCCGCTTCAATGGGGATCCCGCAAACTTCGTCATTGCCGATCGCCACCCGATCGATCATCCAGAAAGGAGGATACAAACGCAGTGACTCGTACAGCACACCCATCGTTGTCTCGAGCCTGTGCAGGCCTTCATAGCTGGGTTCTCCTTTGCCAAAGGCCGCTTCCACCTCGGCGCGTATCTTGTCAATGTATTGAGGATGTTTGGCGAGCAGGTAAAATGTCCATGACAAAGCGTTGGACGATGTTTCATTGCCGGCTACCAGCAATTGAATGATCTCTATCATCGCCTGGTCGTCGTTCATGAGCTCACCGCTGTCGGGATAAGGCATTGTCAGGAGGATCTCCAGTAGATCGGCCTCCTTCGAACCCTCGCGGCGGCGTTCGTGTACATAGTCCATCACCATCCGGTCACCTTCCCTGCGCAGTTCCTGGTACCTGGCGCTTTGTCCGCTGATCCTGTACCAGGGTACCAGGTAAGGCTGAACGATCTGCTTTACCATAAAGGGTTGCACCGTTGAGATGATCTCACCAAGCCGATCGATCTCTTCGTCTTTCATCATGCTCCCGAACAGGGCTCTGCCCACAAAGCGAAGGGTGAACTTCACCATTTGATGGTAAACATCCACGGGCCCTTTTTTCACCTCATCGTTAAAGCCGGTCATGAACACGTTCAATGTTTCCAGCTGTAGCGGCAGCAAGTTGCTGAGATGTGAATGGCTGAACCCCTTACTTAAGAGGCGGCGTTGTTTGAACCAGTATTCCCCATGGCTGTTCAGGAGCCCCACTCCCTGGAACTCCGCCATTCGTTTTACCTGTATATCCGACTTGTTGTAATTGGCCTGGTTGGTCTTGAGCACATGCTGGATGAACTCAGGATCGGAGGAGACAACGGTGCGCCGTGTGCCGCCAAAGAAAAAGGTAAAGCTGGGCCCCAGTTCCTTCCGGTAGCGTTCGAACACACGGACAGGGTTTTCGGTCATCTCCTTCGAATCGAGGAATGATTCCTTGCGCGAAACGCGGGGCAGTACAGGCGTGCTTTTGTCAGACATATTTTACCGGCTTTGTTATTTTTTCGATGATCTTATGGCCTTCCATGAATAGCAGGATACCTTCCACCACTTCTTCCAGGGGTACATCGGGTATTCCCCATTCGGAAAGGTCGCGGAACTTAGTGTAGTTGCTGTTGTCGTAGCGTTTGAACTCCATCGCGCTGATCTTGGATTCGGAGCGAACCAAAAAGTTGAGAAGGGGAAAAAGGAGGTCTTCTTTTGTGCAGCGGCTCACCACTTCGGGCACAAACTGTTCGAGGGGAAAATGCACGAATGGCTTCCCGGTAAATTCGCTGATGATCGTGGTGACATCGTGCATGCTTGAAAAAGTATCGCGGGTAACATGAAAGCTAAGGCCTTCGCTTTCTTTTATATTGGAGATGGCCACAATATTATTGGCGGCAATGTCGGCGGGGGTGAAGCTCACCTGGTTCTTTGCGCTGGTGCCCATGCCGTGCTTCACCATAAAGGCCAGCAGGCGTATGGAGATGTCGAAGTTATAGCCTTCGCCCGATACGGAAGGGGAGATGAGCGCCGGACGGAATATGCGGCCCTTGAGTCCCTGTTCCATGGCCTTTGCAACGATCTTTTCCGATGCCCACTTGCTCTGGCTGTAGCCAAAGTCGAGATGCTCCATGTCCTTGTTGCAATCGGTCTCGTACAAGGTATCCTTCACCGACCATCCGAAAATAAATGTGGTGGAGATGTGGTTGAAGACCTTAGGGCGCGAGCTCTGGGCAAGCCGTATGAGCTCCAATGTTCCGTTCACATTGGCTTTGCGCATCGATTCGTAGTCAAGGAGGTAGTTCACCTGCGCGCCGTTATGATAAATGGTGTGGATGTTCTCCGACAAAAATTCCCATTGCGTGTCGCCGAGGCCTAAGTTAAGTCTTGCAATGTCGCCGCATACCGGGATCACCAGCTCCTCGAAACGTTGTTCCATTTCCTGTGAGCACCCAATGGTGGAAAAGGCCTCGCGCAATCGCTTCTTACCTTCTTCATTATCCCTGGCCCTAACAAGCACATAAATGCTCTCCTTGTTTTGTTCCAGAAGGCTCTTGATAAGGAAAGGTCCGAAAAAGCCGGTGCCGCCGGTAAGTAAAACATGTCCTGTTGAACTTCCCTGGTTTGGTTTCAGCTGCGCTGTGGCAACCGACCTGGCATCTTTCATCATCATCTCCCTTTCGCTGCGCTCACGTTCCGTACAGAGCCGTGCAAAGGCATTCCTGAACCGTAACTTTGAAAGGTGGCTCGCGCTCTCAAGCCCTTCGAGGATACTGAACAGTTCCGAAACAGCGATCTTCTGAAGCAGGCGCAGGTCCACTTCTTCTGACAGGTCCTTGTAGCCGCGAAGCTCAATGTGTTTCTTCAGGTCTTCGGCGAAGGAGGCCAGCTTCAGCGAGTCGAGTCCTGAATCGCCCAGCGATCCGCTCTCATTTCCCGCAAGCCCGTACCTGGCGAACAAGGAATGACAAGCCGTGATCTCCGCCGGGATGTTGTTGGCTTCCATTGCCGAAAGGTTCTCGAGGCTCAGCGCATCGGTATCGAAGCTGTGGCTGCCAATGACCTGGTGATCGTTCGAGAGAAAACGGGTCTTGTTCTGGCTCCGCATGATCTTGGCCGAACTTGTTTTGGAAATGGTACGCGCGGGGACGAACACAAAAAGGTCGGCGCCAATCCCGAGGTACTTCAGTATCCTGTTGTTGAGTGCCTGGGCAGCGGGGACCTTCTTGTTGTTCTTAAGTCCTATAACCACCACCAGCGATTCCTGCCCTTCTTTCTCCACGGCGAAAGCCGCCACGCAGCCTTTGCGAACGCAAGGGTCCTCTTCAATAATGCTTTCGATATCCTGCGGATAATAATTGAGCCCGCGGAGTATGATCATGTCCTTCAGCCTTCCGCAAACATAAAGTTCACCCTCCTGCATAAATCCCAGGTCGCCGGTCCTGAGCCAGCTCTCTTGTTCTCCTTGCAGCCTGGCTTCAAAGGTTTCCTTGCTCAGTTCTTTGCGGTTCCAGTAGCCCGCGCATTTGCTGGAGCCCCTCACCCATATTTCACCTACACGTCCTTCGTTAAGCTTGAGGGCAGTAGCTCCAATGTCAACGATCGCGATCTGTGTATCGCCCAAAGGTCTTCCGCAGCTCATAAGGCCTGCCGCAGCTTGTTGTTTTGCAGGATCGGTGATCTTTGCTTCGTGTTCTTTCAGAAGGTCCGCGTCAAATGAACCTGTGGTCCTCCCATAATTGGAAACAGCAAGGGTGAATTCAGCCAATCCGTAGGCCGCGAAAAAGCTCTTTGGCTTAAGTCCATAAGTTCCGAACGTTTCCAGGAAATCATTATACACCTTGGTGCTGATAGGCTCGGCGGCTGTCATCAGGAATCTCAATGAGCTGAGGTCGAGCGTCTCCAATGTCTTATCGGGGATCTTGCCGGGCAGGAGGCAATACTCATAGGCGAAGTTCGGTGCTGATGAGGCCGTGGCGGAGTATTTCGAGATCGTTTCGAGCCATAGCGCAGGGCGCTGGATAAAATCCATGGGCGAAAAACCGTAAGTGGTTCCGCCTTTTAAAGCAAAGAAAATATAATACCCGATCAATCCCATGTCGTGGTATTGCGGCAGCCAGGAAACACCAATGGGAAGATGGTCCACCACGCTATCGCAGTTGTGCAGCATGTTGCGGTGCGTTACCATCACCCCTTTGGGATCGCTGGTGGAACCGGAGGTATATTGCAGGAACAGGATATCTGAATGTAATTCAGGAAACGCAGCTGCTGTTCCCGGGGCAGCATCATCACTTATGATCCATTCCAGTTCAGGCAGGAGGCTCTTGTTTCCTGATCTCGACAAGTTCACTTTTATTGACCAGTAATATGAGCGGTCGGTAAGGATGGCCTTTGCGCCGCAATCCTTCGCGATGAAGTTCATCTTGCTCAGCGCCGCTTCAAAGCCATGCGCGGCAGGAGGGTACACCGGAACAGGCACGAGGCCCAGTCGCACGCAGGCGAAAAAAGCGCAGATCATTTCCAGCCCCGGAGGATATACCAATAGGATGCGGTCGCCCTGGCTGAAGGAAAGATTTTGATAAATATGCGATGCGATGCCAAGGGTCCGGTGCCGGAACTCTTTATAAGTATAGGACTCTTTTACATTCCCGTTTACATCAAGGAAGGCGTACAGGAGCTTGCCGGGGTCTTCGTTCGTCCTCTTCTCCAGTTCGGTTAAGATGGATAGCGGACCCTTGTCATTATTTTTTTCGCTTTCTTTCATAGCTCACATGTAACCTGAAACTTTTTTATGGCGATAAGCTCAAGCGAGCTCACCCGCCCCTGCACCGCAACAGCGGCGCGGTAATTCCCGGGAAGATCAAAGCTCTCCAGGTACCATTCTTCTTTCTCCTGTTCATTCCAGAGGGTAGACAGCACTTTCGCTTTTTCATCCTTCGCAAAGCTCACTTCCAGTTCTTTGACCGGGAAACTGAGGCCCGCGCCTTTTGCCTTTACAAAAGCTTCCTTTCTTGTCCAGCAGTTGATGAAGGCTTCCTGCCGGGATCCTTTTTCGTACGAACGAAAGGCAATGGCTTCTTGCGGGGAAAAGATGAACTCCGACAGTTTGGTGGTATCGATCTTTCTATCCAGGTGTTCAATATCAAGTCCCAGTTCATCATCCCTCAGCAGTCCGATCACTACCATTCCACGTGTATGAGCAAGGCTGAACTGCAGGTCCTTGCGCCCTTTTACATAGGGTTTCCCGTTCAGACTGTATTCAAATTGAATGTGCTCGGGTTGTTCCGATAGGTAGGACCCAAGTAAGATCCTTAGCCAGGCCCGCGAAACGATGAAGCGATTTCTGTCTGCGGAGGCAATGATACCGAAGGCCCTTTCCTTTTCTTCTTCTGACAGCAGATCATAAAAAGATGCTGCTTCGTAACCCGAAAGGGAACCGTAGTAAACGCGGAGGGTATGCGGGTGCAGGCGCATGTTCAGATCAAAATACTTTTACGTTAATGGTCTCCTTGCGCTCTTCTTTGATCGGGATGTTTTTAAAACCCGGTTCCCTGGTGTCGAGCTTCTCGCCGATCTTCTGCATCTTTTTCAATTGTCTTTTTTTCTTCTCCACCCATTTCAGAAATTCAGGTCCGCCGAACAAATGAGTGTTAGGGAGCTTTTCTCCCATTTCGCGCAGCACACGGCCCAGGGGTGTGTTGATGTTGTGTTGCAGCTTTATCATTTCAGCGATGAGATCGGCGTAAGGGCCAACAAGCGAGCCTACACCACCGCGGGGCTGGAACCATCCTATGATATAGATCCCTTTGTAATCATCGTACATCCCATAGCCGTACACTTTTACAAAACTTTTCTCCACCCTGCTTAGGGGAGGAGGGAGAAACGGAAAATCGACATTGAAACCTGTAGCGTACACAATGGTGTCAATTTCTTCGCGGCTTCCGTCTTCAAACTCAACACTGCTGCCTGCCAGGCCTTTCACGGCGCCTTTTACTTTTATCCTGCCGTTCTTTATATTGATAAGGGTATCGGTATTGATGGTAGGATGCCGTTCATCGAGACGTATGGTGGGTTTTGGAAAACCATACTCACGGGGATCTCCCACCGCCAGCTTCAGCATTACTTTGGCCAATCGCATTTTCAACCATTGGGGAAGCACCGAGCCCTGGAAAGCGGAGAGCGGTTTTCCAAGAAAGGTCTTTGGAAATATCCAGATGCCTTTCCGTACGCTCATGAAACAAGATCTGCCAACGCGTGCTGCTTCGGAAGAAATATCGAAGGCCGAATTGCCGGCGCCGATCACCAATACCCTTTTGCCACGCAGCTGTTCGGGCGACTTGTAATCCTTGGAATGAAAGCTTTCGCCGCTGAACTCGCCTGCGTAGCTGGGATATCTTTTGCTCCAGTGATGGCCGTTGCAGACCATAACGCCTTTATAGCTACGTGTTGTGCCGTTCTCAAAACGTACCGACCATAAATTATCTTCCGCCGGAACAACACTTGTTACCTTCGTATTGAACTGGATGTTCGCCGCCAGCTGATAATGATCGGTGTATAATTTGTAATAGGCATACATCTGCGCGGCCGAAGGAAAGTCAGGATAATCGGCAGGCATAGGAAAGTCAGGATACTCGGTGGCCTTACGGGAAGAAAGGATATTAGCGGTTTGATAAACCCCGTGATACCAGTTGCCACCCACATCATCGTCGGCTTCGGCCTGGTGATAAGGGATGCCCGCCAGCTTCAGCGACTTCGCTGTGGCAAGGCCCACAGGCCCGGCTCCTATTATAAGGTAGTGGTCTTTCATAGCCTGCTTCTTAACCAGCCGGGAATTAGTTTTACTACGATCGCCATCAGCACCCATCGTTTGGTGACATAGCCCACGCCTTTTTTTCTTTTGATTAGCCTGAAAATCTGCCTGGCGGCTTTTTCCGGCGTCGCCACCCAAAAGCGTTTCAGGTCTTTGGAGATATCTGTATCAACAAAACCAGGACGTATGTCCGTCACATAAATAGGCGAACCTGACCTCCTGGCCTTTTGCCTCAGGGCCTCCAGGTAATTTATCTGGTAGCCTTTCGCGGCGGTATAACCGGGTGTGTTACGGAAGCCGAAGAGCCCCGCCACCGAACTGATGCCCACCAAATGCCCTGAGCCTTGCTTGTCGAAATATTTATAGCTCCAGTCGGCCACTTCAGTAAAGCCGAGCACGTTCACTTTGTTGGCATTGTTCTCAACGGTGTGGTCAGTGTTCTTTAAATGTCCCACACCCGCGCTAAACACCATCAGGTCGAGTCCCCCGAGTGTTTGCACCAGTTCATCGATCTCTGCCGAACAATTTTCCTTGCTGCAATCAATGTATTTTATCACCAGGTTTCCGTTGTGCGAATTCCTTAAAGCACTCAGGTCGTCGCGCTCAATGCCAGAGAGGCCCACCTTATAGTCATGGTCCAAAAGCACCTGTACGAGGGCTTTTCCGATCCCTGATGTACCGCCGATCACTACTGCCTTTTTCATTCAGATTAAATGTAGGAAAATAATTTGGTTATCTTTAAAGGCAACACATTTTATGAAATGTAAACTATGAGCATGTATTCTGTAAGGAAAACAACCAGGTGGCATGGCAACACCAACGTTAACATATTGATATGTAACCTTGTTATCACAGCCTTTCTCACCTGGCAGTATGGCATTAATTACCTTGTCATTTTTTGTTCCAGCAGCCTTCTGCATTTGTTGATCGAAAGCGGTCTCGCCCTGAGCGGCCTCCGCAAAGGCGATGTGTACGTTTACGGGCGAAAGCTGCCTCGGGCTGTTGATGTCGCTTTGCGTTCCTTCGTTGAAGGACCTGCCTTTTGCGTTCCTGCCTTTTTTGTCGCCGACCGTTTTATGTCGGGCGACATTACCATAGGCATTGCCGGCCCGGCACTGGTGGTGGGCCTTGCTTCGCTCTATATGGGTTTGGCCGACAGGCGCGACCTGCGCAGGCTTCGCAGTGGAGAAGAGCCCCTTTACAACCGCAGGGCCATGACCAAGCCTTCGGCGGTAATGCTCCTCGCTTTGATCAATACGGGCTGCCTCAGCGCGATGTTCCTCATGCCCACGCCCTACCGCGCACATGCCTTCATTTATGTTGCTGCCTATTCGGGCTTGGTAATGCTTTTCTATTTTATTAATTACAACCTTGGTGTACGCATGGTAGAGATCTATGATGTGGAACGGAAGCAGTACACGCAACCGGGACCGCTCTTCCAGGCCGCGGGCCTGGCCTACGACAGCGCCTACGAGATGGGATTGCTCATCTCTCCGGCCTATTGGGTTACGTTCTATTTGGGTCAGTTTCATATGCCTTTTCCTTAGGGCACCAAAACAAAGGTGCGTTATCTCAGGTGATATTACAATGGCTCTGTTATGCTGTTTCTATTTGGCGGTTAAAGGCTCTGCACTTATTACGTTCTCTTGTGCTTTCACTATTTCCCATCTGTTCTTAAGGTCGAACTTGGTGTTGGCTTCTCCTATAATAATGAAAGGGATACCTACTACCATGCCTATGCCTGATACGACAGCCATTTCTTTGCCTTTTTCTTTTCCCTCCACAAGTGCTTCAATGGGGGAAGCTAACAAGCCAAGAAATGAATATTTTTCTATCTCCCAGCCGATGTTTGCGATTCCGCGATCTTTAAAGAAAGGTTTTTGAATGTATTCAATATCCGCGATCATGATCACCGCTGTATCTTTTACATAGGTGGCGGCAACCACGGTGTCGTAGCCTTTTCTGAAAGGCTTGGGTGCGATGTAGGTAGTGTCCTTACCTCTAGCCGTAGCGGCCATTAATAATGTACTGTCAGTATACCCTATGATCTGGTTAGTATAAGTTGTATCGCAGGTTTTGATCGTATATTCCCTGTCGAACTTCAGTGTTCTTTTGCTTGAATGATATTTCTTTTCCTGCAAAACGATTTTGTTTTGCGCCTGGCCAAGGGTAAAGCCTAAAAGCAGGGCGATGGATAAAAATGATCTCGATAATGTGTTGTACGTTTTCATGTGGTTTGGTTTTTTTGGATTTAGTTTAAACTGCTGTTATAAATATGTATCGCTTTGCGTTCAAGTTTAGTTGCTCCCATGCTGAGGGGAATACCTACAGCCGCCAAGCCCAGGCCAACTGCCGCCACCTCGCCAATGCTATCGCCGGTAAAGGGTAATGCGCATAGTACGCCTCCCAGGCAGAAAACAATGGGAGCCGATATCCATGTACATACGCGTGCGCGTTTCATAGTGCGTTGCGCTTTGGGGTTCGCTTTCATGATGCCCGCTAATTGCGACCTGCTGTACGTCTTGCCATTTTGTGTGTAGCATCCGCCTTGTTTCCAGGAAACACAAACAATTTTCATGGAGTCGGCAGCTACAGTATCTTTAATTGTAAGTAGGGTGGAGTCCTTACTATATATAGCAACAGCATCGGCGCAGTTGCCGGATGCAGAGTCCGTAGCGTTGCCAGCTATTAATTGAAGAGAAGCTGTGAGGCAAAAGAGTGTGATGAGCAAGTGTTTCATATTCTTTAGTTGAATTATGAAACAAAACTAGGGTGCTGAGCAGCGGATAGAAAACGAGTTAATGCGCCCCTGGCAGGCGCTTCATGTGTTTGGCACCATTAACCTTGTTGAGGGCAAGGTTCAAGAATCGGTATCCGTAAAGAGGAGGGCCTTTGCCAGCACAAAAATGATTGCTGCAATAAACAATTGCCGGTTTTACTGGATAATGCTAAAGATTGGGGTAAGCAGCTTAAAAAGGGGAAAAGGGGCGTTTTTGAGATGGTTTTGATGATTGTATAGGGTACAGGGTTTAGGGTTTAGGGAGGGCGTGTTACAGTTCATCTATTACTGTAGCGTCTTTGTATGAACAATGTCTTGTATCACTACCGCCTTTTCCTCTACTTC
>JANWJV010000042.1 GCA_025451785.1 Bacteroidia bacterium | reverse complement strand
TAATGTTGTTGTCAGCAAGCTTCTTCACGAAGGCTTCGCTGCTCATGGAGGAAGCCAGGTTAAAGATGATGATGTTGCTGTCTACAGGCAGGATGCTTTCAATATAGGAAAGCTTCTCCATCTCCTTCGCCAGCGTTTTTGCCCTGCGATGGTCCTCCGAAAGTCGAGCCACATGATTGTCGAGGGCATAAATTCCTGCCGCCGCTATATAGCCTGCCTGCCGCATGCCGCCGCCGAAAACTTTTCTGACACGCCTTGCTTTGCGAATGAACTCTTTGTCGCCCAGCAAAACCGATCCGGCAGGAGCACCCAGGCCTTTTGAAAGACAAACAGACACAGACTGAAATAATTTTCCAACTTCTGAAGGTTTGTCTTTTGTCTCCGTCAACGCGTTGAAGATACGGGCACCATCGAGGTGAAAGCTGAGCTTGTGCTTGCCACAAACCTCAGCGATCTCTTTCATCTGCGCGAAGGAGTAAATGCTTCCCCCGGCGCGGTTGGCGGTGTTCTCGATAGATACGAGGGATGTACGCGTCAGCCAGTCGAAAGTGGGATTGATATTTTCCTCCACTTGTTTTGCCGACATCCTGCCGCGGTCGCCCTGCAGCAACTTGGCTTGCGCGCCTGAGTTAAAGGAGATACCCCCGCCTTCATAGTTATAGATATGGCAAGTGCTTTCGCAGATCACCTCATCGCCGGGCTGTGTATGCACTTTGATGGCGGCCTGGTTGGTCATGGTGCCGGAGGGGCAGAAGAGCCCTGCTTCTTTTCCGAACAGCGCAGCCGCTTTTTCTTCCAGTTTGTTTACTGTGGGATCTTCGTTGAACACGTCATCACCTACCGCCGCGGCCATCATGGCCTCCAGCATGCCCTTTGTAGGACGTGTTACGGTATCGCTTCTAAGGTCTATCAGCATGGTGTCAGAGCTTGCGGGCGATCATCAGCCCGTCGCGAATGGGGAAGAGCACGTTCTCCACGCGCTTGTCATCATGTACTTTTTTGCTGTAAGCAACAATGGCCCTGGTGTCTTCGTCCATCTTCGACGCGTCGTCGAGCACTTTGCCGCTCCACAACACGTTGTCGGCGATGATAAAGCCGCCTTTGCGAACCTTATCGAACACCAGGTCATAATAGGTGGAGTAGTTTACTTTGTCGGCATCAATGAATACCATATCGAAAGGTCCGGGAAGAGCGGGGATCAGTTTCGTCGCGTCACCGATGAGGAAGTCGATCTTATCATTAAAGCCTGCTTCTGTAATGTATTTGCGAACCATCGTTTCCAGCTCCTTGTTCACATCGATCGTGGTGAGCTTGCCTTTCTCCTGCAGTCCTGCTGCCAGGCAAATGGCCGAATAACCGGTATAGGTCCCTATTTCGAGGATAGATGCCGGGTTGATCATTTTGCTCAGCATTTGCAGTACACGTCCCTGCAAATGTCCGCTCAGCATGCGCGGCATCAGCACTTTGGCGTGTGTGTCGCGGTTCAATTGCTTCAGCACCTCTGGTTCTTCCTGTGTGCGGCTTAAGGTGTACGCTTCGATCTTCGGGTCGAGAAATTCCATGTTTTTGCCAGTATGAACGTCAAATATAATAATACTTTATACAGCGTCATGCCGAGCGGAGTCGAGGCATATTGGTTCAAAGCACCCTTCGACTCCGCTCAGGGTGACACTTCTAAAAAAAACATCATTTATGGATAGTGGTTTTCAACGTAGCGATGTTTATAAGTTTGAGAATGGCCAAGTTCCAGCACCTTCTATTTTGGAGAATTTAGTTGCATGAAAAAAATTGTCCTGGTTGCAGCGGCAATTCTTTTGTGCGGTCATTCGTGGGTCTTCGGGCAATTTGAGCAGAAGTACATAATGAGCGAAGCCGAACAAAAGCTGCTGTCACAGGCTGAATATTTTTATGACGATGGCAATTACCTGAGGGCATTGCCACTCTATGTAAAGCTGGACCAGCAATTTCCCGGTTCTCTCTACTACGCCTTCAAGGCGGGCATTTGCTATCTCTACAAGAGTGATGAAAAGGAAAAGGCCATCGAATACCTCGAAAAGGTAAAGAAGGGCGAACCGGAAGCGGAAGACATCCTTTTCTTCCTTGGCCGCGCGTATCACCTCAATTATAAGTTCGACGAGGCGATCGCTACGCTGAGCGATTACCTGAACACTCCCAAACACGATAAGAACAAGGATCCCCTGGCGCAGCTGTACGTTCAGAATTGTAAGAACGGCAAGGACCTCATCACCAAACCTGTAAAAGCGGAGATCACTCCCATGGGAAAGATCATCAACTCGGCCGCCTCGGAGTATGTGCCTGCCATTTCCTCCGATGAATCGGTGCTGATCTTTACTTATCGCGGCGAAAAAAGTACCGGCGGACTTATGGATGCCAAGTTCAATGCTGACCCTGACGGTAATTATTATGAGGACATCTATATCACCCAAAAGCTTGACGACCAGTGGCAGCCTCCCCAGAGCATTGGTGACAAGATCAACCAAAAGGGCCACGATGCAAGCATAGCGCTGTCGTCAGACGGGCAAACACTGTTCATCTTCAAAAGCAGCAAGAAGGATGGAGGGGATATCTATACGAGCAAATTGGTGGGCAATAGCTGGACGGTTCCCGAAAAGCTCGACAATAATATCAATACCAAATATTGGGAGGGAAGCTGTTCGCTTTCAAGCGATGGCAAAACACTTTACTTCGCCAGCGAAAAGCCGGGCGGTTCCGGCGCACGCGATATTTACAGGGCCATCAAACAGCCCGATGGAAAATGGGGCAAGCCCGAAAACCTGGGCCCTATGATCAACACGAAGTATAACGACGACGCCCCTTTTATACACCCCGACGGGGTTTCGTTGTTTTTCAGCTCCGAGGGCCACAATAGTATGGGCGGGTATGACATTATGTATTCATCGCTCAAGGATGGCAAGTGGACCGACCCCATCAACATGGGCTATCCCATTAATACTACCGACGACGATATTTATTATGTGCTGACCGCTGACGGTGAGCGTGGTTACTACGCATCCAATAAGAAGGGTGGTGAAGGCCTCCAGGACATTTATACTGTTACACCGGGCTTCGGCGGCATCAAGCCGGTACTGGCGCTGGTGGTGGGAGTGATGACCGCCAACGACAAAGCGGCCGGAGGAAAGATCAACGTATCGAATGCTGAAACAGGCGAGAAGGTGGGCACTTACGATGCCAACGCCACCACAGGTAAATATATTGTGGCGCTAACTCCCGGTAATAAGTATAAGATCGCTATTGAGTACGAAGGAATGGATTCGAAGATAGAATACATCAATATCAAGTCGCTTGATACCTATGTGCAGCTGCAGCACGATTTCAAACTCTATTCGAAACCATATGCGGCCGAAAAGAACATTACTATTTCCGATTCTACCAACACCCTTCAAACCCAGCTGGAAGAGCAGCTGCTGAAGTACAAGCAAACGGTGAACAATCTTACGGACACCGCCAAGACCAAGACGATCATTGGCCTGAACAACAATCAGCAGATCGATACCACCGCCCAGGCTGCTGCGGGCAAGAAGGTGGAAGGTCTTGAGTTCAGGGTGGAGATAGGCGCGGTGAAGGACAGCAACGACTTTAAACTACAAGCCCTGGAGAAGTACGGTAAGATACAGAAGAAGCTATACCCCGATGGGATCATTCGTTATACTATGGGCCCCTTTAATACCCTAGATGAAGCGGAGAACTTTAAGAAAATGTTAGCGGAGAAGGAGCCGGAAGCCTCGAAAGCTTTCGTGACCGTATTCCTTTTTGGCCAGCGAAAGACAGTGGAGGAGTATAAGAACCCTTGTCAGCCAGATACTACCATTGACTTCGCTTATTTTGTTGGCAAGGACCTCAACGACGTGGCGATCTACAACAAGCTCATTAGTGTGGCCGGTTCTTATTGCTTAACGGGCCTGACCTTTAAAGTACAGATCGGCGCTTATCGCTTCCCCCAGAACTTCAAGTATCCTTACCTGAAACAGTTCGAGCCCCCGCCCGCCGAAGTGCTGCCGTATGCTGATGGTATTACCCGTTTTACCATGCGCGAACACAAGAGCTTAAAAGAAGCGGAGGTGTTCCGCCAGCAATGCATCACCGCTGGTCAGAAGGACGCCTGGATCACCGCCTGGTACAATGGCAAGCGGATGCTGCTCCAGGAGCTTATCGCCGCTAATTTTTTTAACAGAGCAGTTAATTAATAGAACGCGGATGATACTGATTGAGCGGATTCTCGCTGATCAGATCCGTGTACATCCGCAAGATCCGCGTCATCAGCGTTCCATTTCCTGATCAGTTATTATCTCCTGCACTCTTCCGACCTGCCTGGTATCAAGCATTACCTTAATGCCGCGTGAGTGATACGCCGCGCTGGTGAGTATCCAGCGTACTACGCCCCTTGTTCGTTTGCCGGTGCGCTGGTCCTTTTTGAGCACCACATCCACCGTCATTCCCAGTTTTATATTGGCCCGGTGCTGGCCGCGATGCGCTGCGCTTTCGGGTAAGGCCATCTTATTTATCCTGCAGGTGCATCTTGTGCATGAAGCGGTGTAAAACAGGGGCCATCATCACGGCGATGGTAGTAAGGAACACCACCCCGCTGAAAAGGGCATAGAAGGAAGCGAATAACTTGGCGCCTTGTGTCACCATAGGATCCACCGGCCCCATCCCGGTAAGGATCATGGAGGCATTAAGTAATGAGTCTGTCCAGCCAAGGCCCGCGGTAATATGATAGCCAAAGACCCCCAGGAGCAGGGAAGGAACAAGGATGACGAGTGAAATGAAGAAGTTCTTCATCACCCTGTTGATGAAGATGTTCTTTGGCGCGAGTGGTTTGCTTTTGTGTTCGAACATGGTTATTTCATTGATACGATTGCCATTTTTTTGCCATCGGGGCTAAGAGCGATACGCCCTGCTTTTTCAATACCGAAGAGAGAGAGATTACATAGCTCCACCCAGTTTCCATCCTGCTTGCAGATAAAGAGCTTGGAGCCGGAAGAACATATGACAAGCCCGTTGCGCATTACAAAATCTTCGCCTGGCATCTCAAAAAGCTTCTTCGTATGGAAGCCAGGTAAGTTGAATAAGTTAAGAGAAGCTTTATCAGCAGCGTCTTTGGTAGTAAAGTACATCATGCTATTATGCATTTTGATGCATCGGCCAATACTGTCGGCTATTACCTTGGGCTGTTCTGATCCCGTTCCCACCCATTGCAAGGTAAATGGCTTGGTAAGCACAAACACCCCCAGCCGATTCTTGCTGAACCAGCAATGGTAGCCAATAGAATCCATTTCCATGATACGGCTTGGTTTACTTCCGCTGATCGGAAACTTCCATAACCGCTGCGCTGAATCCTTCTCTACCATCACCACGCTTATGTTCTTTCCTCCCTCCATAAAAGTAGGGGAGTACTCGCTCGTGGGTGTTTTAGTGAATTGGGTGGTTTGTTTCGTATCGACATCGTACCTATAGATATCGCTTTGTGTAGTGTCGCGAATGGAGGTGTAAAGAATGTATTTTCCATCGGGCGAAAAGGCCGGCTGGTTATCGTAGCCCTTGCGGCTGGTGATGTTTACAGGGTTGCTGAAATTGAATTTACCATTCACTTCTGATACGTCCAATAACCATATATCCGTATCTGGCAGCTGCGCTGCCATGGTTAATGTATAATGTATAATGGTTAATGTGAGGAGGATTTTTTTCATTTTATACTTTACTGTCACCCTGAGCGGAGTCGAAGGGTTCATTGGTATTTCTTTTTCATTTGTTTTGCCAGCTCTTGCGCTTGCCCATCCGCGCTTTTCTCCAGTGAAGTTATGATATTCTGTTTCTCGTTAGCCGTTTTGTTCTGGCTGAGCTTCGATTTTCCTTGTAACCGGGTAACTTCTATCTCAAATGCCACAATGCCCTTGACCATCTTATCAAGATAATCTGCCGGAAGCTCCTTGTATTCTTTCAGCCAGGTTTTCTCGTAGGTATTGATCATGGTGCCAAGTAATTCCTTTACCGCTGCCTCATCGCTGATAAGTTTTACCTTGCCATAAGCATGCACCGCTAAGTAGTTCCAGGTGGGCACGTTCTCTTTTTTTTCGTACAAAGTGGGGGAGATATAGGCATGTGGTCCATGAAAAACGACCAGCAGTTCTTTATCCCCGTTAAACTCTTTCCATTGGGGGTTGGCCTTTGCCATATGGCTTACCAGGCGGATCTTGTCGCCGTTCTTTTGTACCACAAAGGGCAGGTGAGTGGCTTTCAACTCGCTGCCTTCAGTGATGAGCAAAGCGAAACTGTTAGCGGCCATGAAGGCCAGCATCGCGGCCTCATCTTCTTCGCGGTAATGAGAAGGGATATACACTTAAGCGTTACGGCAGGTGAAAACGAAGGCCGGGGGAATGTTATAAGGGGTGAAATTGAGCTTCACACTTTTAAAGATGCCTTTCAGCTTCCTGTAAGAGGCCAGGGAATACTGGAACTGGGTATATACGCCCTTGCGCGAAAGCACTTTGGCGATGGCCCTCATGATGCTGTATTCTGTCTCACGCGGAATGATGGCAAAGGGCAGTGATGACACCACATGGTCGGCCTTGGCGATCTGGTATTTCTCGAGGTATTCGGCCAGCTTTTCGGCGGAGTCGTTGATCACGATAAGGCGTTCGTCACCGATGGCGCGCAGGTCTTCACAAAAGCTCTCGTTGATCTCAAAGGCCAGCAGTTTACCGTCCTTACGCATCTTTTTCAGGATCTCGCGGGTGATCACACCATTACCCGGGCCCAGTTCAATAATGCAGTTGGAATGCTCCCAATCAATAGGATCCACCATCTTCTTCACCAGGAATCTTGAGCTGGGAGTAACGGAACCTACCTTTCTTCCTTTCTTAAGAAATTCCGACAGAAATTCGACTTTCTTCTTCACGGGATTTTTTTGTTCAGCCAAATGTAATAAAAGCTCTGAAAACTAAAAACAGTACTTATTCTCAGTTATGAGCTTCGCGGCTACTCTCCGGCGGGCCTCTTTCGCGTTGAGCGGTTCCGTTTTGGTGAAGCGCTTCAGTCCCATGAGCATCATTCGCTGCTCGTCGCCCTGGGCAAAGGAATTAATGGCCTCTTTCCCGTTCTTGTGTATACGGTCAGCCGCATCGTTGAGATATATCTGCAGCATGTCCATCTGTTCCTTGCAATTGTCGGCGCCTTTCATGCCGCTCAGCTTCTCCACGCGCAGCAGCAGCGACTCTGATACGTAAAGGTCGATAAGCATATCGGCGATGTTCATGAGCACTTCCTGCTCTTTAGCGAGCTCCATCATGAGCTTTTGCGCGGCGCTGCCGGCTACCATCAGTACAGCCTTCTTAAAGTTCTTGAGCACCGCTTTCTCCGCGGCAAAAGGAGCGGTATCGGGTGTCCCGAAATCGGGGATGCTCATCAGCTCACCTGCTATCTTCATGGCAGGGCCCATCAGGTCGAGCTCGCCTTTCATGGCACGCTTCAAAAGAATATCAACGATCAACATACGATTGATCTCGTTAGTGCCTTCAAAGATCCTGTTGATACGGGAATCGCGGTAAGCGCGGTCCATAGGAGCGTCGGCCGAATAGCCCATGCCTCCGTAGATCTGTACGCCTTCGTCAACTACATAGTCTAATGCCTCGCTGCCTGC
>JANWJV010000041.1 GCA_025451785.1 Bacteroidia bacterium | reverse complement strand
ATGAGCCTTGCGGTTCTCAGTGATGAAAGAATGTTCCTGTCCTTGTCAGAAGTATGAATGAGGCTCTTTTGTGCCAGCTTTTTGGTGTCCATCGAAAAGGGTTCGAAATATTTTACGGTCATAAAGCTCACTGCCGAAACGATCATGAGCGGGATCATGAGCTCATAGCCGCCGGTTATTTCGGCGATGAGGAAGATGCCGGTGAGCGGAGCATGGAAAACACCGCTGAGGATACCGGCCATGGCCACGATGGTGAAATTGCTTACAGGCGCTTCGGATATGCCCAACAGGTTGATGACCGAGGCGAATACAAAACCCAGGCAGGCCCCCATGAAGAGGGAAGGAGCGAAGTTGCCCCCGTTACCACCGGCCCCTATGGTGAGCGCGGCAGCTACGGTCTTAAAGAGCATGGTAAGCAGTATGAACAGTATCAATAGCCAGGGATTGGACACGAGGCCGGCGAGGATGCTGTGCTCGAAGAAATTTTCGGGATGCGATTCAGAAAGCATTTTAATACTGTCATACCCTTCGCCAAAAAGCGCGGGGAAGAAAAGGATCAGTACAGCCAGCGCTGATCCGCCCAGGAGCGCTTTACGGTATACGTTCTTCTTTTTGGGAGCGAACAGTCCTTCTATCTTCCGGTATGCCCTGGCATAATATACCGATACAATACCCGCCAGCAAGCCCAGCACCAGGTAATACGGAACGTTATGATAATTGAAAGGCTGAAGGAGCTTAAAGGAAAGCAGGATCTCGTTGCCCAGGATGATCTTTGAAAGAAGCCCCCCTGTTGCGGCGGCGATAATGAGCGGGATGAAGGCCGAGATGGAAACATCGGCCAGCAGTACTTCGAGCGCGAACAGCACACCCGCTATGGGCGAGTTAAAAGCGGCAGCAATGCCCGCCGAGGCGCCACAGGCCAGCAACAGTGTGCGGTCCTTATAATGTACGTGGTAGGTCTTGGAATAATTGGCGCCGATGGCCGAGCCGGTTACCACTATGGGAGACTCAAGGCCCGCGGAGCCGCCCAGTCCCACGGTAAGCGCGCTGGTGACCATGTGCGAATACATCTGGTCTTTGGGAACGAAGCTCGATCGGCGGGCGATCGCGTTCAGGACGTTGGCGATACCCCTGCCAAGCTTTCCCTTCAACTGTTTTTTTACGAACCATACCGTGAGCAGGATGCCGATGACAGGCAATAACAGGTACAGGATATATTGGTAAGGAATGCCATGATCACGGGTAATGGCTTTGTGAAGGTAGTGAACAGCGCTTTTCAATACCACCGCCGCCATACCAGCGGTAATGCCTACCAGGATACTGGAGAAGATAAGAAACTGCCGGGGAGAAAGGCGCTTGTGCAGCCAGTTGATAAGGTTCTCATACACCTTCAGGTACTGGCTCATCTTCTGTATCCTATCACCAGCACATCATCCACCTGCTCCAGTTTCCCTCTCCACTCTTCGATCGTTTTGTCGAGCACCGCTCCTTGCTTTTCCATAGGAAGCGCAGCATTGGCAATAATGATCTCCTGCAATTGTTTGTACTTGAACTTCTTGCCCTTGGGCCCGCCAAACTGGTCGGCATAGCCGTCAGTAAATATATACACCTGGTCGCCTTTGCTTAGCTCCAGTTTGTGGCTGGTAAATGGTTTGGGATCGCCAGTATAAATTCCAATGGGCTGTTTGTCTCCTTTGATCTCCGTCAACTGCCTGCTGCCTACTGCCAACTGCCTACTCGAGATCACCCACAATGGATTATTCGCCCCTGCGTAGTGAAGTATATTGCCTTCCAAACAACAAAGCGCAATATCCATCCCGTCCTTGTTCTCACCTTCGGCGCCGGTTTGTTTCAGCGATTTAATAATGCCTTCGCGCAACTGGAACAAGATCTCATCGGGCGCGCTGATGTCCTTGTCGTTCACGATCTCGTTGAGCAGTGTATGCCCTATCATGCTCATGAAAGCGCCGGGTACGCCGTGGCCTGTACAGTCAACAGCAGCGAAAAAAACTTTGTCCTTTTTTTCGGCCACCCAATAAAAATCACCGCTCACCACGTCCTTGGGTTTGTAAAGTATAAAGGATTGCGGCAACAGGTGCCTGATCTCTTCTTCCGAAGGAAGGATGGCCTGCTGGATGCGTTTCGCGTAATTGATACTGTCAACAATGCTCTTGTTCTTTTCTTCGATCTCCGCGTACGCTTTCTTCAGCTCCACGTTCTTCAGCCGGTGGATCTCCGCTTCCTTTTCCGATTTCTCGGTAGCGAATTGCGTTTGAAGGTTCTTTAGTTTGTTAGTGGCCTGTTCTCCTGTCACTTCGTCCTTCACCTCAAAGAATTTCTCTTTGTGGAAGAGCGCTTTCTCCAGGTCTTTTGTCTCCTTGTAAAGTTCGCCCAGTGTACCATGTATCTGGAATATCTTCGGTTTGGTATTGGTCTCTTCGGCGATCAGCAGCGCCTTGTTAAGATATTCCATCGCCTGGGTATGATCTTTCTCTTTCAGGTAAAGCCCGCCCAGTTCAAAACAAGTGGTGATGATCCCTTGATGATATTTGGATGCTTCCCTCAGCTCGAGGCTTTTCTTTAGCTCGGTCTCCGCCTCGCGGTATTTTCCCTGGCTTTTAAAGATCATGCCCAGGTCGTTGAGGGCCCGTGCTTCACCGATCCTGTTCTGCAGTTTGCGGTACCCCTCTACCGAAACGGAGATATACTCCAGGGCCTCGTCGAGCCTGCCGGTGGCGATCATCACGCTCCCCAACCCGCTGCGGCAGCGCGATTGAGAGAATGTTTTGGTCCTTCCATCCTTGAAATGGTCGAGGGCCTTTTTATAATAGATCTCCGAAGCCGGGTAATCTTTAAGGTCGTAATGAAATACACCCAGCGCGTAGTTCGACCAGCCCAGCGAATCGGGTGTTCGTACTTCTTCGGCAAGCTTCATGGAGCCAAAGGCGTATTGCAGGGCCTCGTCGTATTTACCCCTCCACCACAAGCCGTACGCAATCATGTTCATGGCCCGCGATTCGCCTTCCTGGTCCCCCACCTCCTGAAAGATATCGAGCGCCAGTTTAAAATTATCCTCGGCCTTGGGATCGTGCTGCCCCACCAGGCCGAAGAAGGCCTTGTTCATGTGCCCGTAAGCCATGCCGTTCCGGTCATTGGTCTTCTTGGCGAGCTCAAAGGCCTCCTCGGCATAAAAAGCAACCTGGTCGGGTATCAGGTCGTAAGCGGTCCACAGGAACTCCTGGATGAAACGGATCTTTTCCCGCGGGTCGGTTACCGTGGGGAGCTTTTCTTTGAATTCGTCGAAGGTGAGTTCCATGCTAAGCCTTAAAGATATAAAATTAGCAGGCTAGCGATCTTTTTCTTATATTTATCCCTTCATTCAATACCTAAGAAATGAAAAAACTTCTACTCCTCCCCGCGGCCTGTTTACTTTTGAGCGCCGCCAGCGCCCAGAATGCCGTTAATTTCAACGTGGCCGATTGCAACAGCACTACCCACGATCTTTTTACCGAGCTCGACGCGGGCAAGGTGATCGTAATCTGCTGGGTGATGCCCTGTGCCAGCTGTATCGCGCCAGCGTCAACTGACGCTAATACCGTACAGGGCTACGCTACTTCCGATCCTGGAAGGGTAAAGTTTTACATGGTAGATGATTACGCCAATACCAATTGCGCGACGCTCGCCAGCTGGGCCAGCGCCAACAGCATCACTGCCGACGCTATGTTCTCTAATTCCAATATCAAGATGAGCGATTACGGCGCTGCCGGTATGCCCAAAACCATTGTGGTGGGCGGCAGCACACACGCTGTTTTCTATAACCAGAACGGAACCGTTTCTGTTTCCGCGCTCCAATCGGCCATCAACAACGCGCTGGCTGTGAACGTAGGCATTGCCGACAAAAACCTTCCCGTCCTTGCTATGAATGTTTCTCCTAACCCTTCGGCGGTTGATTCGAAGATCAGCTATACCCTGGGCAAAACCACTGAGGTTTCCCTGGACGTATTCAACATTCTCGGCGAAAAGGTAAAGAGTGTGAACATCGGGTTGCTCGCTGCCGGAAAACAAGAGTACAGGCTCAGCACCGAATCACTTTCGGAGGGAGTTTATTTCATCAAAGTAACGGCGGGCAATGCTACGGAAACACGTAAGCTCACTGTTACCCACTAACAGTCTCCTTTACTTTTCCTTTTTAACAGCCTTCTTTTCCGCGGGAGAAACCCTCGCGCAGGGTTGCTGCTCTGGCGGCAGCGGAAGCCCCATTGCCGGAGGTGCCTCGCAGGGAGTATTGCAGGACCGCCAGATGGAAATTGCCAGCAGCTGGCAGCACATCAGCAGCGACCGTTTTAAGACCGGCGAGAAGGACACCGCCCGCCAGTTCGACCTCTATACCAGCAATTACCTTTATACCAAGATCGCCTACGGAGTAACGAAAGACTTTACCCTTTCGCTGGAGTCGGGCTATTACCTTAACAAAACACAATACGGCCTTGATAAGAGCGATACGATAAGCTCTTCCGGCATCGCCGATCTTATTATTTTTCCGCGTTACGATGTGCTCAACCGTACCACCGAAGAAAAGCGCGTGGAACTTACCCTGGGCCTTGGCTACAAGATCCCCCTCGGCAAGCACAACGATTCCAACCTGGTGTACACCAATCCTACCACCGGCCAGCAAATATTTACCACCAGCCCGCCCATTGTGCAGCCCACCAATGGTTCGCAGGATATCATTGGCTACGCGTTCTTTTACCGGGGCTTTCCGCAGCATAACTTCCGCCTGTTCAGCACGGCCCTTTATATAAGGAAAGGCTGGAACTCGCTGGGCCAGAAGTTCGGCGATTACGCCAGCATTGGCATCTTCGCGGGCAAGACCTTTTTTAAGAACCTCTCCGTTACGGGTCAGCTCAAAGGCGAGGTGATCGCGCCCATGCAGCACGACAGGAACATTGATATGCTGGCGCTTTATAATATTGATGTGAAGTCGACCGGCAACAAAAAGATCGCTTTCGTGCCCCAGCTCAGTTATACTTTTAAGGCATTTACGGTGTTTGCGCTCAGCGAATTTCCTTTGTATGAATACGTGAACGGGGTGCAGGTCTCGGCAAAAACACAGGTTACGGCCGGCATTTCCTGTCGCTTTTTTACCGTAAAGAGCGTGGTGCCGAAAGAAGGGGAGAGCCTGTTCGAATGCCCTATGAAATGCGAGCGCAGCGCCCGCCTTAGCGCCGGCAAATGCAAGGTTTGCGGCATGGACCTGGTAGAGCAGAAGCGGTGAGAAAAATATGTTTAACTTTGCAATCCATTTTATATTTCTAAGATGAATATTGTTAAAGAGGATATCGACGAGCTCAACGCGCTGCTGAAGGTCAAGATCGGCCCCGAAGACTATTCCACACAGGTGGAGAACGCCCTGAAGAACTACCAGAAAAAGGTGAACATGCCCGGCTTTCGTCCCGGCAAAGTGCCCGTGGGCCTGGTAAAAAAAATGTATGGCAAGTCCATACTGGTAGATGAGCTCAACAGGATCGTTTCCGACTCCCTTCATAAATACATTACCGACAACAAAATAGAAGTGCTCGGCAACCCCCTTCCCAAGGCCGCTAACGGCATTGACTGGGATAACCAAAAAGATTTTGAGTTCCTCTATGAACTGGGCCTCGCGCCCAACTTCAAAGTGGAACTGGGTCCTAAGGACAAGTTCACCTACAAAACACTTAAGATAGAAGAGCCGCTGGTAGATCGTTACGTGACCGACATCGCCAAGCGTTACGGCAAGCTCATGTATCCTGAAACCTCCGCCGACAGCGACCTTTTGATGGGTGATTTTGTGGAGCTGGACGCGGAAGGCAACATCCTTGCCGGCGGCATTTTAAAATCTTCTTCCCTCGCGCTCGACCGCGTGAAGGACGAAGCTTCTAAAGCAAAGCTCATTGGGATAAAGAAGGAAGATAAAGTGGTGCTGGAAGTGAAAAAGCTGAGCGACAACCTTACCGACCTTTCCGCCATGCTGGGCATTGATAAGGCCAAAGCGGAAACACTCGAATCGAACTTTCAATTTACCATAAAGAACATTGGCCGTGTAGAGCCCGCCGAGCTGACCCCGGAATTGTTTGAAAAGGTGTACGGTCCCGGACAAGTGAACACAGTGGAAGAGTTCCGCGAAAGGATACGCACCGAGCTGCGCGGCATGTATGCCGGCGACAGCGAACGTATGTTCTACAACGATGTGGTGGACGGCCTCATGGCACGCATCGTATTGAAATTGCCCGATGATTTCCTGAAGCGCTGGATCACCGCCACCAACGAAAAACCGGTGACCCTGGAGCAGGTGAGCGCCGAGTACGACAGCTATTCCAAAGGCTTGCGCTGGCAGCTCATCGAGAACAAGATCATTGAGGAGAACCAGATCAAGGTAAGCCATGACGAGGTGATAGAACATGTAAAAGGATTGATCCTCGACCAGCAGGCGAAATACAACGCGCCTCAGCTGAGCGCCGAAGACCTTGACAAGACAGCGAAACAGGTGCTCGCGAAAGAAGAAGAAATGAAAAAGATCTACGACCGCCTGTACGGCCAACGGGTAATGCAGGTGTTCAAGCAAAAATTTACCGTGGAAGAAAAAGAGCTGAGCTTCGAAGAGTTCTTCGGCCAGCCTGTTAAATAAAAACAACCTAAAGACCCCGTTTATGTTCGATCAACATGAGTTCCGCAAGTACGCTGTAAAGCACAAAGGCATCAGCAGCAGCACATTCGACAAATATGTTTCTATCAGCAACGATTATATTTCCCCGACCATCATCGAGGAACGCCAGCTTAACGTGGCGTCCATGGACGTGTTCTCGCGTTTGATGATGGACAGGATCATTTTCCTGGGTGTTGGCATTAACGATTATGTGGCCAACATCATACAGGCGCAATTGCTGTTCCTTGAGTCGGTGGATTCCCAGAAGGACATCCAGATATACCTTAACTCACCCGGAGGCTCCGTATATGCCGGCCTGGGTATTTACGATACCATGCAATACATTACGCCCGACGTTGCTACTATTTGCACCGGCATGGCGGCATCGATGGGTGCCGTGCTGATGTGTGCCGGCGCCAAAGGCAAACGTACCAGCCTCAAGCATGCGCGTGTGATGATCCACCAGCCCCTGGGCGGAGCGGAAGGACAAGCGTCTGACATCGAGATCACAGCGCGTGAGATCCAGAAATTGAAGAAGGAACTGTACGAGATCATCGCGCAGCATTCAGGACAGACCTATGAAAAGGTGTGGGCCGACAGCGACCGCGACTACTGGATGACCGCCGAAGAAGCGAAAGCCTATGGTATGATCGACGAGATCCTTATCAGGCACAACAAAAAATAATGGCTGAGAAGAACAGCAATATCAAGTGCTCTTTTTGCGACAGGGATAAACAGGACACCAATGTCCTGATCGCCGGCCGCACGGGGCATATTTGCGATAAGTGTATTGAGCAGGCCCTCATCATAGTGAAGGAGGAAATGCAGAGCAAGAGCAATCATAACTTGCAGCATGCCCTCACGCTGCTGAAGCCTGCCGAGATCAAGAAGCACCTCGATGAGTATGTGATCGGCCAGGACGACGCGAAGAAGGTATTGTCGGTGGCTGTTTACAATCACTACAAGCGCCTGATGCAGAAGAGCAGCAAGGAGGACGATGTGGAGATCGAAAAATCGAACATCGTGATGGTGGGCGAGACCGGCACCGGCAAAACCCTTATGGCAAGGACCATCGCGAAGATCCTCAATGTTCCTTTTTGTATTGCCGACGCTACGGTGCTTACCGAAGCAGGTTATGTGGGCGAAGATGTGGAGAGCATCCTTTCCCGATTACTGCAGGTAGCTGATTTTGATGCATCGGCTGCCGAAAGAGGCATTGTGTTCATTGATGAAATAGACAAGATCGCCCGCAAGAGCGACAACCCTTCCATCACCCGCGACGTTTCAGGCGAAGGGGTGCAGCAGGGATTGCTTAAGCTGCTCGAAGGTTCTGTTGTTTCAGTTCCTCCCCAGGGAGGACGCAAGCACCCGGAACAAAAGATGGTGCAGATCAATACCAAGAACATCCTTTTCATTTGCGGCGGTGCTTTTGACGGCATCGACAAAAAGATAGGCCGCAGGCTGCAAACACAAGCCATTGGCTATTCTGCCGGAAAAGAAAGCGACGGCATCGACAAAGAGAATATCTTACAATATGTTTCCCCGCAGGATCTGAAATCCTTCGGCCTCATTCCTGAGCTGATCGGCCGCTTGCCGGTGCTTACGTTCCTTAAGCCGCTCGACCCTACGGCGCTGCGCAGGATCCTTACGGAGCCCAAGAACTCATTGGTGAGGCAGTATGTAAAGCTTTTCCAGATGGATGGTGTGAAGCTCACCTTTGAAAAGGCGGTGCTCGACCTCATTGTTGAAAAGGCCACCGAGTTCAAGCTGGGCGCGCGCGGTCTTCGTTCTATCTGTGAGGCCATCATGCTCGATGTGATGTATGAACTTCCCACCGAGAAAAAGACCAAAGAGGTGAACATCACCCTCGGTTACGCGCAGGAAAAACTTAAAAAGTCGGCCATCAGTAAGCTGAAGGCGGCCTGATCAATTCCTTCCTTCTTTATATATTAGCTATCGGATGAGGACAGTCCATCGCAGTTTCCTTTTTTTTCTCCTTGCGCTCAGTATGATCTCGGCCCATGGCCAGGACACGAAGAAAAGCGTACCCGATTCGCTGGAAAGGGCTGCTGCCAGCGCAAGTGAAGATACCTCAGGCCTGAACGCAATGTTCCGCCTTGCCTCCGCGATCCAATATTCTGATCCCGAACGTTGTTGCTCCCTTTCAAAAAAGGCACTGCTCATCTCTGAAAAACTTGACTATATGCCTGGCAGGGCAAAGGCAATGGCGTTCCTGGGTGGTTACTATTATACGGTAGCGGATTATAACCGGGCGCGCATGTACCTTCTCGACGCGGAGAAGCTCTACCGCTCATTGAACAGGAACAGGGGCCTTCGCGATGTGCTCACTCAACTGGCGAACATTTGTGAACGAAGATCGGATTATGACAAGGCGATGAACTACCACCTGCAAAGCATGAAGCTGGCGGAGACCGACCATGATACCAGTGGTATGGCCGTGAGCTACGGAAACCTTGCCAGCGTGTATTACGACAAGGGCGATCTTAAAAAATCGCTCGAGTTCAATGAGCGAAGCATAGAACTGTTCGAGAAGATACATAACAAGAGAGGTATCGCCAACTGCTATGGCAACATGAGCATCAGCATGGTGATCCTTGGTGATATAAAGAAGTCGCTGGAATACCAGCAGAAGTGCCTTGACATACACACCGAGACCGGTGATAAGACCGGGATAGCTAACGCGCTGGTGAACATGGGCGGCATTTACAATTATACCGGTCGTCCGGCGGAAGCCATCGTGTATTTTGAAAAGGCCATGGAAGCGTATAAGAAACTGAACTCCACCTTTGGGGTTGCTCAAACGCTGGGAAATATTGCGGAGAACTATAAGATCAAAGGAGATTATCCCAATGCCATCAGGTATGCGAAGGAAGCGATCGACATGGCTTCAAAAGAAAAGTTCACTTCGGCTGAGCGCCACGGGTATACAGTGCTTGCCGCCGTGTATGAAAAAATGGGCGAGGGGATGAAAGCTCTTGAAGCCTATAAGAAGGACATCGCTTTGCGCGATACCCTGGTGAACAAAGAGAAGAACGATGCTGTGCTGAAGATGGAGATGCAGTATAGCTTCGACAACGAACAGGCCATCCTGAAAGCCGAACAGGAGAAAAAAGATGCCGTTGCCGAAAAGGACCGGCAGCGCCAGGCGGTGATCCGTAACGCTTTTATCGGAGGTTTCGCGCTGGTGCTCGCGCTCGGCTTGCTTACATTTCGCGGTTACCGTCAGAAACAACGCACCAACCTGGTACTCGAAGAAAAGAACAACATCATTGAATCAAAGAACAAGGATATTACCGATAGCATTGTGTACGCCAAGCGTATCCAGGAAGCGGTATTCCCTGACAAAGAGATCAAGTACCGCCTCTTCCCCGATGCCTTTGTGTTGTTCCAGCCGAGGGATGTGGTGAGCGGCGACTTTTACTGGTTTGGTGAACACGAAGGCAAACGCATCATTGCGGCAGTTGACTGTACCGGCCACGGCGTGCCGGGGGCCTTCATGAGCCTGATCGGTAATACTTACCTGAACGAGATCGTTTATGAAAAAGGGATCACACAGCCGGCGCAAATACTTGGCGAGCTGCGCGAGCGCGTGATACAGTCGCTGAAGCAAAGTTCCGCCGCCGACGCTACCAAGGATGGAATGGATATCGCCTTGCTGGTGTTCGATGACAAGGAAGGCGTAGTTGAGTTCGCCGGCGCGAACAATCCCCTGTGGGTTGTCCGCACCAACGACAAACAATCCTTCGACAAGCTCAGGACAGGCCAAGCCACAAACTACGAACTAACGGAGTACCCTGCCGACAAACGCCCCATCGGTTATTACCTTGGCAAAGGATTGCCTTTCACTAATCACCGTGTGGAGGTAAGTAAAGGCGACGCGCTTTATATTTTCACCGATGGCTATGCCGACCAGTTTGGAGGCCCGAGAGGGAAGAAGATGAAGTACAAAGGAATGGAGCAGGTCCTTCTTTCCAACCAGCATTACCCGATGAAGGAACAGGAAACTATTTTTCTTAGTTACTTCAACGAATGGAAGGGGCCGCTGGAACAGCTCGATGATGTGCTGGTGATAGGGATAAGGGTGTAAAACGGTTCTGTGGCTCATAATACCCTGTCCATCCACTACTTGCGGCTGTCCATCGCATTTAATATGTGAGGGCTTTCTTTTGTATATATTTACCATCAGTAATGAAAGGGAAGTTAGTTTTGAAGGGATTTATTTTTGCGGTTTTGCTGCTTCATTTCCCGGCAAGGGGCTCGGAACTTAGCGACTCGCTGCTGAAGAAGCTGGCGGTATGCAAGCAGGACACGAACCGTGTGAACCTGCTGGCGCAAATTAGCTGGGACTTCCGCAACTCCGACCCCGATACTTCGCTTTATTATTCCAACCAGGGCATACAGCTCGCCGAAAAACTTAAATACGATAAAGGCCTTGGCGCCTGTTTGAACAACGCGGGTGTGGTGTACTACCTTACTTCCCGCTTTGGCGATGCCCTGCGCTGCTTTGACCATTCGCTGATCCTCTATGTGACGATGAGCGACAACAAGGCCCTGGCGCGAACCTATAACAACATCGGAAATATTTATCGTGCCCAATCGGATTACCCGAAGGCCATCCGTTTCCTGCTAAAGGGATTGCAGTTACGGGAAGAAATGGGCGACAGCACCGGGATGTCATCGAGCTATAATAATGTGGGCCTGGTGTATTCCGACCAGGGAGAACTGGAAAGGGCTTTGAACTATTTCAAGCGCTCGCTTGCCATCAAGAAAAGGCTCAACGATAAGGAAGGGGTCTATTTTACTTGTGTTAACATAGGCACCATCTTTTACAAGAGAGGCACCTTCGACAAGGCGCTGGAAGAGTTCGAGGAGGCATTGGAAATATGTGAGGAGACAGGTAATAAGATCGGCATGGCGAACACCTATTCGAACATCGGCGATGTGTACCATGAGCAGGACGATTTCCCCATGGCGATCATGAACTTTGAGAAGGCACTGGCCCTTGCGAAGGAGGTAGGCGACCAGGGCACGGTTGCTCACGTGTATTTGAGCCTGGGCAATGCCTCTGAGAAAATGGGCAGCCCCAAAAAGGCGCTCGATTACAGGAAAAAAGCGATCGAGGTGTCGTCGAAACTGGGCTTGAAGACAACCGAAATGGAAGCGCATAAAGGGCTTGCTTCCACATATGAACTGTTGCGCCTCCCTGCGGAAGCACTTCAGGAATACAAGATCTGGGCCCGGCAGAAGGACGAGATACTCAACGAGCAGAATTCCGATAAAATGGCCGAGCTCAGTACCCGCTACGACCTGGAGAAAAAACAGCGTGAGATAAGCCTTCTTACGAAAGACAACGAGATCAAGAACCTTGCGATGAGCCGTAACGAGGTAGACCTTAAGAAGCAGAAGCTGGTCAATTTCCTGGTCTTCGGTGGCTTGCTGGTAGTGATGTTGCTTGCCTTCTTCATTTACCGCAACAACCGTCAAAAGAAAAAAGCGAACAACGCTCTGGAGGAAAAGAACCAGCTCATCGAAGAAAAGAACAAAGAGATCACTGACAGTATCATTTACGCGGAAAAGATACAACGCGCCTTACTGCCTTCCGCCACCGACTTTGAGCAACTTTTCCCCGACTCCTTTGTGCTCTTCAGACCAAAAGATATTGTGAGCGGCGATTTTTACTGGATCGCCAAACAGGGGGATTATGTTTTTTATGTGACCGCCGATTGTACGGGCCACGGCGTGCCCGGAAGTTTTATGAGCATGCTGGGCACCTCGCTGCTCAACGATATAGTGGTTGAGAAAAAGGTGACGGACCCCGCCGAGGTGCTCGACCTGCTGAGGATCAAGATCATTATGGCCTTGAAGCAAACAGGGGCCAGCGGCGAGAACAAAGATGGCATGGACATGGTGTTCTGCCGTATCGATAAGAAAAAGAACGAGCTAACGTATGCTGCCGCTAACAATCCCCTCTGGATCATGCGTAAGGGCGAGGTGTTGGAGTTCGAAGCCGACAAGGAGCCCGTTGGGGTTTCGGTGGGAGAGAGCAGCCAGTTCAACCAGCATACCATCCCGCTCAGCGAGGGCGATATTGTATATACTTTTACCGACGGCTATGCCGACCAGTTCGGGGGGGAGAAGGGGAAGAAGTTCAAATACCGCCAGCTGAAAGAACTCCTGCTGAAGAACGCGGGCAAGGCCATGGATAGCCAGTGCAAGATACTGGAGGATACCATCGTAAAATGGCAGGGAGAGCTTGACCAGGTGGACGATATCCTGCTGATAGGAATGAGGGTTTAAGGAATTTTGCCCTTTTCGATCCCGTTTATTACCTTTGCGGGCCTCTAACAAAAATCAAATAATAGATCATGTCAACAAAGACCAAGACCGACAAATACGTACAGTATAAGGTAAAAGATATTTCCCTGGCTGCCTGGGGAAGGAAAGAGATCCGCCTTGCGGAAGCAGAGATGCCCGGCCTTATGGCCCTCCGTGCTGAATACGGAAAGCAGAAGCCGCTTAAAGGAGCGCGTATCGCAGGCTGTTTGCACATGACCATTCAAACCGCGGTGCTCATTGAAACACTTAAAGAACTGGGTGCGGAAGTGACCTGGAGCTCTTGCAATATCTTCTCTACACAAGACCATGCCGCGGCGGCGATCGCTGAAGCCGGCATTTCGGTATACGCATGGAAAGGCCAGAATGCCGAAGAGTTCGACTGGTGCATTGAGCAAACCCTTTTCTTCGGCGAAAAACAGGAGGCCCTCAATATGATCCTCGACGACGGCGGCGACCTTACCAATATGGTGTTCGATAAATACCCTGAACTTATCAAAGGCATCAAAGGCCTTTCGGAAGAGACCACTACCGGCGTTCACCGCCTTTATGAAAGGATGCAGAAAGGCACCCTGCCGATCCCTGCCATTAACGTGAACGACTCGGTTACCAAATCGAAGTTCGATAACAAATACGGCTGCCGCGAATCGCTCGTGGACGCCATCCGCCGCGCCACCGACCTTATGATGGCCGGTAAAGTGGCCGTAGTTGCCGGCTTCGGCGACGTGGGCAAAGGTTCCGCTGAGTCGCTCAAAGAAGCCAAGGTACGTGTGATCGTTACAGAGATCGATCCCATCTGCGCGTTGCAAGCTGCTATGGAAGGATATGAAGTGAAGAAGATCGACGACGCGGTGAAAGAAGCCGACATCATTGTGACCGCTACCGGTAACTGCGATATCATCTGCGACCGTCATTTCAAATCGATGAAGCACAACGCCATCGTTTGTAACATCGGTCACTTCGACAACGAGATAGACATGGCATGGCTCAATAATAATTACGGAAAGAGCCGCGAGGAGATCAAGCCCCAGGTGGATAAGTATACCATTGACGGCAAGGACATCATCGTGCTGGCCGAAGGCCGCCTGGTGAACCTGGGCTGCGCCATGGGACACCCTTCCTTTGTAATGAGCAACTCGTTCACCAATCAAACGCTCGCGCAGCTGGAGCTCTGGACCAATTCATCGAAGTACGAGAACAAAGTGTATACGCTCCCCAAAGAGCTCGATGAGAAAGTGGCAAGACTGCACCTGGCAAAGATCGGTGCGGAGATCGATACCCTCAACGAAAAGCAAGCCGATTACATTGGTGTGAAGAAGAGCGGGCCCTACAAGCCCGACTACTACAGGTATTGAGAACTGAGTATTGAGAATTTAGAAAACCCTGGTCTTCTGACCGGGGTTTTTTAATTGTAGATGTGCAGCACATTGCTGCCGTCCCAGGAGGTCTTGTATCCCTTGAGCGGCAGTGTGGCAGGACCCTTTGTCACCGAACCATCGGTGATGAGGAACTGTGAACCGCTGCATTTATCATCTATAAATACGTTCGAGGAAGCGTCAACAGTTACCGAACAGCCTTGTGAAGGCTGGTAAGGACTGTTACGCTCATAGGCCATGAACTCGTTGAATGATTTACGGTACACAATTATTCCTTTCACGCCCCCGGTGATGTACACCCAGCCCCCGGTAGCGTTTATATTAATGAAATTGGGATCATTGGAGTAAATATAAATGTCTACATACGCGTTGGGAATGAGGTCCTGCTTTTCCTTTTTACAGGAAGGCTGTAACATTGCAACGCAAAGCAATAACGGCAGCAATACACGCGTTCTCATTATAACAAATATAGAAAAATTCCGGCGTTTGGAAGAACATCTAAATGCTGTTACTTTTGCAGCATGATCCGTTACCTCTTTAAGCTATTCGTGTGTGCGCTGTTCCTGTTTCCGCTAAGTTCAACAGGGCAGGAGGGAGCGGGCGGAAATCCTTCCAAGACCAGCGGCACTGCCGCTGTAAATACGCGGGCCGAACGTAAGAAGGACCGTAAGAAGTGGAAGGAGCAGCGCAGGAAGGAAAAGCTCGACAGGAAGGTGGTGAAGCAGCATCACAAAAAGCTGCAGACGAAGAAAGTACGTAAGCGCATGAAGAAGGATAAACGCAAGGCCAACCGTACCAACGAGAACAAGCGCGAATTTTTCCTGAAAAGGTGGTTTTCGAAGAAGCAGCGCGGCAGCTGAGGCCTTTCCCGGGCACCCAGCCATTCATTTTCAAATCACTCCTTTTAAACATACGTGCTTACCTTTCAAGAAAACCTTTTTTGTATTTCTGGAGCTTGTAATTAATATTGTATCGAGCATTCGCGGTTGTATTTTGTGAGCTTGAAAAAGGCAGCGGCGAGAGGGAAAATCCGGGCACATCCCCCGTTAGTCCGGACAAAGAAACCGCTCATTAAAAATATTTGGTAATCAGAATTAAATATTCATATATTTGAAACCTTTCTGATTTGCACGATTTCTTTACCTAACATAAAACTTACCATATGCTGAGAAGATTATTCACTACCCTTACGGTCGTATTTGCAGCAGGCAGCCTCTCTATGGCCCAGACAGGCTCCATCAAAGTAACTCTTACTGACGAGAAGACCAAAGAAACCCTGCCGTTCGTACCGGTGGTGGTTTTCCAAAACGGGCAGCAAGTTGGTGTCGCTACAACCGACATTGACGGGAACGCGGTCATCAAACCGCTTACCCCTGGTAAATACGATGTACAGGTGAAGTACCTGGGCTATCAGCCCGTGGCGCAAACCGGTGTTATCGTAGCAGGTGATAAGACCACCTACGTGCCGGTGAAGATGACCACCAATATTGTAAACCTTAACGAAGTGGTGAAGGTGGAATACCTAGAACCGCTTATCGATCCGGATACCAAATCGGGAGGAACCATTACCCGTGAAGAATATACCAATATGCCTTCGAAGAACGTGAACTCTGTAGCGGCCACCACCGCGGGTGTTTACCAAAAGGACGAAGGCAAAGGACTTAATATGCGCGGCTCGCGCGAGAACGGCACCAGCACCTACATTGACGGTGTGAAAGTGATCGGCACCAGCGGACTTCCGCAGTCGAGCGTTGAGCAGATCAGCGTTGTTACCGGCGGTGTTCCCGCTTCTTATGGCGACGCGGCAGGCGGTATCATTTCGGTGACCACCCGCGGTCCCCAGAGCGAATATTTTGGCGGCATCGAAGCCAGCTCATCACAGTTCCTCGACGCGTTCGGCTATAACTTCCTCGGCCTGAGCGTTGGCGGACCTATCATCACTAAGAAAGACAGCACCGGCGCGAAGAAAAGCGTGCTTGGCTTCATCATCTCCGCTGAAGGCTTTATTGAAAAAGATCCCAACCCTTCTTCGGTAGGTGTTTGGAAAGTAAATCCCGATGTGCTCTCCGACCTCGAGAAGAACCCCCTCCGCCCCTCTACCATTGGCGCGGGTTATGTGAGGAATACCGAGTTCGTTACCAAGGACGATATGGAGCACATCAAAGCGCGCCAGAACGTTCAGAAGAACTCCCTCCGCCT
>JANWJV010000040.1 GCA_025451785.1 Bacteroidia bacterium | reverse complement strand
TTTAGTTTATTTTTACGCAACACTTTTATTTCTAAAAGCATTTAAAAACTATTTTCTAAATTAAGAATTGGTAAGATTTTTCGTGGATTATCAGATTAAACTACACGCTCCACTGCTTGTGAAAAGATGCCGTCAATTCCTTTGAGTTTCAGCCTTGCGACCGTACTCCCCAGGTGGAATACTTAACGCTTTCGCTTGGACGCGTACAGTGTATCGCACACATCGAGTATTCATAGTTTAAGGCGTGGACTACCAGGGTATCTAATCCTGTTTGATACCCACGCTTTCGTGCCTCAGCGTCAGTTACAGTTTTGTGAGCTGCCTTCGCAATCGGTGTTCTGTGTCATATCTAAGCATTTCACCGCTACACGACACATTCCGCCCACATCATATGTACTCAAGATCGGCAGTATCAATGGCAGTTCTGTTGTTGAGCAACAGGCTTTCACCACTGACTTACCGTTCCGCCTACGCACCCTTTAAACCCAATAAATCCGGATAACGCTCGGATCCTCCGTATTACCGCGGCTGCTGGCACGGAGTTAGCCGATCCTTATTCTTACGGTACAATCAGCCCCGGTACACGACCAGGGGTTTTTTCCCGTATAAAAGCAGTTTACGACGCATAGCGCCTTCGTCCTGCACGCGGCATGGCTGGATCAGCCTTGCGGCCATTGTCCAATATTCCTTACTGCTGCCTCCCGTAGGAGTCTGGTCCGTGTCTCAGTACCAGTGTGGGGGTATGTCCTCTTAGAACCCCTAAACATCGTAGCCTTGGTGAGCCGTTACCTCACCAACTAGCTAATGTTGCGCATGCCCATCTTCAACCGCCGGAGCTTTAATAATAAGATGATGCCACCTCATTATATTATGGTGTATTAATCCATCTTTCGATGGGCTATTCACCAGTTGAAGGAAAGTTGCATACGTGTTACGCACCCGTGCGCCGCTCGTCATCAGGTATTGCTACCCATGTTACCGCTCGACTTGCATGTATTAAGCCTGCCGCTAGCGTTCATCCTGAGCCAGGATCAAACTCTCCATTGTAAGTTTGATTTGTACCTGTCCAGGGCCTGCCTTGCGGCCGCCTGAACAGGAGTCTCTCGGATCTGTTCCTCAAAAAAATTTTGGGATATTTGCTATCTTCTTTTCTACTTCAATATTTTCAAAGAACGTTGTATGTTTATTACCCCGGAAACCGGGATAAACGATACTCAATTCAAACCTCTAAAAACGAACGAAATTTTTCAAAAGGGACGGCAAAAGTAGAAAGCTTTTTCAATCCAACAAAATTTTAAGGATTTTTTTATCAAAAATCTCCTTCTTGCTGTTGAAAACCTTTTTGTCGTGCTTTGTAAAATCGAATTTTACCTTGCAGTAAATGCTACCCTCCGTGCCTCCTCAATGAACAATCCCTTTTTAAAGGGGACGCAAATGTACGTTGTTTTTGTACAACCGCAAGTAATACTGAAAATTTTTTCGGATTGAAAACCAGCTAGTTACGGATGGATTTGCCCACCACCAACTCCAGCTCAAGTAAACTGGCCAAAGCCACCTGGCTATAGTTCTGCGAATGCTTGCCGAAAGCGCCTGCCTGCGTGTTCCACAACGTCTTGATAAGCTGCATGTTACCTACCTCCGGACAGATCGCGTCCAGGGCCTTGTCAACATTGCCCGCCCCCGCGTGATATACATGCAGCACTAACAAACGATACCAAAGGTCGGTCTCACATACCGCAATGTTGTGTTTTTGAAGCATAGCATTGGTATAAGGCACACAAATGGTCCTTATTAATTTGGCCGCGGCACCCGCCGATTTATCAAAATCGCGCCTTTCGTCCACCTTTTTGTTCACTGTTAAGCCCATTTTGATAGCAACCCCCTTCATTAACTGGAAGGAACCATAGGCCCCCACATTGGACTTTAGCATTTTGCCGGGACTCTCTATTAATAGGATAGCCTGGGCATAAAAAGGATCCACCCCCGCCTCCTCAAAGATCGGGATGGCCTTATCGATCTGCGGAACAACGCCTTTTACATCATAAAAATCGTTGCGCCCCCTCGAAAACAGAACCCTCACCGTACTATCAAGGCCACGGGCCTTCCTTATACTATCCCTTAATAAGCTTTGTTTGGCGTCGGAGAGCAAGCCCCATTCCTTTACAGTGATCTTCCCCACTACCTCGCGGGTATGACCCAGGCATAAAAGGCCTGTATCGGGACTTAAATTGATGATCTGCCTCCAGAACTTAACATGGTCAAGCGTATCGGCCCCTTCGAAATACAAATGGTTGATACCTACAAACTTGCGGCATACACTGTCATTCGCGCAAACCACTTGCACGGTACCATAGTCCAGGCTGTCGCGGTTCGCGGAAGCAGCAAAAGGAAAGAGCAATAGTAAGAGGGGTAGTTTCTTCAGGTTCCGCACGATTATCTTTTGGATCAGGCTAAACTATAACGAATTTTTAATTGGAAAGTTTCTTTTCTAGAAAAATATTAAAGAACTGGTGTTGAAACCGCCCCAATCCTCTACCCTTAACAAAACCGTCATCCTTAGCTTGCCGAAGAATACGCCTATTTTGCTACTTTTACCTTCCCTAAAAAACTGTCCTGCTGACAAGGCCTAACATATTGCTGTTTTTCCTGCTCCTATCGGGCAGCACCGCCTTTGCCGGCAGGCCCGATTCGCTGCAGGCAGTTGCGCGTAACACTTCCCTGCCTGACAGCAGCCGCTTTGAAAGCTGGTTCAAGCTCGAAGAGATCTTTCGCGACGACCTGCCCAGGGCCTTCTCCTGGATGGACGAAGCGGAAGTGCATGCAAAAAAAGTAAAGGACGATAAAATGCTCTTCCAGGTGCTGGAGCGCAAGTATTACCTCTATCTCCGCAACAACAAGTTCAGCGAAGCCTTTCGCCTCACACAGCAAATGATAGAGCTGGGCGAAAGCATGAAAAACAATTCCATCATCGCCAAGAGCTATTCACACAGGGGCAATATATTCCGCAACCTCAACTTGCTTGGCAAAGCGGCCGACAATGAAAAGGAAGCGGTGAAGTATTATATGCTTACCGATAATACCCACGACAAAGCCTATCATACGTACCTGCTGGGCTTTTATCTTTTCAATAACGAACAATACAAGGAAGCGCTTCCCAATTTCCAGGCGGCCTATGACATGCACATGGCCGCGAAGCATGATGCCGGCTCTCTTGCCGAATCAGCCGGATGGATCGGTAACTCCTACAGCGGCCTGAAGGATTATGAGAAAGCGCTCTCCTGGCGTTACAAAAGCCTCAGCTACGCCATGGAGACGAAGGACAACTTCACCATTGCCGAAGCCTATCGCTATATGGGCAATGTGTATCGTAAGAAAGGTGATTTTGACGGAGCACTGGTGAACTATGAGAAGAGCTTCGAACTGTTCGAACTCAGTGGCAACAAGGGTCGCTCGGGACTGGTGCTCTATTTCCTTGCCGAACAATATGCCGCTAAGAAAGAATTTAAGAAGGCCGCTGATAAGCTGAACAAAGTACTTGAACCCGCAAACAAATTTGCGGAAGAGCTGCTCGTAAAGGAACTGGGTTATAAGCTGGCAGGTACAGTATATAAGGAAGTTGGCGAGCCGCTGAAGTCGGTAGAATACCTGCAAAAATATGTGGCGCTTGTTGACAGTTCACAACGAACGCAAGCCGCCGATCAATTGGTGGAGCAGCAAATGAAAGCCGACTTTGCCCGTGAAGAACAAAAGATGAAGGCCGAGCAGGATGCCCGCGAAGTGCAGGTAGCGCAAGACAAAAAGAGCGATGCTCTTTTACGGAATATATTCCTGGGTGGGCTTATCATCTGTTTCATTGCCGCCATTGCCGTGTACCGAGGGTACAACGCCAAGAAAAGGTCTAACAGGATCCTGAGGAGGCAAAAATCGATCATCGAAGAAAAGAACAAGGAGATCACCGACTCCATCAATTACGCGAAACACATTCAAAGCTCCATTCTTCCGCCCGAAGACCTGGTGTATGAATATTTAAAAGAATGCTTTGTGCTCTTTAAGCCCAAAGACATTGTGAGCGGCGATTTCTATTGGGTGGAACGCAGCGGCGACAGAGTATTGTTCGCAGCGGTTGATTGCACAGGGCATGGAGTGCCCGGAGCGATGATGAGCGTACTGGGCAACAGCGCGCTCAACACCGTAGTGGGCAAAGACGCGTCTCTTACACCCGACACTATCCTTAACCATCTCAACGATGCGGTGCAGGAAGTGTTCAGCCATAAATACCTGGGCTCTTCTATACAGGACGGAATGGACATGGCCATTTGTTCACTCGATCGCAACAAGATGAAGCTGCGCTATGCAGGGGCAAGAAATCCTTTGTGCGTGGTGCGGGGCGAAGAGCTCATTGAGCTGAAAGGCGACAAGCAGGCCATCGCCGCCAGGCAGGAAGAGGAGTGCAAACCGTTTACCGGCCACGAGATAGAAGTGAAGAAAGGCGACTGTATTTATATTTTCTCCGACGGCTACGGCGACCAGTTTGGCGGGCTGAAAGGAAAAAAGTTCAAGTACGCGCAGCTGAAAGCGCTGTTCAAGAACATCGCGCTGAAACCCATGTACCAGCAAAAACAATTGCTGGAGAAGACACTGGAAGAATGGCGCGGCAACCTGGAGCAGGTGGATGATATACTTGTACTGGGAGTTAGGGTTTAATCCCGTTTGAGCGTGAAAGCGAGAGCGATAACCACATACCTGTTCCTTATCTGCTTTTGCTTCGCGCAAGCGCAGAACAGAAAGATCGATTCTCTCGAGAAGGTTCTCCCTGCCCTTATGCAGGACACCAACAGGGTAAACACAATGGTCGAGCTTGGCACCGTTATCGCCAGGTATAATGTAGACAGGGCCAAAGCACTTGGCAAAGAAGCACTGGAGCTTTCACTAAAACTTAAGTTTCGCCAGGGAGAGGCGGACGCGCATCACCTGTTGGGCTTCGCCCATTTTGTTGGCGCCGATTTCCCTCTGTCGCTTGAGCATTACAACCATTCGCTCAAGATCAACACCGAGACCGGCAACCTGCGCCGCAAGACAAAGAACCTGAACAACATCGGCCTGGTGTACATTCGGTTGAGCGATTATCAAACGGCACTTGACTACGGCCTCTCTTCGCTCAAGCTGCGCGAAGAAACGAAGGATTCTCTCGTCCTGGGCTCGAGCATGACCACCGTTGGAGTGATCTACGGGTACCTGAACGACACGGTAAAGGCCATGTACTATTTTAAGTCTGCGTATAAACAATCGCTCAGGTATAATAACCGTGAAGAAGAGGCCAAGGGCCTCGAGAACATGGCAGGCGTGTACCTGCTGCAAAAGAATTTTGAAGAAACCCTTAAGACCCTGTTCGTCAGCCTCGAACTGTTCAAAGAACTGAAGGACAAACGCTCCATTGCTAATACCATTAGCAATATAGGTGCTGTTTACCGCGACATGGGCAAAACAAAACTGGCCATGGAGTTCCTGCAGGAAGCGCTGAAGATGAAAGAAGAAGTGAAGGACCGGGTAGGTATTGCCAATACCCTTATGAGCATTGGCGCCGTTTACGCGGCAGAAGGCGATTACCAGAACGCGGAGGTGTTCTTTATAAAAAGTCTTGGCCAGGCGCGGCAAATGAACAACCGCGTGACCATTAAGGAGAACTATTTGTGCCTCGCTGAGCTCGCCTCCCGCAGAAAAGATCTCGGAATGGCCTACAATTATTTTCTAAACTACTCCAACCTGGAGGATTCACTTCTCAACGATGAGAGCAATAAGAGCATGAACAGGATGCAGATCCTGTACGATACTGAAAAGAAGAACAGGGATATCCTGGAACTAACGCGCGGCCAGGAAGTACAGGATTCGCAATTGGCGCAGCAGAACACAACGATCATTGCCATTGTTGCGGGCCTTGCACTGATATTGCTTCTGGCTTTTTTTATTTACAGGGGCTACCGCCAAAAACAAACGGCGGAAATCTTGCTTGAAGAAAAGAACCGACTCATCGAAGAGCAAGGGCAGCTGGTGCAGGAAAAGAACAAGAACATTACTGATAGTATCAATTATGCGCAGCGCATTCAAAGCTCCATCCTGCCACCCGACAGGCTGGTGAACGAGCTGTTGCCCGATAGCTTTGTGCTCTATCTCCCTAAGGATATTGTGAGCGGTGACTTTTATTGGATGGAGAAGAGCAAGGACAAAGTAGTGTTCGCGGCGGTTGACTGTACCGGGCATGGAGTGCCTGGAGCGATGATGAGCGTATTAGGCTTCAACCTCCTCTCGCAGGCGGTGAACGAAAGGGGATTGACAAAACCTTCTGATATTTTAAGGCACCTCGATGCCGGCGTAAATACCATGCTGCGCCAAAGTACGGAGACAAATACAGTGAAGGACGGAATGGACCTGGCTTTGTGTACGCTTGATATTGAGAAGAAGGAATTGCAGTATGCCGGTGCTTATAATGGGCTGTGGGTGGTAAAAGGGGCAAATGGGCAAGAGGCAAACAGGCAATTGGTAGAAATTAAAGCCGACAAATCGCCTATTGGAGTAAATGTGGACGGAGTGGTGGACAATTACACCAATCACACCTTGCAATTAGAGAAAGGCGATTGTATTTATATTTTCTCCGATGGCTATGCCGACCAGTTTGGCGGGCCAAGGGGAAAGAAGTTCAAGTACAAGGCCATGAAAGAATTGCTGCTCTCCATAAACGGGCAAACGATGAAGGAGCAGAAAAGAACAATGGAAAAGGCACTGATGGACTGGAAAGGGGGATTGGAACAAGTGGACGATGTGTTAGTGATAGGAGTAAGAATATAAATGAAGAAAGGGATCACATATTTGTTTTTATTCCTCGCGGGCGCAAGCCTCGCGCAGGTACCTGTGAGACTGAACGACCATCAACTTGATTCATTGCGCTCTCTTGTCAAGACGGCAAAGGAAGATACCAACAAGGTAAACCTAATGACAACACTCGGCATGGCCATGGCCGATATTGAAAAGGAGCCCGACATGCCGCTGTTGAATGGAGCCCTCGCTCTTTCGGAAAAGCTGAAGTACACGCAAGGCATGGCCAACGCTTACCATGTGCTGGGCATGGCCTACCGCGATCTTAACGAGAACCAAAAGGCATTGGAAAACTATGAACGCTCGTTAAAAGCCAACGAGATCACCGGCAACAGGGCCAGGACCTCCAAAACACTGAACAACATCGGCAATATATTTTTCGGCCTTTCCAATTATGAGGAAGCCATGAAGTATCACCTGAAAGCGCTTAAGATCCGTGAGGAGATGAACGACCAGTATGGTATTGCTACCAGCTGCATGAACCTGGGCATTGCTACGGCTGTAACAGATAAACAAGAGGCGCTCCGATACTACTTCAGAGCCATAGAGGTACAAGACAGGATCGACGATAAGATAGGGAAGTCAAGAACGCTTGATAATATCGGCAGCTGTTACAAGGGCATGGGTGATTTCCCAAAGGCCCTGGAATATTTCAACAAGGCACTTGAACTTAAGCAGGGCATCGCTACCAAGAGGAGCATAGCTAACTCGCTTAATAACCTTGGCGGCACCTATCTGGAATGGGGCGCTGATAACGGAAAGGCCCTTGAGCTGTTCCAGGAGTCACTGAAGCTCAAGAAGGAAACGAAAGACATTAAAGGCCAGGCCAATTGTTATATAAATATTGGACAAGTATATCTCAAGTCAAACAATCCTGAAAAAGCACTGGAGAACTTCAGGATCGCGCTACCCCTCTCAAACAAGGTAGAGCACCTTGAAGGCGTTACCATATGTCATTTAGGACTTTCGCAGGTATTTAAAGCTCTGAAGCAGAACGACAGCGCCTATCATTATCTGGTACAACACAACAAGCTTAAGAAGAGTATGCTCAATTCACAAAACCGCCGCAATATGAGCGAGATGCAGGTATTATATGATACCGAGAAGAAGAATCGCCAGATCACCGAACTGAACCTGGAGAAGGAGCTGAACGACACCCGGCTTACACGTCAGCGCACCATCATCGCCTCCGCCAGCACCGGACTTATATTGGTACTGCTCCTCGCCTTCTTCATCTTCCGCGGTTACCGGCAAAAACAACTTTCGGAAAAACTTCTCGAAGAAAAGAACCGCCTCATTGAAGAACAAAACGCGCTGGTGCAGGAAAAGAACAAGAACATTACCGACAGCATCAATTACGCGCAGCGCATTCAAAGCTCCATCCTGCCGCCCGACAGGCTGGTGAACGAGCTATTGCCCGACAGTTTTGTCCTCTATCTCCCGAAAGACATTGTGAGCGGAGATTTTTACTGGCTGGAGAAGAGCAAGGACAAAGTATTGTTTGCCGCTGTTGACTGTACCGGCCACGGTGTTCCCGGAGCGATGATGAGCGTGCTGGGCTTTAACCTCCTCTCACAGGCAGTGAGCGAAAAAGGACTGACAAAACCTTCGGATATCTTAAGGCATTTGGATTCCGGTGTAAATACCATGCTGAGGCAAAGTACTGAAACGAACACCGTGAAGGACGGAATGGACCTGGCTTTGTGTACCCTTGATTTCGCGAAAAAGGAATTGCAGTATGCCGGTGCGTATAATGGGCTGTGGGTGGTAAAAGGGGCAAATGGGCAAGAGGCAAACAGGCAATTGGTGGAAATTAAAGCCGACAAATCACCTATTGGAGTAAATGTGGACGGAGTGGTGGACAACTACACCAATCACACCTTACAATTAGAAAAAGGCGATTGCATTTATATTTTCTCCGATGGATATGCCGACCAGTTTGGCGGGCCGAGGGGAAAGAAGTTCAAGTACAAGGCCATGAAAGAACTACTGGTCTTCATCAACAACCACAGCATGAAGGAGCAAAAGGAAATGCTTGAGAGCGCCTTTACCCAATGGAGAGGGGAGCTGGAGCAAGTGGATGATGTGCTGGTGATTGGAGTAAGAGTATAGAGCAGGCACGGTCTTTAGCAAATGCAAAACTCGAGGGGGTCCCTTCGCTTCGCTCGGGATGACAAGCGTTGTTTTTTATTTAGAGGGAGGGGGGGGGGGGTGGGGGTGTTGGCGGGCGACACCCCCCCCCCCCCCAG
>JANWJV010000039.1 GCA_025451785.1 Bacteroidia bacterium | reverse complement strand
TCTACCTCATCAGTGTACCCGGGGGTGGATTTGAACCAACCATCAAGGAGTTCAAAGCTCCTTATCCTGCCTTTAGACGACCCGGGTATTGGTCAGGGTGGTGAGGCTCGAACTCACATTCTCCTGGTCCCAAACCAGGCAGATTACCAATTTTCCCACACCCTGATAAAAAAAGAACAAATCGCGGAAGGCTGAGGACCCGACCCCCATCCGGTTCATCACCGGAGCCTGGTTTTCAAGACCAGTCGCGGCTCCATTGCCACTGCTTAACCTTCCTTGAGACCACCGAAGGACTCGAACCTTCCATCGCGGTTTTGCAGACCGCCGCCGCTCCGCCAACACTCCCATGGTACCTTCGGTCAGATTCGAACTGACACTGACCAGTTCCTAAGACTGGTGCCTCTTCCGTTGGGCTACGAAGGCATAAAAACCCGGGTGCCATACCAGGATCGAACTGGTGTCAACAGATCCACAATCTGTCCGCTTGCCACTAGCGTAATAGCACCATGAACATTAAGTACCCCCGGAGAGACTCGAACTCCCATCACCAGGTCCGTAGCCCGGTATCCTTCCGTTGAACGACGGAGGTCTTAAGTACCCGCAATTGGATTCGAACCAATAACCTATTGCTTAGAAGGCAATTGCTCTTCCGGTTGAGCTACACAGGCCTTGTATGTAATGAAGGATTACCTCACCGACTGAGTCGGCGTAGTGGGCCTAGATGGAATCGAACCATCACCCGCATATTAAAAGTATGCTGCGCGACCTTCTCGCCATAGACCCATATTTGGCCTATGCTTTTCTTGTCCTCTTCTGTTGTCATGTTCATTTTTCTTTTTTTCTGTAGCAGCTAATGGATTCGAACCATTGATCTTCGCATTGTAAGTGCGCTGCTCTGAACCTGCTGAGCTAAGCTGCTATTGTGGAGCGTGAGGATACCGAGACCTCATGGTCTTCCTTGCAAGGGAAGTGCATTGCCTTTCTGCCAACGCCCCAATGTATTTCGTACTTCGAGATGGAGTTGAACCATCAACCTAATGCGTATAAGGCATTTGCTCTCACCATTGAGCTATCGAAGTTTTTCGAGCGAAGCATCGGGTTCGAACCGCTTCCCCGGTTTGGAAGACCGGCGCTTTACCAATTAAGCTATACCTCGCTTTCTTTTATATCGTATCCCGTACCGGGTTCGAACCGGTGTCTCCACTGTGAAAGAGTGACGGCTTGCCCACTCGCCCAACGGGACAGATCTCGTCACTCTCTTCTGTTGCTCTTTTCATGTTCATTTTTTTTCAGCAGTCCCGATGGGATTTGAACCCACGATCTCAACCGTGACAAGGTTGCGGGGACGACCAGGCTCCCCTACGAGACTATTAGCGTACAAGGAAGGATTCGAACCTTCTGCCATCTGCTTAACAGGCAGCCGCTCATCCATATGAGCTTCTCGTACTTCAGTTGACACACCCGGGATCGAACCAGGACCCTTCATCGTATCAGGATGACGCTCCGCCAATTGAGCTATGTGTCAGTTGCGGGGACGGGATTCGAACCCGTGTCGTTCTGCTTATGAGACAGAGCTGGAAACCATCTCCAATCTACCCCGCAATGTGAGCCGAAGGCAGGAGTCGAACCTGCGACGTGATGTGTCTGCTTACAAGGCAGATGCAATCGACCGCTATGCGACTTCGGCTTAGTGGAAAGACAAGGAATCGAACCTTGGCGGCCAGATCTTCAATCTGGTGCTCTACCTGCTGAGCTATCTTTCCGTTCCCCTGTCACGCCGGTGTTCCGGCCAGTTCAGTCAAAGGGCTTCCTCCAAGCCGTGACAGGGTATCATATCAAAACAAAAAGCCCCGGATGTTCCGGGGCTTTCCTGTGATGCGTGTATATTTTTCTATACGTGCACAGTATACGCCCCGCTCATTAGCTGATCCTTATTAAAAGGAATGGCTCGGCCGGTGGTCATCTCTGACCGGCTTATGCTGAGTGTATATGTTACGTGTCTCATTAAATACAAAATCTTTATCGACCTGTTAGACGAAGCTTCTGCACAAAAGGTTGCAGGCCGCGTAATTTTTTTAATCTTCTCTCGTTCCGTCATCTGCCATACGTACCATCTTCGGACTGAACTTCGCAAGCACTTCCACCAATTCATTTTGCGCGGCCATCACCTTGTGGATGTCCTTATAGGCCATAGGTGCTTCGTCAAGGCCCGCGCCGATCAGCGTCACCCCATGCTCTTTCAGGATGGCGCGCATCTTTTCTCTGCTCACCGTTTTGATCGCCTGCGTTCTGCTCATCTGCCTTCCCGCGCCGTGTGAAGCGGAGTTGATGGAGGTCGTATCGCCTTTTCCCCTTACAAGAAAACCGGGAGCGGTCATTGAACCGGGGATGATCCCCAACACCCCTTTCCCCGCGGGAGTGGCGCCTTTCCTGTGCACGATCACTTCTTTGCCGTTCAGCATTTCCTTCCAGGCAAAGTTGTGGTGGTTCTCCACCCTCGCCAGCAATGTTCCGCCGATCGCTTTCGTGAGCCTGTTGTGGATCACTTCATGACATGCCGATGCGTAATCGCCCGCCAGGTTCATTCCCATCCAGTACTCTTGACCCTCGGCCGAATCAAGGCTGAGGTAGGCAAGGTTCTTAGCTTCCTGCGGCAGCTTGCACAGTTGTTTCGCCAACTGCGTGTAATGCGCCGCGATGGTTGCGCCGAAGCCCCTGGAACCTGAATGCGAAAGCAAGGCGACATATTTGCCTTTCGGGATGTTCAGCTGCGCGTCGTCGCTCAGCATTTCGATGATGCCCCACTCCACAAAGTGGTTCCCGCCCCCTGACGTTCCTAACTGGGTCGCGGCTTTATCGAACAGCTTTCTCATTAGCTCCGTAGCATTGAACTCGCTCTTCTCCATGACCTCGTGCTCTGCTTTGTCCCTTCCCTGCCATCCCGCGCCCGCGCCGAATTTGGTGAAGGCGATAAGCTCGCGCTTGTACTTTCCTTCGTTCCCCAGGTAGTGGCTTTCAGGTATGTCGTAAATGCTCAGACACATCCTGCAGCCGATGTCAACACCAACCCCATAGGGGATCACCGCGTTGTCAGCGGCAAGCACGCCGCCGATTGGCAGACCATAACCCTGGTGTGCGTCGGGCATCAATGCCCCGGCCACCGTTACCGGCAGCTTCATCGCTACTTCCATCTGCTTGAGGGCGCCCTGCTCAATGTGCTCAGCGCCGTAAATGGCATACTCATCTGTACTTTCTTTCAATGGCGTTACAGGACCTTCGTCGTCCGTGGGCTTTTCGGTTAGCGCAGTGGCAATACCTGACAATACCGCATCGGCCAAATAATCGGTAGGAGTGGCCAGCACTTTTGCAAGAAGTGCCAACACTTCCTCCCTGGTGTGTTTCCTGAAATGTTGTTCGATCGCACGGATCGCCACACCGATCGCCTTCCCCTCCGGGTAGCCGATCTTTTTCAGGTCATCGCCGTTTATGTTCAATTTGTTCATGATTAAAATAGATGATACAAATATCAATTCAACACTACGCAAACTAATTGCGCAGGTATATTTATTTTTGTAAAATAATTATAAATATATGATAATCAACATAATATAATTAATTATTGATACGAGTAAGGCCCATCTGCGCAAATAGATTGCGTAGTTAATGGTTTTTTTTACCTTCGCAAACAAGGATCTTTCCATGCCGATCAACAAACTGGCCCTCATTCGCTACAAGACAATTGACAATTGTTTGCAGAACCGTTTCCGGAAATGGACCCTCGAAGATCTGGTGGAGGCATGCTCGGAAATCCTGTATGAATACGAAGGCATCACGCGTGGTGTAAGCTTGCGAACCGTGCAGCTGGATATCCAGAACATGCGCAGCGAAAAGCTGGGCTATAACGCGCCCATCATCGTTACAGATAAGAAATATTACAGTTATAGCGACAAGAACTACAGCATCACCAATATCCCGCTCACGCGGTCCGACCTGGGCACTCTGAACGAAGTGGTGGAAGTGCTGAAGCAGTTTAAGGGTTTCGGGTATTTCCAGGAGCTTACCGGAATGGTTAGCCGTCTTGAGGATAAGGTTTACAAACAGCAACATCGCGGCCGCTCGTATATACACTTCGAGAAGAACGATCTTTTAAAAGGACTCGAGTTCATTGACCCTGTTCATAAAGCTATACTCAACCGGAAGGTGCTTGAGATCCGTTATCAGAGCTTCAAGGCAAGGCAGCCTACACAGGTGGTGTTCCATCCGTACCTGCTCAAGGAATACCGTAACCGCTGGTTCGTGTTGGGCGTCAACAGTAAAGAGCTGCAACTCATACTCGCGCTCGACAGGATCATCGCTGTGAAAGAGATGGAGGACGAAGCCTATCTCAAAAACACGGTAATGGACATCGATACTTATTTTGATGATGTGATAGGGGTTACGAAATCGCCGAGCATGAAACCACAGCTTATTGTGATGAAGATCGACAAGGCCAACGCACCCTATATTCAAACCAAGCCCTTGCACCCTTCGCAGAAAGAACTGAAGCTGGAACCCGACGGGCTTATCTTCAGCATCGAAGTGATATGGAACTTTGAACTGGAACGGGAGATCCTGGGTTTCGGGGAGCAAATAAAAGTGTTGTCGCCACGTAAGCTCTGTAACAGGATCAACCATCGCATTGGCAAAATGCAGGCGCAATACGATAAAGAAGACGAATGAGAACAGAAGAGATCATAAAGACAAAACTGGCGGAACTGGAAAAGGAGCACGGCATCCGTATCCTCTTCGCCTGCGAGTCTGGCTCCCGTGCCTGGGGCTTCCCTTCTCCCGACAGCGATTATGATGCGAGGTTCATCTATGCGCACCGGGAGGATTGGTATCTTTCTATTAACGAAAAGGCTGATGTGATCGAGCTGCCCATCAACGGTGAGCTCGACATCAACGGCTGGGACCTTCGCAAGGCCCTTCGCCTTATGGCAAAGCACAACGCGGTGGTGTTCGAATGGATGCAGTCGCCGGTGATCTATGGTATAGATAATGTTTTTATTGCTGGCTTGCGCAAGGTGGCGCCTTCCTGCTTTTCACCCATCGCCGCCATGCACCATTACCTGAGCATGTCCAAACGTTATTATGCCGAATGCCAGGAAGGTGAGACGGTGAAGCTGAAAAAATACCTCTATTGCCTTCGAACTTCCCTGGCCTCTGAATGGATCGCCGCCCTGCGCAGCATCCCGCCCATGGAATTGGGCAAGCTGTTAACCATAATAGATGGCAACAAGGTGCTGCAAGATAAGATCAGCGAGCTGGTGAAGCTGAAGGCCACGAAGGACGAGTCGTACATGCACCCCCGTGACAAAGCCCTGGAGAAATTTCTGGGCGAAAGCATTGAGCGCTGCAGCCAGGCAGCGCCCATGCTCCCCGCGGCGAAGGCAGATACAGAAGCCATAGATGAGTTGATGCGGAACACCATAAGTAACAAGCTATGAACTTGCAGGAGATACGAGATAAGGGCTGTATTGTTTTTGAATGCGTGAGCGGTAGCAGGGCCTATGGCTTGGCCACAGAAACTTCTGATACGGATATAAAGGGGGTTTTCATCGCGCCCCGCGATAACTTTTACTCGCTGGAATTTCCGGAACAGGTGAACAGCGATAATAACAACGTGGTGTTTTACGAGCTCCGCAAGTTCATCGATCTGCTCGCGAAGAACAATCCCAACATGCTGGAGATGCTCGACATGCCGGCCGACTGCGTGTTGTTCAAGCACCCGCTGTATGATAAGATAAGGGCCGGCCTCTTTCTTTCGCGCCTCTGTAAGGAAAGCTTTGCAGGGTATGCTATGACACAGTTGAAAAAGGCGAGAGGCCTGAATAAGAAGATACTCAATCCCATGGCGAAAGAGAAGAAGTTGATACTGGATTTCTGTTATGTGTCACGGGAACAAGGCTCCATCCCGGTTAGACAATTCCTGGAAGAGAATAATATGAAGCAGGAACACTGCGGACTGGCGGCTATTCCACACATGCGTGAAATGTATGGTCTCTATCACAGCGCTAAAGGAATTTACAAAGGGATCATGCGAACCGAGGATTCATTGGATGTGGCGCTCAGTTCTGTCGCGGAAGGAGAGGCGCCGGTGTCAATCATGTCGTTCAATAAGGACGGTTATTCCAAATACTGCAAGGACTATAAGGAGTATTGGTCCTGGGTGGAGGACCGCAACGAAGACCGCTACAGCAATACCATTGCGCATGGCAAAAACTACGACGCGAAGAACATGATGCACACGTTCCGTCTGCTCGATATGGCGGAGGAGATCGCCCGCCAGGGCAGGGTTATTGTGCGCCGACCGAACCGTGAACTGCTGCTAAACATAAAGAAAGGTGATTTCGCTTACGAGGACCTGGTGCAAAAGGCCGAGACGCGCCTTGACCTGATCAGCGAAGCGTATTCCGCGTCCGACTTGCCGGACTTTCCTGACCTGGAGAGGATCAATGCTCTGCTGGTTAATGTGAGGAAGGAATATTATAGGTAGCCGGTCTACCTCATCAGGGTAATATTCCCCTTCTTGATAAAAGCCTCGTTCTGCTGATTGGTAGCGCTGATGTAATAAGCGAACACTGCCGCGTCAAGCTCTTTTCCGTTCAGGGTGCCGTCCCAGCCATTGGCAGGATCTTCGCTCTCGTATACTTTGGTGCCCCAGCGATCATATACCATGAACACAAAGCTGGCGATGCAATCCTCCCATCCCTGCAAGCGGAAAATATCGTTGTGTCCGTCGCCGTTCGGTGAGAACGCGTTGGGAACGCTGAAGTTATTGCTCGAGGGACAAGGCAGGTCAACGAACACCGTAACACAGGCAACATCGGTACAGCCGTTCTGGTCGGTTACCGTTACACAATATTGAGTGGTGATCGTTGGTGATGCGGTGGGGTTTGGACAATTACTGCAGCTGAGTGCGGTGGAAGGATTCCATATGTAGCTGGTGCCGCCGGTTCCGGTAAGGCTTGTGCTGGAGCCTGTAACAATTGTAGTGGCAGCAGCAGTAGCGGTGGCAGTGGGGCCGCTGTTACTCCCAACGGCTGCGATTGCTGTTGTGGTGCATCCTGCTGCATCGGTGATGGTAACGGTGTAAATTGTAGATTGTAGATTGTTGATGGATGATTGAGTTGCACCATTTGACCAACTGTAAGTATAGGCTCCGCTTCCTCCGCTGGCCGTAACCGAGGCGCTGCCGTCGCTTTTACCGCAATTGGCGGCAAGGGCAGTAGCGTTCGCGTTGAGGCCCGGCGCTGGGGCTACGTTTACCGTTTGGCTGAGCGTGCAGCCATTGGCATCAGTGATGGTAACGGTATAGGTGCCCGCGCTCAATCCTGTTGCTGTTGCTGTTGCCGTTGCATTGGACCAGCTATAGGTATACGTGCCTGTTCCACCTGTTGCTGTCACCGAAGCGGACCCATTACTTTGTCCGCAAGTAGTGTTGGTACTGCCAACTGCCACTGCCACTGCTACTGGCTGTGTTATACTTACGGTTTGTACCGCAACACATCCGTTTGCGTCAGTGATCGTCACGGCATAATTCCCAGCGGAAAGTCCGCCGGCAATTGTTGTACTTTGACCATTGCTCCATGAATAAGTATAAGGTGAAGTGCCGCCTGTGATGGAAGCGGAAGCGCTGCCGCCGCTGCTTCCGAAACAGGGAGGCATCGTAACAGTGAAAATACTTGCTGTTCCCGCGCCGGTACTGTTTACCGGCACCCCAACAGTTTTTGTACACCCGTTATTGTCGCTTACCGTTACCGTATAATTTCCCGCGCTCAATCCTGTCGCGCTAGTGTTGGTTTGTCCGCCGGGGAACCAGGAATAACTTAATGTTCCGGTTCCGCCAGAAGCGGTGATGGAAGCGCTTCCGTTGTTTCCCGCGCAGTTGGATCCGGTGGAAGCGGTGTTAGTAGTTATGTCGGGCGGTTGCGTTACCGAGGCGCTTGCTGTTTGTGTACAGCCGCTGGCATCACTAACGGTAACGGTATAGGTGCCGCCCACCAGGCCGGTGGCGTTGCTATTGGTTTGTCCGTTGGTCCAGGCATAAGTATAAGGAGAGCCCGAACCGCTTACGCTTACACTGGCGGTACCGGTACCGGTACCGAAGCAGAGGTTGTTCGTGGAAGAAATGTTGACCGGACAACATACTTTTGTTTTGATGCCTCCGGTACCAAAGGTGCCTCCGGTGCTAACCACTCCGCCAATGCCGGCCGAACCGCCGCTGCTTGCGGTGCCACCGGTGGTAAAGTTTCCGCCGGAGAGACCAAGGCAAGTAGAAAAGAGGCTGTCCACTTTAACAACGTACATATCAAGACCGCCGGACCCGAACGAAGAAGTTGCGCCTGTGAGCACAAAGTGTCCGTCTTTTGTTTGTATCACGCTTCGTCCATCGTCGCCAAGTTTGCCTCCTATAGCGCGGGTAGAGATGAGGTTCCCGCTAAGGCCCAGGACATTGATATACATATCAGAAGCGCCGGCCCCGTATGAATCGCCCGATCCTACAACAATGTAATTGCCGTTCTTGGCTTGCGTCAGGCCCTGGGGAATTTCATAACCCGTTCCACCGATCACCGATGTCCACTGAAGCGCACCTGCACTGTCGATCTTTACTACATAATTATCGGTGTTGCCGGCGCCGATGTTATTCGCCGTGCCCGTCATAATAAAACCTTTGTCAGCGGTTTTGCACATGGCAAAACATTGCTGGTGCCAGTTCACACCTACCGTACGTGTCCATTGCAGGTTGCCCAGGCTGTTGAGCCTTATGAAATAGAAATCGTAGCCGCCGGCCCCGTACGAAGAGGTTTGTCCCGCAATGCCATAACCGCCGTCGCTGGTTTGCACAAGGGCGCTGGCGCGGTCATCGCTTGCGCCTCCGATCGTCCGTGTCCATTGCAATGTTCCAACACTGTCGAGCTTTATCACATAAACGTCGCCTCCATTGCCATAAGAATAAGTGCCCGAAGCCGCCGCAAAGCCTTTGTCGCTGGTTTGGATAATGTTATACAGGGGTTGATCATTGGCGCCTCCTCCGATCGTTTTGGTCCAAAGCACATTCCCGTTCTTGTCGAGCCGCGCCACGTAAAGGTCGCTGTTCCCCTGGCCAAAAGAATTGGTGTAACCGCCAACTATGTAACCGCCATCGGTGGTTTGCGCGATGGCGCCGGCACCGTCGTTGCTGGGCCCTCCTATCGTGCGTGTCCACTGTATATTGAAAACACTGTCCATCTTAACGATGTACATATCCCACCCTCCGGCACCAAAGGAGGTGGTGATACCTGCCACGGCAAAACCCTTGTCGCTGGTTTGTATTACGTAGTTTCCTGCATCGCCGCCTGCGCCGCCAAAGGCGAATTGTGCCTGCTGCGCAAGAC
>JANWJV010000038.1 GCA_025451785.1 Bacteroidia bacterium | reverse complement strand
TGCGCGGGCGTGACCTTGTTAAGCTGCGCTGGATAAAAATGCCTGCCCAGCGGATGCGCGCTGCCGAACACAAAAAAGTCGCCGTACATTTTGGTAAGGGCGGTAATGTCCATGCGCCCGGGATTGTTATAGTTCACTTGCTGGCTGATGTATTGTTTGATCTCCGCTTCTGGAAACTTAGGCTTCAGCAGGGTGGAGGCGCTCAGGTCCATGGCGCGTTCTGCATCGGTGTTGGGGAAGCTGAGGCTGATGCTCGTGAGGTTATCGTTGGCGTCAATGGAAAATGTACCGCCCAGTTCCTGCTCCAGCGCGTCGGAGGCCATGCGGTCGTAACGTTCGCTGCCCAGCTGAAGCGCGTTGGCGGTAAGTTCGGCCATGAGCTGCTGGCCCGGCGTTTCGTTCTTCTTGCCCGTATTAACGAACAGGCTCACATGCGTTACCGGCATGCTTCCGTATTCGGTGAAGAGCACTTCCAGCCCGTTCTTCAGTTTGTATTTCTCTATAGCGGGCAGCCCTGTTTGCGCGGTTGCCGCAAGAGCAGCGAGAACAGCTGCGAACAATGTGAAGGTCTTTTTCATCTTATTCAGGTTTGATGTTGATCAACTGCATTTTGTCTTCGGAAAAATATTTAGCCGCTACGCGCCTGATGTCCTCCTGGCTGATCTTAGCGTACTCATCGGCGAGCGTAAAGGCTTTGGTATAATCGTTGAAATAGTATTGCGCCACACCCAGTTCGGCAGCGATGTTGGAGGAGCCGTATTTGGAAATGAGGTTGGAAGCGCGAGTCGCCGCGATATGTTTCTGCAGCATCTCTGGCGGAACCCCATCGCTGATCACTTTGTTGATCTCTTCTTTTACCGCGCGCTTCACACGAACGTTGCCCGGCTGCGCGTCCATTATGATATCGATCGCCATCATATTTGGATACATGCTCCACAGGTCGCCACCGGCATTGATGCCATAAGCGATGTAGTCCTTTTTCACAATACGGTTGGCGAGGATCGAATTATCATTCGAGAAGAGAAGATCGTTCAACAGGTGAAAGGCATAAAAGTCCTTGTCGGTGCTTGCGGGCTTGGGCACGATATAAGTATAGATCTGGACAGGAAAGAAAATGCTCATCTCCGTCATCTTCAGCTTAAAGGTGTCAAGCGATGGAACGTCCTCTCTTTTCTTCAGGCTCAATTGCTTCGTGATGGGAGCAAAATATTTCTCCGCCAACGCGAACACCTCCGCGCTCTTCACATTACCCACCACCACCACGTAAGCGTTGTTAGGACTGTAGAAGTTATTGTAGAAGTCCATGCACTGCGCCGTGGTAAAGTTCACGATCTCCGGCAGGAAGCCGATCACATCCACCTCGTAAGGATGGCCCTTGGGATAGAAAAGCGGATAGCGCTCTTCCTGCAATTTGCCATACCAGTTGTTGCTGCCGTTGCGCAGCTCTTCGCCTACCACCTGGCGCTCGGTGTTCAGGATCTCCTGTGTCACCACCAGGTTGGCCATGCGGTCCGACTCAATGTCGAAAGCGAGCTCCAGCGTATTGCTGGGAACATATTCATGATACACGGTACGGTCATAACTGGTATAGGCGTTCGAGCGCCATCCGTATTTACGGTCAGCCTGATCGAAAAAGTCGCCAGGGAATTTCTTGGTGCCGCGGAACATCATGTGCTCGAACATGTGCGCCATGCCGCGGATGCCCGGCTTCTCGTCCTTACTGCCCACGCGGTACCACACCTCTACCTCCACGAAATCGTTGCCAGGTTTTTCGCATACGATCACCTGCAAGCCGTTCTTCAGGGTCTTGGAAGTGATAGGGTAATTCTGGGCCATCGCATGCGATACCACCATTACCGTCATTAGAGAAAAAATTGTTTTCATCATCGTATCAATTAATAAGAAGACCAAATCGTATTCCCTGCGTGGACTTCAATCCGTTACCGGGAATTGACATTACAAAATCCAATCGCGCGAAGATGCGCTGTACGCCAAAGGAAAGCTCCATGTAGTTCTCCAGGCCAGGGCTCGTTAAATACTTAAAGCCCGCTAGCTCCTGCAGCTTCAGCTTTCGTATCAAAGGTATTTTATTAAGGATGAAGCCTGAGAAATTATGCTCGTAAAACCCCTGGATGAAATAATCGTTGGTGCTGTAAGCATAATAGTCGAGCAGGTTATAGCGGTCGAGCGCGAAGGTGGAGTAAAATGTTTTGTTGCCCATGAAATGCTGGTGGTCCATGAATTGCATACGGGTGGTGTGCAGGAATTTACCACCGGTGACCGAATAATAACTTCTGCCAAGCAATTTCAGGCTAAAGTTATCGGCCACGGTGATCTTCGCCAGGCTGTAATCCATATCGCTGTTCAAAATTCCAGGCGCTGAATTCTTATAGGCCAGTGTCACAGTTGGATATTTTGATCCCATGATGAACTTCTCGTTAGGCCTTGTGTAGTAGCGCTGCTTGAAACGGATGGTGAGCGTAAGGTTCAGGTTCATCGACTGGCTTCGCGCGAAGGGAAAGGCAGGGCTCTTCGGGTCCAGCGGATCGTTGCTGCTGAACTCCCGCTTCTCCACGTCAATGATCTTGAATGCGCTGGTATTAAGGAGCGGGTTGCGGTCAGAATATTCGATGTTGGAGTTCAACACGAGCCCGTTGATCAGCTCGATGTTATGTGTGAAGGAGATGAAGTCACGGTCGTAGATCTTCATCAGGTTCCATTCCCAGCCCAATGTGTAAAGTGTGTTAAGGAATTCGGAAATGGGCTCCTTGCCATTGACCTGCCTGGTTTCGTGCCCGAAGTTGATCTCTCCCCATTCGAAACGCTGCGGACGGTACCAGTATTTGAAGCGCAGCTGCGAATGCAGTTTCTCATCGGAGAAACCGTAATTGATATCGCCGCTGGCGAAGAGCTTTCGCTTTTTCTTTTCGTACTCTTTGTTGTAGGAAACGTTAATTCCGATGTTGAGCCCCTGCACAGTATTGTAATTAACGTTTTGAAGTAACGACGAAAAATCCCAGCTCTCCTTTTTGAAGCGTTTGTCATAGGTATAGCCAAGGAATAAATTCGAGAACTTAAACTTGTTCGTCTTGCGGTCGAGCGAATCGAGGTAAGGTTTGGAATTACGCAGCGCCTCCAGGCTGTCGCGCTTGCGGTAGTCGTTCTTCTCTTCCTGGGTGAGTGGCACGGGCCGCGTTTCCTTCCAGTAGCCCGTATCCTTTTTGTTGGCGCCCTCCAGCACTTTCATTTCCTCGCCTTTGAAATAGTTGCGCGGAAAATCAGGATCGAGGATATAGTTGGAACTCGTGCCGGTGAAATAGCCATCGCCCTTAAAGCCAAGGAAACTAAACATGAAACTGAACTTGTTGGTGAAAGGCATCCAGATGTCCTTCTCCACCGGCACGTGCACCTGGTTGATCACGAGGGTATCCACAAAATCGATCTGCGCGTCTTTGGTAAGTGTGAGCTCGAGGCTGTGGATGCGCCAGGTGTTCTCCATGATATAGATCTCGCCGCGAAACACGGGATCGTTCTTTCTTTTGGGGATCACCTGGATCTTATTGATCATTTGCCCGTTCTCATAAAAGGTGCCGAGCAGTTTATAACGGTAATACAGGAAGGCGGAGTTGGAGATGGGGGATACAAATCCTCTGTCGGTAAGCTGACGTACCTCCATGAGGTTCTCGTAAAAGTTGAACAGCATCTCCGAGGCCTGGTTATAGCTGAAGGCCTTGTTGTCGCCGCTCACCTTCGAAGAGATCATCTCCTCGTGGATCTTGTCGGGCTGCCTGAAGTTGAACTTCGATACCGATTCACTCAGGTAAAATATCCCGCTGGTGGTATCGATCCATCCGTCGTCGTTCACCTCTTCACCCATGAACTTCTTGGGAAACTTCTTCATGCGCTGCAGGCCCTTGATGTATACATCACAGCTGAAGGTCTTTACCTGGTCGAGGTAGAATTTGCGCTTCTTCATTGCCTGGCGGATCACCGCGTAGGCCGGGTCCTCCGCATCAGCCTTGATCTCAACCCCGGGAAGCGTGACCGTTTCGGGCTGCAGGACCACGTTCAGCTCGATAGGCTCTTTTACGGCTACTATCTTCTCGATGTGCTGGCGATAGCTGATCATCTTGAACACCAGTTCGTAATTTCCCGGTTTGATATCGAAGGAGTAGTCACCGTTGACATTGGCGGTACTGCCTATGGTGGTACCTTTGATATACACGTTCACAAAGGGGAGCGGATTGTTCTTTTGATCGCTGATACGGCCATGCACGATAACCGCCTCCGCGAAAAGGGGCAGAAGAAATAAGAGCAAAAGGAGGGGCTTCCGGGGAAAAGCGCTCATGATAGAATGACGAACAAAGCTATTTAAAGTTGCGGCAAAGCAGAAAAATTTTATTTTTGCTTCAGATACAATCCTATCGCTATGAAAAGATTCATGCAGATCCTGATAAACGATGATAGCGCGGGCGGCTTCGCCCTGGTGTGGGTAATTATGGCGCTCACATTCCTTTCGCTCCTCGTTTATTTCAGCCAGCCTTAAAAAAAAAGAACCGCAGGTCCTGCAGTTCTTTTTTCATTTATAGGTTGTAGCGCTTATTTCGCTGCCGCCTTTACCGTAAATTTCTTTTCTTCGGTAGCGGTAGTTATCGTAAAGCTATTATCAGTTACTTCTTTCAGGTCCCAGGCGGTGCTGGTTTCGCCGGTGCGGATGGTGAGCTTGTTGGTAGCCGCATCGTACATCCAGATTCCCATGGCGCTGGCGCCATTCACTTTGCTGTCGTAACCGCCGCTGGCAAGGAAACGTGAGAAGTCGCCCGTAGCGATCTTCTGGTCCTTTCCGTTCAGTTTATGGCTTACAGGCACCCAGGTCTTGGTCACCAGTTTATCGCCTTTGTTCATCATATCGGCTCCTACCAGGGGATCCTTGGCCTCGGTGGTCTTAGCGGTTTGCGCAAAGGAAAGGCCTGAAATAGAGGCAATTAGAAGGGTAAAGATCAGTTTTTTCATGGGCAGGTTTTTTTGCAGAAAGACAAATCTATGATTTTTTCTTTATTAGTACAAATACATAGACACCAATAGCCATAGGGTAGTTGCATTTATGTTATTTTTGCTCTATGCTCAAGGTCAAGATCAACGGTAAAAAGGAGTATATAGTAGACAAGGAAAAGGGTACCCTTGATGGCAAGGCCTTTGAATGGGACCTGGTGAAGGTGAAAGAGGGAAGTTACCACGCGATCCGGAACGGAAAGTCATATACTATAGAACTGGTAAGCCTCGACCGTGCTACCAAGACGATCAAGCTAAAGGTGAACGGCAACAAATACACCCTGGAAGCCAAGGACAAGTACGATGAGCTCCTGCAAAAGCTGGGCATCGATACCAATGCCAGCCAAAAGATAAAAGAGCTCAAGTCTCCTATGCCGGGCCTTATCCTGGATGTGAAAGTGGAGGAGGGCAGCGAAGTGAAAAAAGGAGATACGCTATTAGTGCTTGAGGCGATGAAGATGGAGAACATATTGAAATCGCCCGGCGATGGATCAGTAAAGAAGATAGTAGTGAAGAAAGGAATGGCGGTGGAGAAGAACCAGGTATTGATACAATTCAGCTAATGAAAAAAAGATCGCGCAGGCAATTTATAAAGGAAAGCTCGGTGCTTGCACTGGGCAGCATCGCGCTTTCATCGAATGCCGGCAATCTCATCGGAAATACGTTGCTCCACAATGCCCAGTTCAGCCTTCCTCCATTGCCTTACGGCTATGATGCGCTGGAGCCGCACATCGATAAGATGACCATGGAGATCCATTATGTGAAGCATCACCAGGCCTATATCAATAACCTTAACCAGGCCTCACATGACCTGCACTTTGGACATACCACCCTGGAGACACTAATTGCCAATGCTTCGAAATATCCTGATGTAGTTCGCAACAATGCCGGCGGTCATTACAATCATAGCCTTTTCTGGACGCTCATGCGCGCTCCGGGCGCTATGAAGCCTTCAGGCGCGTTGGCAGAGGCCATCAAGACCACATTCAAGTCGTTCGAAGATTTCCAAAAGGCTTTCGCCGATGCCGCAATGAAACGTTTTGGTTCCGGCTGGGCCTGGCTGGTAGTTAATAAGGACAAGAAACTGGAGATCGGCTCCACGCCGAACCAGGACAATCCTTTAATGGATGTAAGCGATCTCAAAGGCACGCCCGTGCTGGCGCTCGATGTTTGGGAACATGCCTATTACCTCAAGAACCAGAACCGCCGCGCTGAGTACATCAGCTCCTGGTGGAACGTGGTGAATTGGGAAGAGTCGGCGAGGCTTTATGAGCTGGCAATAAAATAAGAGAGATAGACGGAACGACCCGCCTTCCCTCCCCTGCCTCGGCTTTGCCGAGATTGGGGAGGGCCAGGGAGGGGTTAGGATTTTTAACATATCCTTTTAGCATTTTCCCCGTTATATAGTTAGATTTGTATGGATTTTGCGGCTTTCCCGCACCTTCCGAAGGTAAAGCGCATGCAAGGCAGCCAAAACAGCTACGAAACACTGATCGGTAAGCTCGACGAGTTTATCCGTAAGTACTATAAGAACCAGCTTATCCGCGGGGTCATCTATAGCACCGCTATGGTGCTGGCCTTTTATCTTTTTGTGGCGGTAGCCGAATATTACGGCCACTTTAATACCTGGGTGCGCACGGTCCTTTTCTACGCTTTTGTGCTTGGCAACGCTTACATCCTGGCCAAGCTCATCGCCATTCCCCTGCTTAAGCTCAACAAGCTTGGCAGCATTATCAGCCACGAGCAGGCAGCAAGCATCATTGGCAGCCATTTCACCCAGGTACGTGATAAACTTACCAACGTCCTCCAGCTACAACACGTAGCAATCAACAATCAACGATCAACGATCAACGATCTTTTGACGGCAAGCATAGATCAAAAGATAAGGGAATTAAAGCCCGTTCCCTTCGCCGCTGCTATCGACCTTAACGAGAACAGGAGATATTTGAAATACGCTGCGCTTCCGCTGATACTTTTCCTGCTCATCCTTTTCTCCGCGCCCTCTATCATTACCGATAGCACCAAACGCCTGGTAAATCACGGCACTTTCTTCGAAAGAGAAGCGCCCTTCCAGTTCGTGATCAAGAATGGCGACCTCAAGACCGTGCAACAAGAGGATTTTCAGCTGGACGTGAAGATGACAGGCGCCGAGATCCCTGAGAATATTTTCATCGTGGTGGGAGAGAACGAGTACAAGCTCAACAAAGAGAACACCGTATTGTTCAATTATACTTTTAAGAACGTACAGCAAAGCACACACTTCCGTTTGGCGGCCGATGGCTTCCTCTCAAAAGAATACGAGTTGGTGGCCCTGCCCAACCCGGTGCTGCTCGATTTCGATATCGCGCTCGACTATCCTGCTTATGTTGGCAAGAAGGACGAAAGCATAAAGAACACAGGCGACCTGGTGATCCCCGCGGGAACAAAAGTGAGCTGGCTTTTCAGCACACGCAATACCAATAACGTGCGGATGAGCTTCAGCGACACTGCCTTTTCGCTGGGTCATAAAGACGAGAACAGTTATTCGTACAGCGAGCGCATCCTGCGCGACCGCTCCTATTCGGTGACCACTTCTAACCAGTTCATCAAGAGCAAAGATTCCGTGGTGTATTCCATCAATGTGATCCCTGATATCTATCCCGCCATACAGGTGGAGGAGCGCAGGGATTCCAATTCCACCAAGCGTTTTTATTTCAGCGGGCAGGTGCGCGATGATTATGGTTTTACAAAGCTTAGCTTCAACTACCGCTTCCTGAACAAGAAAGATTCTACCGGCAAGACCAACGAGAAATACGAGAAGACAACGATTACCGCTCTTCCTGTAAGCCGCACCCTTGCGCAGGACCAGTTCATGCATTATTGGGATATGAGCAGCCTCGACATTGCTCCCGGCGACCAGGTGGAATATTATTTTGAGGTATATGACAACGACGGCGTGACCGGCGCCAAGGCTACCCGTTCGCAGCGCATGGTGTTCAAGGCGCCCACCCTGAAAGAGCTGGAAGAAGCTACCGAGGCCAACAACAATAAGATGAAAGACGCGATCGAGAAGAGCCTTTCCGAGGCCCGCGATCTGCAGAAGGACATCAATGGGCTTAGCAAAAAGATCATGGAGAAGAAGGACATGAGTTGGGAAGAAAAGAAAAAGCTCCAGGACCTTATCGAAAAAGAAAAGAAGCTGCAGAAGAACGTGGAGGAGATCAAGAAGCAGAACTCTATGAACAACAACCAGCAGAGCGAATATCAGAAACCTGACGAGACCATTCTGGAGAAGCAGCGCCAGCTGGAGGAGCTTTTCAAGAACATCATGACCGATGAGATGAAGAAGCTGTTCGAGGAAATGGAAAAGCTGATGCAGAAGATGGACAAGGAAAAAGTTCAGGAGCAGTTGGACAAGATGAAACTTTCGAACAAGGACATACAAAAGGAACTTGACCGCAGCCTCGAACTGTTCAAGCAATTGGAAGTGGAGAAGAAAATGGACCAGGTGATCCAGAAGCTGGAAGACCTTGCCCAGAAGCAGGAGAAACAGGCGGAGAAGTCGATGGAGAAAAACCCTGACAGCAAGAAACTGAACGAGGAGCAAAAGAACCTCAACCAGGAATTTGAAGACCTGAAGAAGGACATGAAAGACCTGGAGCAGAAGAACAAAGAGCTGGAGCGGCCCAACATGCTTCCCAACATGGAGCAGCAGAAGGAGAACGCCCAGGAGCAGATGAAGAACAGCAGCGAGCAGCTGCAGGACAACAAGCCTAAGAAAGCATCGCAGTCGCAGAAGAATGCCGCGGAGCAAATGAAGGCCATGGCGCAGCAGTTGGAGAAGGCCAGCGCGGAGTCGGAGTCGAAAAATTCTTCCGAGGACATCGACGCGCTTCGTGATATATTGGAGAACCTTATCCAGCTCAGCTTTGAGCAGGAAGCGTTGATGGGAGAACTTTCCAAGACGCAGCCGAGCAATCCGAAGTACAACAAGCTTTCGCAGCAGCAAAAGAAACTGCAGGACGATTCAAAAATGATAGAGGACAGCCTTATGGCACTCAGCAAGCGCCAGCCCGCTGTGAAGTCGATCATCAACAAGGAGATCAGTGCTATCAATATGAACATGGGGAAGGCGGTGGATGAGATGACCGAAGCGCTAACGCCCGCGTACGATTCAAGGGACCATAAGCAGATGGCGCAAAGCCGCCAGCAGTTCGCGATGACCTCTATAAATAACCTCGCCTTGCTTTTAGGCGAAGCACTTCAGCAGATGCAGGAGGCCATGCAGAAGTCGGGCTCCTGTTCCGGCGGCGGCAGTTGCAAGAAGCCGGGCAACGGCAAGAAACCCTCTTCGGCCGCGAGTTTGCGTAAGATGCAGGAGCAGCTGAACCAGCAGATACAACAAATGAAAGAGGCCATGGAGAAGGGCGGGAAGAAACCGGGTCCAGGGCAGAAAGGCGGCCAGGGCATTGGCATGAGCGAAGAGCTTGCTAAGATGGCGGCTCAGCAGGAGGCGATCCGCAGGGAGATGCAAAAGGCAATGCAGGAGCTGATGGGCGGTGATGGCAAGAACAAAGGCGGCGGCAAGGAAGCCGGCGGCAGCCTGGCCAATAAGATGGAAGAGACAGAGACCGACCTGGTGAACAAGCGCATTACACAGGAGACCATTAAGCGTCAGCAGGAGATATTAACAAGGCTTCTGGAGTCGGAAAAAGCGGAAAAAGAGCGTGAAATGGACGAAAAAAGGGAGTCTAACGAATCAAAAAATGAAAATTTAAGTAACCCTAATGTTTTTTTGGAGTATAACAGGCTAAAATTAAAAGAAGCCGAGTTGTTGAAAACAGTTCCGCCCTCTTTAATTCCATACTACAAGAACAAGGTAAATCAGTATTTCAACAAATCAGGACTCCTTAATTGACCATGGTACTTACAGAGAATCAAAAGCTGAAAATGGCTTCCAGGACAGAAAACCTTATACTCGTTGAAAAGCTCGTTGAAGATGTTTGCGATGTGTTCAACCTCAGGGAGGATCATTATGGAAACATCTTAATAGCGGTTACCGAAGCGGTGAACAACGCTATCCAGCACGGCAACAAGAACAATCCCGATAAGAAGATAGAGATCCTTTTCAGGTCAAAGACCAACCAGTTGTGCTTCATCGTGAAGGACGAAGGGGAAGGATTCGATTTTAATACCCTGCCCGATCCCACCAATCCCGAGAACATCGAGAAGGAGAACGGAAGGGGAGTGTTCCTGATGAAGAGGCTCGCCGACAAGGTGGAGTTTTCTGACAGCGGCAAGACCGTGTCGCTCATCTTCAACATTTCAGAGAACTAGGCGAAGGAGCCCTTATGCCCCTTCAGTTCAATTCATCCACGTCATTCCGGTTAAAGAACAAGGCCCGGCTCAAAAGCTGGGTCTTTTCCGTTATACGCGCCGAAAAATGTGTTCCCAGCGAGATCAGCTTCAACTTTGTGAGCGATGAGGAGCTGCTGGCCATCAATAAAAAGTACCTGAAGCACAAGACCCTTACCGACATCATCACTTTTGACTATTCAAAAGGCACGACCCTTTCGGGGGAAATATACATCAGTATAGACCGTGTGAGGGAGAACGCCAAAACCTTCAAAAACCCCGTCGATACTGAGCTTCACAGGGTAATGATCCACGGTGTTTTGCACCTGGCGGGGTATACCGATAAGGGCCCGAAGAACAAGGCTGAAATGATCCGGGCCGAAGACCGTGCTTTGAGGCGCCTCATCCAATAGAATTCCATCGATTTTTTTCACACCTCCTACCTAAAAAAGGGTATCTTTGTCTTATACTTAGAATCATTCTAAATAAGACAAAATGATCACCGTTTCAGAAAACGCAAAACAGCAGGCGCTTACCTTAATAAAAGAAGCCAATAAACCTGCTGAAACCTTCATCCGCGTAGGCGTGGAAGGAGGGGGGTGTTCAGGGCTTTCCTACAAGCTGGAATTTGCTACCGAAATGCGCGAGGGCGACCAGGTGTTTGAAGACAAAGGCATCAAAATAGTAGTTGACAAGAAAAGCTTTCTCTACCTCATAGGTACCGAGCTCGATTACAGCGGGGGCCTCAACGGCAAGGGCTTCATATTCATTAACCCCAACGCTTCCCGTACCTGCGGCTGCGGCGAGAGCTTCTCGGTTTAGAATATCAGGATCCAGAATTCAGAATGGCCAGCGGGAACGACATCTTAAAAGAGCATATCTCATCCGACTATAAGTACGGTTTCAGTTCGGATATCGAGATGGAGACGGCCCCCAAGGGCCTGAACGAAGACATCGTTCGTTTCATTTCCAAAAAGAAGAACGAGCCCGAGTGGATGCTTGAGAGCCGCCTCAAGGCCTTCCGTCATTGGCTTACCATGGAAGAGCCCCGTCACTGGCCCCACCTGCAATTTCCGAAGATCGATTACCAGGATATCATTTACTACGCCGCTCCCAAGAAAAAGACCGAGGTGAAAAGCCTCGATGAAGTGGACCCGGAGCTGCTCGCGACCTTTTCGAAGCTGGGCATTTCACTCGAAGAACAAAAACGCCTGGTGGGCATGCAAAGCACAATAGCTGTTGACGCCGTGTTCGACAGCGTTTCCGTGAAGACCACCTTCCGCGAAACACTGTTGGAGAAAGGCATCATCTTCTGTTCCTTCAGCGAAGCGGTGCATGACCATCCGGAGCTGATAAAGAAATACATGGGCTCTGTGGTGCCCTATACCGATAACTATTTCGCGGCGCTCAACGCGGCGGTGTTCTCCGACGGGTCCTTTTGCTATATCCCCAAAGGCGTGCGCTGCCCGATGGAACTCAGTACCTATTTTCGCATCAACACCGCCGGCACAGGCCAGTTCGAGCGTACGCTTATCATCGCCGATGAAGGCGCTTATGTTAGCTATCTCGAAGGCTGCACAGCGCCACAGCGCGATGAGAACCAATTGCATGCCGCCGTAGTGGAGATCATATCGCACCGCAACGCGGAGGTGAAATATTCAACCGTGCAAAACTGGTATCCCGGCGACAAGAATGGCAAAGGCGGCGTTTACAACTTCGTTACCAAGCGCGGCATTTGCCTCGAAGAGAACTCAAAGATCTCCTGGACACAAGTGGAGACCGGCTCGGCGATCACCTGGAAATATCCCAGCGTGATCCTGAAAGGGGATAACGCGATCGGCGAGTTTTATTCCGTAGCCGTCACCAATAATTTTCAGCAAGCCGATACCGGCACCAAGATGATCCACCTGGGAAAGAACACGCGCAGCACCATCGTATCGAAAGGCATTTCAGCGGGCAAGAGCAATAACAGCTACCGTGGGTTGGTACGCGTGGCAAAAGGCGCTTCCAACGCGCGCAACTATTCGCAATGCGATTCTCTTCTCATGGGAGATAAATGCGGGGCGCATACCTTCCCTTACATCGAGATAAAAGACAAGAGCGCCGTGGTGGAGCATGAAGCTACCACCTCCAAGATCGGCGAAGACCAGATATTCTATTGCAAGCAGCGCGGCATCGACACCGAAAAAGCGGTTAGCCTCATCGTGAACGGCTATTGCAAAGAAGTGCTCAACCAGCTTCCCATGGAATTTGCCGTGGAAGCACAAAAACTTTTAGCGGTAAGCCTCGAAGGCTCTGTTGGATAGAAACCAACGCACGAACGTACAAACACACCAACGCACTAAATGTTACAAATTAAAAACTTACACGCCGGCATCGAAGGAAAAGAGATCCTGAAAGGGATCAACCTGGATGTGAAAGCCGGTGAGGTACATGCCATCATGGGCCCTAACGGCTCGGGCAAAAGCACCCTCTCCAGCGTTCTCGCCGGAAAAGAAGAATACGAAGTATCAGAAGGGGAAGTGAAGTTCAAAGGCAAAGACCTGCTCGAGCTTTCTCCTGAAGACCGCGCACGTGAAGGACTGTTCCTTGCTTTTCAGTACCCGGTGGAAATTCCCGGTGTAAGCAACATCAATTTCCTGAAGACGGCCATCAACGAGATACGCGCCTACCGCGGCCAGGGCCCGATGGACGCGAAAGAGTTCCTTGCAAAAGTAAAAGAGAAGCAGGCTTTTGTAGAGATGACCGGCAACCTTGCCAACCGTTCGGTGAACGAAGGTTTTTCGGGTGGAGAGAAGAAGCGCAACGAGATATTTCAGCTCGCCATGCTGGAGCCGGTGCTGGCGGTGCTCGACGAGACCGACAGCGGTCTTGACATCGACGCCCTGCGCATCGTGGCCAATGGCGTTAATAAATTGCGTTCGAAGGACCGCGCCTTTGTGGTGATCACTCACTACCAGCGCCTGCTCGATCATATTGTTCCTGATGTGGTGCATGTATTGTTCGACGGGAAGATCGTGAAGTCGGGCGGTAAAGAACTGGCGCTTGAGCTCGAGAAGAAGGGTTACGACTGGATCAAAAAAGAAGCAGCGATCGCATGACCACAGCGGAGAAGATAGGTGCGGATGAAAGGCTGATCCAAGGTTTTAGCAAGAACAAGGCCCAGCTTCCGGGAAGCAAGCGCATCGCTTCGCTGAGAGAGCAGGCCATTCTCGATTTCCAAAAACTGGGCTTGCCCGGAAGGAAGAGTGAGGAATACAAATACTCTAACGTACAGCCGCTTTTTAAAGAAGAGGCCTCCCTTGTAAATACAAACCTTCCCGCCGCCAATGGTTTTTCCATTGAGCAATTCCAATTGCCCGGCCTGAAAGAAAACACAGCGGTACTGGTGAACGGTGTGTTCTCGCCGGCGCATTCTTCGTTGAATAAACTTCCGAAAGGAGTTATTGTATGTTCATTGAAAGAAGCTTTCAGCAAGAACGAAAAACTCGTGGAGCAGCATTATTCCAAATACGCGCAAAGCGGAACCGACGCGTTCCTGGCCCTCAGCACTTCATTCGCGGGCGATGGCGTGTTCGTGTATGTTCCTGATAATACCATTGCCGAACAAGCCATTCACATCATCAGTGTTGTAACAGGCAGCACTCCTTCACTGATCTTCCCGCGCAATCTTTTCATCATCGGCAAGAACTCTGGCGTGCAGATCGTGGAGTCTTTCGCGGCGCATGCCTTATCGGCGAAAAGCATTTGCATTGCGGTAACGGAAGTATTCGTGGATGAGAACGCCAAGGCGCAGTATTATAAGCTGCAGGAAGACAGCGGAAGCGCTTCGCTGATCTCCGCTACGCACGCAAGGCAGGAAAGAAATTCGCATTTCGACACCAATACCGTGACCCTCAGCGGGGAATGGATACGCAATAACCTGGAGATCGCTTTAGAAGGAGAGAACTGCGAAACACATTTGAACGGCCTCTTCCTCACCGAAGGCAAACAGCACGTTGACAACCATACCCTGGTGGATCACCGCAAACCGCATTGCCAGAGCAATCAATTGTACAAGGGCATCCTGGGCGATAAATCGACAGGCGTGTTCAACGGAAAAATATTTGTACGCCCTGACGCGCAGAAGACCAACGCTTACCAGAGCTCGCGCAATATCCTTTTGAGCGATGATGCCAGCATCAATACCAAGCCCCAGCTGGAGATCTATGCCGACGATGTAAAATGTTCGCACGGCTCCACCACCGGCCAACTCAACGAAGACGCGATGTTCTACCTGCGTTCGCGCGGCTTGAGCACCGACAGCGCCAGGAATCTTTTGCTCAGCGCTTTCGCGAACGATGTTTTGGAAACGGTAAGGATAAAAGAGCTGAAAGATCATCTGGACGAACTGGTGCGCAAGCGCCTGGAAAAATAAATGAAGACCGCCGAACTCAATATTGAAAGCGTACGAAAGGATTTTCCGATCCTTCGCCAGCTGATGAACGGCAGGCCGCTGGTCTATCTCGATAATGGGGCCACCGCGCAAAAGCCTTTGCAGGTTCTTAAAGCGATCGAAAAATTTTACAAAGAGCAGAACGCCAACATCCACCGTGGTGTGCACCTGTTAAGCCAGGAAGCTACCGTGGCTTATGAGAAGGCGCGCGAAACGGTGCAGAAGCATATTAACGCGGCGCATCCGCATGAGATCATCTTTACGAGCGGCACCACCGAGTCGGTGAACCTGGTGGCGCACACCTTCGCGAAAAAATTCCTGGAGAAAGGCGACGAGATCCTGATCACCGAAATGGAGCACCACAGCAATATTCTTCCCTGGCAGGTAGCCTGCGAGGAGAAAGGCGCTGTGCTGAAAGTGGCTCCGGTGAACGACAAAGGCGAGCTGATCATTTCGGAATACGAGAAACTGCTTACACCCAAGACAAAGATCGTTGCGATAGCGCATGTTTCGAATACGCTGGGAACGATCAATCCCGTTCAGGAAATGATACAGGCGGCACACGAGAAAGGCATTCCGGTGCTGATCGACGGTGCCCAGGCCATCCCGCACATGAAAGTGGATGTACGCTGGCTCGATGCCGATTTTTATTGCTTCAGCGGGCACAAGGTGTTTGGTCCCACGGGTATTGGCGTATTGTATGGTAAAGAAGAATGGTTGAACAAACTTCCAAACTATAAAGTTGGCGGCGGAACCATTCGTACCGTTACTTTCAAAGAGACAGAATACGGAGGACTGCCCATTCGCTTTGAGGCGGGAACTCCCAATATCGATGGTGTGATCGGCATGGCTGCCGCGCTGGATTATATCAACGGAATAAGCATGGACGCGATCCATGCCTACGAGCATGAGCTCTTGGTGTATGCCACAGAAAGGATATCAGGGATCAAAGGCGTTCGAATTATTGGCACTGCCGCTGAAAAGGCCGGTGTGCTTTCGTTTGTTGTGGAAGGCATGCACCCGCTTGACATCGGCATGCTGCTCGACGCGCAGGGCGTGGCTGTCCGCACCGGGCACCATTGCACGCAGCCTTTGATGGAGCGCTTTAAGATCAACGGAACCGTGCGTGCCTCGCTGGCGTTCTACAATACAAAAGAAGAAATAGATGTTTTTGCTGTTGCACTGATAAAGGCGCTGCAACGTTTATAAAATGGACAAGAGCATTGAGGAAACAGAAGCGGAGATCATAGAGGAGTTCTCTATGTTCGATGATGCTTTTGATAAGCTGGGCTACCTCATCGACATTGGGAAGTCCAACAAACCCTTGCAGGAAGACCTTCGCACTGCCGAACGACTCATTAAAGGATGCCAGGCCAATGTTTGGCTTCACAGTGAGCTGAAGGAAGGCAAAGTATATTACAGTGCCGACGCCGACGCCGACTATGCCCGCGGCCTTGTTACGATGATGATACGAGTGCTCAGCGGCCATACGCCCGAGGAGATCATGAAAGCGCAGCTCGGGTTTATTGAGACCATAGGTTTTTCCAGCATGCTCAGCATGAAGCGCGCCGGCGGACTGGCCAGTATGATAAAACAAATGAAATTAGACGCGCTTGCATATAAAGCACGAGGTTAACCTTGAACTTTGGACTTTGAACTAAACAGATGCCCGCAATTATCACAACCCAAGACCCTGCCCTGGCCCAAAAGGTCATCGACATGCTTAAGACGTGTTATGACCCTGAGATCCCTGTGGATGTATGGGAGCTGGGGCTTATCTACGAGATAGACATAGACAAGGAGAACAACCTGAAAGTGAAGATGACGCTTACTTCGCCTTCCTGCCCCGTGGCGGAATCGTTACCGCTGGAAGTGGAAGAGAAGATAAGGGGACTGGAAGGTATTAAGAGCGCGAAAGTGGAGCTCACCTTTGAGCCGCCCTGGACGAAGGAGATGATGAGCGAAGTGGCGCAGGTGGAGCTAGGCTTTATGTAAAATGTTCAATGGAAAAGGGGATCGTTAACCGTGTAGAGCAGAGTGGACTTATCGAGTTCAACCTGGAGGAATATTATCCGAAAGGGGAGCGGGTGATGATCGATGTGAAGGAGCACCTGTTCCAGGGGCTGATCCTGAAAGAAAAAGATTTCCGTGATTTTATTGCCAGGGAGAACTGGGCAAAATACCAGGACAAGTTCGTGGCGCTTACCTGTACTGCCGATGCCATCGTTCCCACCTGGGCGTATATGCTCATTGGAACTTCTTTAGCGCCTTACGCCAAAGAAGTAATATTCGGCGACCTGAAAACACTGGAGACCGTTCTATTCCAAAAAGCACTTTCCAAAATAAACATCAATGATTTCCGCGATCAGCGCGTGGTGATCAAGGGCTGCTCCAACCTCCCTGTGCCTGAAAGCGCTTACGTTGAAATTACCCGCCTGCTCTCGCCCGTGGCGAAGAGCATTATGTACGGAGAGCCTTGCTCTACTGTGCCCATTTACAAAAGAAAATGATGGGAAACTCGCGGATGGAAACATCCGCAGCACTCTCAGGAAAAGAAAGTTCCTACAAAGGCTTTGATGCTCGGCTCGAAAACCATGAGCGCCGCGATCAACAAACTGCCGCGCAGTCTCCATCGTTCTTTAGAAGTGTAAATGCTAACGGACTCCTCTATCCAATACGCCATGCGAAGGGGAATGAGCGCGAAGAAGGCCATCACGAGGAAGATCACGAAGAGCATAATGCCGGTAAAGAGGGCCGTCTCATGGGTGTTAAAGGAGCGGATAATGTATTCCTTATTTGATTCGTTGATCGTATCCCAGAAAGCGGTGAGCAGCATAAGCGCGTAAAGCTGCAGAACAATATCGGCGCGAAACTCCTTCGCCCTCGTTTCCTCTGTTTCTTTGAAAGGAAGGTTGACCTTTCTCCAGGTCTCCAGCTCCTTCTGGTCCCGTTCTTCGTCCCACTTGTCATCGGGCGTGGTGCGGAACAAGCCCGACTCCACCCAGGTGTATCCTAATACAAACACCTCGCACAGAATAAAGAGGATCAGCATAACGGTAAACATGACCGGCTGTTCGGCGGCGGAAGGATCGAAGCCAAAGGCCACCAGTGCCACCATGATGAAGCCGATACGGAACAGCATGCGCATGAGCACGGCGTACCAAATAACGCAGCCGGGGTTCGGCAGCTCTTCCCTGGCATGCTTCTGCATGCGCAGCGTCTCGGCGCGCAGCCGCACCACCTTCAGTTTGTAGTTCATCGCAAAGAATTCGGCCACGTAAATAAATACCCCGAACAGCGCCACGAAAATATTGGCCCTTCCGAACTGGATATAATCCGCGATGAAAGGCGCCAAGAGCAGCGAATAGGCCGCGACAAGAAGATTAAAACTGATACCAGTAAAGTTCCAGCGGATCTTAGTAAGCCCGAACATTTTTGCCTTCCATGTAGTTGATGAAGGACTTGTTTACCACCTTGTTGCCGCCGGGGGTGGGGTAGTCGCCGGTAAAATACCAGTCGCCTTTGTGGTTGGGGCAGGCGTTGTGCAGGCCTTCAATGCTCTGGAAGATGATCTGAACCTCAGCGCTTATATCAGCGGGCTTCAGCAATGCTGTGATCTTCTCCGATACCTGGTCGGCGGTAAAAGGTTTGTAGATGGCCCTCACCACGTTCTTGATCTTTTCCTTGGGCAGGTCTTCCTGGGCTTTGGCCTTTTCATATACTTCTTCGAGGAGATTCTCCTTGAAATTGTCTTTGAGCAATTCCACAGCGGCCCTGAAAGCGATAAAGTCGCCGAGCTTGGCCATATCAATGCCGTAGCAGTCGGGGTAACGGATCTGCGGCGCTGAAGAAACCACCACGATCTTTTTCGGGCGCAGGCGGTCGAGTATCTTTAAGATGCTTTGCTTAAGCGTAGTGCCGCGCACGATGGAATCGTCGATCACCACCAGGTTGTCAACGCCCGGGCGGATCACACCATAGGTGGTATCGTATATGTGCGATACCAGGTCGTCGCGCTGGGTGTCTTGTGTAATGAAGGTGCGGAGCTTGGCGTCCTTGATGGCGATCTTCTCCACGCGGGGGCGCAGCGATAATATTTCGCTCAGTTGAGGATCCGCCACTTTGTTGCCCATCTTCAGGATCTCGTGCTTCTTGATCCCGTCGAGGTAATGGTGCATACCCTGTATCATGCCGCCGAAAGCTACTTCGGCAGTGTTGGGGATGAAAGAGAACACCGTATTGCGCAGGTCATAATCCACGGCCTTCAAAATGGCCGGGCAAAGGAACCTGCCGAGGTTCTTGCGTTCTTCGTAAATGTCTTTGTCGTTTCCTCTTGAGAAATAAATGCGCTCAAAAGAGCAGGAGCGCTTTTCCTGCGGGGGCTTGATCTCCTTCTCTTCTACTTTACCGTTTTTCCTTATGATGAGGGCGTGGCCGGGGCTGATCTCTTTAATGGCGGCAAGCGGGGTGTTGAACACCGTTTGAATGGCGGGCCTTTCAGAAGTGATCACCACCACTTCGTCGTCGTGGTAATAAAAAGCGGGCCGTATTCCGCTGGGATCACGCAGCACAAAAGCATCGCCGTGACCAAGAAGGCCGGCCATGGTATAGCCGCCGTCCCATTTCTTCGCGGCGTCTTTCAGGATGCGCTGCAGGTCGAGGTGTTGCGCGATGAGGTTCGAGATATCCTCGTTGCTATGTCCTTGCTTGTGAAATTTCTGGAAGAGGCGTTCGTTCTCTTCGTCGAGGAAGTGGCCTATCTTTTCCATCACGGTAATGGTATCGGCCTTTTCCTTGGGATGCTGACCAAGGTCCACCAGTTGCTGGAAGAGCTCGTCAACGTTCGTGAGGTTGAAATTACCAGCCACCACCAGGTTCCTGGTCATCCAATTGTTCTGGCGAAGGAAGGGGTGACAGCTTTCGATACTGTTCTTGCCGTAGGTGCCGTAACGCAGGTGGCCGAGGAGCAGCTCGCCGGTAAAGGCAACGTTCTTCTTGAGCCATGCGCCGTCTTTCAGTTTCTCCGGACGGTTCTTTTGAAGGTCGATGAACTTGGCGTTGATCTTGGCGAATACTTCCTGGATGGCACCGGAGCCCATGGCGCGGTAGCGGCTGATATAGCGCGTGCCGGGCTTCACATCGAATTTGATGTTGGCTACGCCCGCGCCGTCCTGGCCGCGGTTGTGCTGTTTCTCCATGAGGAGATACAGCTTATTGATGCCGTAAAGTGCTGTTCCGTATTTTTCCTGGTAAAAAGATAATGGCTTGAGAAGCCTTATCAGGGCAATTCCACATTCGTGTTTTATGCCGTCGCTCACCTGAGGTGTTTCCTGTTAAGAAATGCTTTCGCCAAAGTTACGAAGTATAAACGGGAAGAGGTAAGAATAAATGGGTTTTTTAGACAGAAAGCGCTTTAAAGGGATTAAAGCGGGGGTTTGCTTCGTCGCCCGACTTCGCCGGGGCGTCTCGCAATGACAATCGACCCGCCTGTGCCTACTTGTAATCAACCTCCTGCGCTAGTTTCCCGCTTTCGTCGAAGTACTTCCATTTGCCGGCTTCGGCGTCATCTTTGTAAAAACCGCTATAACGCAGCTGGCCGTTCTCATGCCAAGAGGTGGTGCGGCCGTTGCGCTTGCCCCGTATATACACCACTTCGCTCCAGGGATTGCCGCTGGGATAAAAGCTGGCCCACTGCCCGTGGCGCATGCCGCCGGCGATGTAGCCATGCATCTTGATGATGCCGTTGTTATATTTCTCTACATACTCGCCTTCCGGCGGTGCCGCCTTCACCTTCGCGCTGTCGGCCCATTCGCCTTTTGCAAGCGCGGGAGCTTTCTTCTCTTCGCTTTGTTCGGGCGAAGAGCAGGAAAAAAGAAGGGAAGCGATAGATAAATAAATAAAGTGTTTCATTCGATCAGTGTTTCCGTTCGATGACATATTTCACTAATTGTTCCAATGAGTTCCTTGATTCGCCGGCAGGAAATTCTTCCAGCATCTTCAATGCTTTGTCGCGGTGCTCGAACATTTTTTGCTCCGCGTATTGTATGCCGCCGCTCGCGGCAACATAAGCGATAACTTCTGCCACTTTCTTAGGATCCTCGTTGTGGTTCTTCACCAGGTTGATGATCTTACGCTTCTCCAGCCAGGCCGATTTGCTAAGCGCGAAGATCAAAGGCAGGGTCATCTTCTTTTCTTTGATGTCGATGCCGGTGGGTTTGCCGATCTGCTTGTCGCTGCCGTAATCGAACAGGTCGTCTTTTATCTGGAAGGCAATACCTACTGCTTCGCCAAAGGCGCGCATTTTTTCTATGGTAGCCTCGTCCTTGCCTGCGCTGGCAGCACCACAGGCACAGCAGGAAGCGATAAGGGATGCGGTCTTTTGCCGGATGATGTCGAAATAGATTTTTTCTTCTATGTCGAGCTTGCGGGCCTTTTCGATCTGAAGCAGCTCTCCTTCGCTCATCTCGCGCACCGCGTTCGATACGATGCCCAGTAATTTGAAATCGTTGTTGCCAACGGAGAGCAATAATCCTCTTGAGAGAAGGTAATCACCTACGAGAACGGCGATCTTATTTTTCCAAAGGGCGTTCACCGAAAAGAATCCGCGGCGTTCGTTGGAATCATCCACCACATCATCGTGAACAAGTGTTGCCGTATGAAGTAGTTCGATGAGCGCAGCAGCGCGGTAGCTGGAGTCGTTCATGCCGCCGCATACTTTAGCGCTAAGGAAAACGAACATGGGGCGGATCTGCTTGCCTTTGCGCTTTACGATGTAATGCGTGATCTTGTCGAGCAGGGGCACAGAGCTCTTCATCGATTCCCGGAAGCGGGTCTCGAATTCCGCCATCTCGGCGGCTACGGGAGCTTTTATCTGGTCGATGTTCATGCGCCGGTCTTCAGTATCCTTTTTTCAATGCCTGACTTGCTCTTATTAGCCAATTGTCCGCAGGCAGCATCAATGTCCTTTCCCCTGCTGTGACGGATGTTCACGATCACTTTTTCGCTTTCCAGGTAATTGGTGAACACCTTTACTTTTCCCGGGGTGGCCTGCTGGAATTCCCCGGCATCGATGGGGTTGTATTCAATGATGTTCACTTTGCAGGGCACCTTTTTGCAAAAGTCCACCAGCTCCATCGCGTCGGAAATATCGTCGTTGAAATCTTTAAAGATAATGTACTCGTAAGTGATGCGCGTGCCGGTCTTTTCGTAAAAGTGTTTCAACGCTTCCGCTAAAGCCTCCAGCGAATTCTGCTCGTTGATGGGCATGATGCGGTTACGTTTTTCATCGTTGGCGGCATGCAGCGAAAGCGCCAGGTTGAACTTCACCATATCATCGCCAAGTTTATGGATCATCTTAGCAATACCCGCGGTGGAAACGGTGATGCGCTGCGGCGACATGCCCAGGCCCTTGGGTGAAGTGATCATCTCCACCGAGTCCAATACGTTCTTATAATTGAGCAAAGGCTCGCCCATGCCCATGTACACGATATTTGTAAGCGGAGTTTGGTATTTCTCCATCGCCTGTTTGCGGATGATCGCCACCTGGTCGAACATTTCCGCCGCGTCGAGGTTGCGGAGGCGCTCCAATCTTCCGGTAGCGCAAAAGCCGCAGGTCAAACTGCAGCCCACCTGCGAGGAGATGCAGGCGGTCATGCGCTCGGTAGTAGGGATAAGAACTCCTTCTACGATGTTCCCATCGTAAAGCCTGAACGCGTTCTTGATCGTACGGTCCTTGCTTATTTGTATGCTGTCTGTGGCAACAGCGTTTAGGCAGAAATGTTCTTTTAGCAGCTCGCGCGTTTCTTTTGAAAGATTGCTCATCTCATCGAAAGAAGCGGCCGCTTTCTGCCAGAGCCATTCATATACCTGCTTGGCGCGAAAGGCCTTGTCGCCATTGGCAACAAAGAAAGCGCTGAGCTCCTCAGCGCTTAGGGTACGAATGTCTTTTTTGGTCGGCTCCACGTCCTCTTTTCAGAGGAGCGAAGGTACGAAAATGCCCGCCTCAGAAGATCAATTTCTTTACAATAACACCTCTATCCGTAAATGCTCTCGCCATATATACCCCTTTCGCATATCCTGAAAGGTCGATCCTCGAAATATTCTCATCCGCAGCACCCATCACCACACGCCCGCTAAGGTCACATACTTCGATGCGCTGGATCCTTGCCTCGCTGCTGATATTGAAAATACCATCGGCGCTGGGGTTAGGGAAAATGCTGAGAGAGGAAGAAAGATCATAATTCTCCATTCCCGTCGTCACCACACATTTGATGATGGTGCCGGTTATGCCACAAGCATAAGCGGTAGAGGAGCTGGGCATGTGCACCGAGCGAAGATCGTTGGTGGTGTTGGAGTTCATGTTCACCCAGTTGGTGCCGCCGTCGATGGTGCGCATGGCTTTTCCTGTTGCGCCCACTACGATACCTACGGTAGGCGACGTGAAACAAATGCCATTAAGATTATTGGTGGTGCCGGAAGTTTGCGCCACCCAGTTAGTGCCCGCGTTGGTGGTCTTGAGGATCACACCGCCATTGCCCGCGATGTAGCCTGTAGTGGCACTCACGAAGTAAACAGCGTTGAGTACCTGTGTTGTTCCAGCGGTTTGCGGGGTCCAGGTAGTGCCGCCGTTGGTGGTGTACAGGATGAGCGAGTTGGTATTGTTTACGCTTCCAACAGCCCAGCCGGTAGTGGCCGAAACAAAAAATACGGAGCGGAACATATAGCTGGTGCTTTGGTTCTGATAGGCCCAGGTGGTTCCTCCATCGGCGGTGGTCACGATCGTTCCCATATCGCCTACCGACCATCCCGCCATCGCGGTGGGATAATGGTTTCCGCGCAGCCAGTTAGCGTTGAAGGCAAGCCCTGAGTTGACACAGTTCCAGTTAGCGCCCGCGTTGGTGGTTTTCAAAAGGAGTATCCTTTGTTGTCCGCCCTGGCAGGTGCCCGCGTGATCGCGGCCGGCAACAAAGCCGGTGCCGTTGCTTGTCATGAACACCGAGCCGCACATGGAGCTGAGCGCCGGATTGGTTTGTTTGTTCCAGGTAGCGCCGCCATCCAACGTGCGCATGAGCGCGCCCTGCTCGCCCATCACATGGCCGGTGTCTTTACCGGTAAAGTATACGGAGTTGAACTGCTCTGTTTGACCGGAAGTAAGCACGGTCCAGCTTTGCGCGTGCGATCCGAAAGAGAGAAGGAGAAGCGCCGCGATGTAAAAAGTAATTGTTTTCATGGTCGTAGTTTTTGGTTTCAGGAAAGCAGATGCGGGGGGTGGGGGAATAGTTGTATCCGGACCGGACAAATCGGATGGTATCATTATAATCCCAATAGAACAAAAATCAATAAAAAGGCTATTAATAGTTAAAATTCAATATATTTGGACTGTTTACAATAAATTCCCATGAACATTCCAGAGGAGCTTTTCCAGCTCATTAAGTCGCTTGACAAGAACGAGAAAAGGTATTTCCGTTTGCAGGCCGGTTTCCAGGAAGGGGAGAAAAGCTACCTGAAATTGTTCGATGCACTTGATTCTATGAAGGAGTACGAGGAGGAGGTATTGCAGAAGAAGCTCAAAGGGCAAAAATTTCTGAAACAGCTTCCTGTCGTAAGACACTACCTGCGTGACATGATCATGCACAGCCTCCGGAACTTCAACACAGGTGCTTCGGTGGAGCTCAAGCTGAAGGATATGCTTAAAGATGTAGAGGTGCTTTTCAGGAAACGTTTATATGGCCAGTGTGAAAAAGCGATAGAAAAAGGGAAGGCGATGGCGGCGAAGTACGAGCGTTTCATCGACCTGCAGTATTTTCTTCGCTGGGAATTCAAGCTGATGAAGGGAACCCAATACCAATACAAAAAAGAAGAAGGCATCTTCGAGTTCATCCGCGCAAGTGAAACAGCGATCGACCATTACAAGAACCAATTGGCTTCCGACCTGTTGGCAAGCAGAATATTGCTCAAGACATTCCAGCAAGGACTGGTACGCAGTGACGAAGACCGCCGCTTCTTCGATAATCTTATCAGCGCGCCATTGCTCAGCGCCGAGGAGAACGCCTTCTCCTTTCACGCCAAGATGAATTACTATATGAGCCATGGCACTTATAATCTTGTGAAGCGGGATATGGAAGGAACTTATCTGGGTGGCAAAGGTTTGGTGGAGCTCATGGAACGTTACCCGCACCAGGCGGAGGACGATTCAAGCGCGCATGTTACGGCGCTCAACAACCTGGTGGTTGCGCTCATTGGTTTGCGGCGATACGATGAAGTGCCGGGCTATATCGAGAAGATGAAGAGGATAAAGACAAGCTCGGAGCGCAGCCGCAACGACATATACTTTCTTGCGATCAACCACGAGATACATATGAACTACGTGACGGGTGATTTCGGTGATGGACTGAAACAGGTGCCTTCTATACTGGAGAAACTGGACGCGCAAAAGCCGAACGCTTCCAACAAACGCTACGAAACACACACACGATATAACCTGGCTTGCATGCTTATCGCTGCCGGCGATCATTCTGCTGCCGCCAAACAATTGCGCCGGATCATTAACGCGGGCGACGCTGACCCCCGCAGTGAGATGCACGCTGCCGCGCGCATCCTGCAGCTCATCGTTCATGCCGAGCTGGGCAAGCGCGACCTGCTTCCGTACATCGTACGATCCACGTACCGGTACTTCTTCAAGCGAAATCGTTTATACAAATTCGAGAACATCGTAATGGCCTTCATCCGCAACAAAGTTCCGAAGATCCGCCGCGACAATGAGCTGGTGGAGGCTTACCGCAACCTGAAGGAGGAACTCGATCCGCTGCTGCAAGATGAGTTCGAGGCAAAGGCCTTTGAGTATTTCGATTACATCTCCTGGATGGAGAGCAAGATAGAAGGCAAGAGCTTCGCGGAGATCATAAGAGGCAAATTGAAAGGAGAAAAAGGCAATTAGAATGTTTTACTACTTTTATCAGATCAAAAGCACCTTTTCCCAAACGCGCTCCTGCCAATGGAAGCGAAGCATCTTCTGTTTCCTTTCCTTCATCGCTTTATCCTTTTCCATTCCCGC
>JANWJV010000037.1 GCA_025451785.1 Bacteroidia bacterium | reverse complement strand
TCGAGAAGAACCCCCTCCGCCCCTCTACCATTGGCGCGGGTTATGTGAGGAATACCGAGTTCGTTACCAAGGACGATATGGAGCACATCAAAGCGCGCCAGAACGTTCAGAAGAACTCCCTCCGCCTCAACGCGAAGATCGACTACAAGCCCGCCGCTAACCTCACCCTTACCCTCGGTGGATACATAGATTATTATAACCAGCACGATTACGTTCACGAATACGCGCTCTTCAATCCCGTAAACAATCCCAAGCGTACAGGCAACACCTGGAACGTTTTTGGAAGGCTTACCCAGAAGTTCGGATCGGCCACCGCGAAAGAAGAAGAGAAATCTTCTTCCAATATCAAGAACGCGTTCTATACCCTCCAGGTAGGTTACTCGCACCAGTATGTGAAGGTGGAGGACGATGACCATGGCGACAACTATTTTGACTATGGATATATCGGCAAGTTCGCCCAAACCAAAGGATCTTCTTACTCGCTCCGTTCGGGTTCACAAGGCCTGGCTTATTATCAGGATGGATTTACCGACGAACTGCTTACTTACGAGCGTAAGGATGTAAATCCCACCGGTGCCAACTGGACAGAACAGCTTTACCAGCTTTCAGGCGGAACCCAGGATGCCAATGGCGTATGGTCGGCTCCCGGTGAGATCGAAACTCCTTTTGATATCCAGTTCGGTCAGGGCCTTTTGAATGGTGACCGTCCTCAGAACATTTATTCTCTCTGGTACAATACCGGCCGTCAGTACGGCGGTACTTCGCTGGAAGACAACTCACAGATCGGTATCCGTACCAGCTTCTCGGCTGATATCAAGAACCACGCGATACAGCTGGGTTTTGAATATGAGCAAAGAGCGTACAGGGGCTTCGCTTCCAGCGGTCTCGGCGGCACCGCCATCTCCCTCTGGGGCCTCATGAGGCAATTGACCAACTTCCACCTCAGTCAGCTCGACACGGCCAATCCTATTTATAACTCACAGCTTTCGGGTACCTTTAAGTATTATGATCTCAACAGGAAATACGACGGTGCTTCCCAGAAGCAGTTCGACAAGAGCCTTCGCGAGAAGCTCGGCAAACCTGTGAACGGTACCGAATGGCTAGACATTGATAACATGGATCCCAGCACGTTCTCGCTTGATATGTTCAGCGCCGAGGACCTTCTGAACAGCGGAAACAGCCTGGTGACCTATTATGGATATGACTATACCGGCAAGAAACTGAGCGGTACCCCCAGCCTCGACGACTTCTTCAACAAGAAGGACGACAAGGGGAACTTCATGCGCCAGATCGGTGCTTACCAGCCTATCTATGTGGCCGGCTTTATCCAGGATAAGTTCGACTTCCGTGACCTTAAGTTCAACGTAGGTCTGCGTGTTGACCGTTACGACGGTAACCACATGGTATTAAAGGACAAGTACCTGCTCCACGAAGCGAAGACCGCTGCCGAGGTGAGCAATTTTGGTTCGCATCCTGAAAATATCGGTGACGACTACGTAGTATATGTGAACGACATCAACAACCCCACCGCTATCGTAGGTTACCGCGATGGTGATAAGTGGTATAATAAGGATGGAACTGAGCAGCCCGACCCTTCTGCTTTCGCGGCAGCCGCAGGCGGCAAGATCGCTCCTTACCTGGTAGACCCTAATAATAAGGAGCTCTCCACCAAGGCTTTCAAGGACTACGAGCCCCAGATCAACTTCATGCCCCGTATCGCGTTCTCGTTCCCCATCAGCGACGTGGCCAACTTCTTTGCTCACTACGACGTGCTGACACAGCGTCCTTCCGAAGGTCTCTCCGGACGTATGGACCCCACCGATTATCTCTTCCTCGAGAACATCGCAACAGCAGTGGTGATCAACAACCCCGACCTGAAGCCGGTGAGGACCACCGACTATGAGCTCGGTTTCAGCCAAACACTTAATGAAAGGAAGAACTCAGCGATCACCCTCAGCGCGTTCTATCGCGAGTTGAGGAACAACATCCAGGTGATCAGCGTGAACTATGCTTACCCGATCAGCTATAAGACCTATGGCAACATCGACTTCGGTACCGTAAAAGGCTTCACTGCCGCTTACGATCTCCGCAGGACCGGTAACGTGCAGCTCACCGCCAGCTATACCCTCCAGTTTGCTGATGGTACCGGCTCGAGCGCTACCGATGGTTTCAACCTTATCAACGCCGGCCTTCCCAACCTGCGTACCACCATTCCCCTGAGCTATGACCAGCGCCACACCATCGTTACCAACATTGACTACCGCTTTGGTTCAGGAAAAGAATACCGTGGTCCCGTTTGGAAGAGCAAGAAAAGCGAGAAGACCATCCAGCTGTTCTCTAACATGGGCGCCAACCTGGTGTTCAGGGCCGGTTCAGGAACTCCCTATACCAAGCAGGCTAACGTTACCGGCGATGTGCTCGTGGGTGTGTCGCAAAGGGCGACCCTCAAAGGCAGCATCAACGGCGCTAACCTCCCCTGGCAGTACCGCTTCGACCTCCGCGTGAACAAGAACCTGGAGCTTAGCTGGGGCAAAGGAGAAGGCGAGAGCAAAAAAGTTGCTAACCTCGACATCTACATGCAGGTGCTTAACCTCCTCAACACTCAAAACGTATTGGCTGTTTACCACGCTACCGGCAACGCTGACGACGATGGTTACCTGAGCGACGCTACGAACCAGTCGTTGATCAACTCAGCGAACAGCCCTACTTCTTTTATTGACCTTTATTCTATCAAAGTGAACAATCCGGATAATTACAGCATCCCCAGAAGGATCCGTCTTGGCTTGCAGTTGAATTTTTAAATTAAACGGAAATGTATTCACATTTAAAAAAACCCCCTATGAAAAAGACAAGTGTTAATCTCTTCTGGTGTTGCCTTGCCGCCGCGTTGCCCTTTTCTTCGTTCGCGTATGAGAACATCGGCGGACAAAAGATCATTCACAAACAGGTGAACACGATCCTGGCGGCCTGTAACCCTGCTACGGCGCAGACCGACCTGGATGTGAACAACGTTCGTACAACGATCCTCGCGGGTGGTGACCTTTGGTGGGACCTTGGTACTGCTAAGTACGAGATACCTAAAGGTGGAAAAGCACACTCCCTCTTCGCTGGCGCTCTCTGGATCGGCGGTATCGATGGAGGCGGACAGCTGAAAGTGGCGGCCATGACCTATCGTCAGACCGGTAACGACTTCTGGCCTGGTCCTCTTGATACAGCGGCTGTTTCTGTTGACGACGCAACCTGTCAGCTTTATGATAAACACTTCAAAGTGACAAGGAAAGAAGTGGAGGATTTTTATGGCTGGTACAACTGTCCCACCTGCTATCCTGGCTATGCCGGTATTCCTAAGAGCATTACTGACTGGCCCGGTAACGGCGACGCTTCAAAGAACCAAACAAGGTTCCTCGCGCCTTTCTTCGATGCCGACGGTGATACCAAGTACGACCCCAACGCGGGCGACTATCCTGACTACAACATTCTTGGTGTATCAGGCTGTAACTCCCGCCTCTTTGGTGACCAAACGCTCTGGTGGGTGTTCAACGATAAGGGTAACATTCACAGTGAGACCAACGCGCAGGCCATCGGCCTCGAGATCCATGCCCAGGCATTCGGATTCTCTACTAACGACGAGGTCAACAATATGACCTTCTATAATTACAAGATCATTAACCGTTCTTCTTTCACCGTTAACAAGACCTATTTCGGACAGTGGGTGGATGCCGACCTTGGCTACTACCTCGACGACTATGTAGGTTGTGATGTGGGAAGGGGCCTCGGCTACTGCTATAATGGAACTTCTAAGGACGGCAGCGGCGGTATCGGAACCTATGGTAACTATCCTCCCGCGGTAGGTGTTGACTTTTTTGAAGGACCTTTCGCTGACGCCAATGGATCTGACGACGCGGTGAGCGTGCTTAACGCGGCATCCGCCAACGGTATCGGCTACAGCAATACTGTGGTGGACGATGAGCGTCTCGGCATGGCCCGTTTCGTATATTATAACAACGACTTTACTACCCGCGGCAACCCCGTTACCGGCTCCGACTTCTACGGATACCTCAGCGGTTTCTGGAAAGACGGTCTGCCCTTTACTTATGGCGGTAACGCTTATAACACCGGCGGCCCTGTGTGCGCCTTCATGTTCCCCGGCGATTCGGATCCCAAAGGATACGGTACAGGCGGACAGATCATCAACGGCAACTGGTCAGAGGTGACAGTGAACAACACCCCTGCCGACCGCCGCTTCATGCAGTCAGCAGGTCCTTTCAGCCTCAAGCCCGGAGCTGTGAACAAAGTTACCACTGGTGTGGTATGGGCACAGAGCACTCAGCTGGGTAACCTTCCCGCTGTGGCGCTTATGAAATTGGCCGACGACAAAGCGCAGGCACTCTTCAGGAACTGCTTTAACATCCTCAACGGTCCTGACGCTCCTGACATGACCATCCAGGAAATGGACAAGACACTGCTCCTTTACCTGAGCAACAAAGCGTATCCCACCAGCAACAATGGCCTGGAGGCCTACTCAGAGTACGATCCCCTGATCATCGACACCGCTTCAGGCGCGCTCGATACCACTTATGATTTCGAAGGATACCAGCTGTTCCAGCTCCGCGACATTTCTGTTTCGGCTACCGATATCTATAACCCTGACAAAGCAAGGCTCGTGGCGCAGTGCGACGTGAAGAACGGTGTGAAGCAGTTGGTGAACTTTGAATATTCGCCCAACCTTAACGCTAACATTCCCCAGGAAATGGTGCTCGGCGCTGATGCGGGCATCCAGCACTCTTTCAGGATCACCGAAGACCAGTTTGCTTCAGGCAACAAGACCCTGGTGAACCACAAGACCTATTATTATATGGCCATTGCTTACGGTTATAACAGCTATAAGCAATATGATCCGAACGACGCTACCAAGCTCGACGGACAGAAGAAGCCTTACAAGGCAGGCCGTCGTAACATCAAGGTGTATTCCGGTATCCCGCACATTCCCTCACCGGAAGCGGGTGGAACACATCACCATGCTGAATACGGCGAAGGCCCGCACCTTACCAGGATCGAAGGACAAGGTAACGGTGGCTTAGTAATGGACCTTACACAAGGTACCATTGACGCTATCCTTTCTTCTTCTACCGGAATTGTGCTCAACCCCACGTATGAAAAAGCAAGAGGTCCCGTTACCGTTAAAGTGGTGGATCCCCTTAACATCCCCAGCGGCACTTTTGAGCTCAAGATGAAAGGACCCATCACGACCATTGCCAGCCCTCCTGAGAAGTATATGAACACTGCTTGTACCTGGACGCTGAGCGAAGTAGGCGGATCAGGCCTTGTAGTGAACTCGGAGAAATCGATCGCTGTGGGCAACGAACAGATCATCCCCAGTCTCGGCCTCTCTATCACGGTTCAGCAAACAGTAAACCCCCTTACCGCCACCGCGGTGAACGGAGGTGTACTTGAAGCTACCATGAGCTTCAGCGATGTTACCAAACGCTGGCTTACCGCACTTCCCGATCTCGATGGCTACCAAAACGCCAACTGGATCCGTTCCGGTACCCAGGAAGACAAAACAAGCAATCCTTTCCTTACCGCGTTCAACGACGCGCAGGTTCCCAATAACCCCGATCCCGAACAATATATGGAAGGGATCCTCGGCGGAACATGGGCGCCTTACAGGCTTTGCGCGCCTCCCGACCCGCCCAACTATTTTGTGAACGCAGGTCCGGCATGGAGCAGCTTCCTTACCCAGCCCAGCTTTACCGATCTTGCCAGCGTTGATGTAGTGATCACTGCTGACAAGAACAAATGGTCGCGCTGCGTGGTATTCGAAATGCAGGAAGAAGTTTCCCTCGCCGAAGGTGGCGGTAAAAAGCTCGATCCCAGGAAAGCACTTTCTGTGGACAAAGATGGCCGTACTGTGAACACCGGCGGCATCAATGATAGTTTGAACCCCAATGCTTCTAACTATGTTAGCAGCACAGGTATGGGATGGTTCCCCGGTTACGCGATCAACATCGAGACCGGTGAGCGCCTCAACATCTGTTTCGGTGAAGACTCCTGGCTCACTGCTGAGAACGGCAGGGACATGCTCTGGAATCCTACCTCTACTACGTTCTATGGCTCTAATTTCGAGGCAAGGTTTGGCGGCAAACACTATATCTATGTGTTCGGCCACAACAGCGATCAGATCATCAGCGGTGTCCTCTCGAGGGTGCCCCGCTACGATGCCTGCAAATACATCCGCAGCAAGATCCTTGTATCGTCGACTATAAAAGGTACACAGGTGCTTAAGGACGCGATGTGGGTGAACATACCCCTGCTCGCGGCAGGCCACAGCCTCTTTGAGACCGACGTTAAAGTAAGGATCAGGATGGCCAAGCCTTACAGGCCTGCGTACTCTACCACTACCGGTACTGATACTTCGCTTACAGCGGTGAATCAGAACAGGCCGATGTATTCCTTCAACACTGAAGACATCGAAACGCATAAAGACGACGATGAAACCGCCAAGGATGCGCTGGATATCATCAACGTGGTGCCGAACCCTTATTACGCTTATTCGGCCTACGAAACCAGCCAGGTGGATAACAGGATCAAGATCACTAACCTGCCCGACAAGTGCACGGTAACGATCTATACCCTCAATGGTACACTGATCAGAAAGATCAGCAAGGACGATCCCAAGACCTCAGTGGATTGGGACCTGAAGAACAAGGCGAACATTCCGATCGCCAGCGGTCTGTACATCATCCACGTTGACGTTCCCGGTGTGGGCGAGAAGATCCTCAAATGGTTCGGTGTGATGAGGCCTACTGACCTGGATACGTTCTAACGAATTGAAGAAGACCAACAGATCTAAAAAAAGAGATATGAAAAGATTTTGCAAATACCCTGTAGCAGTTCTCCTCGCAGGATTGACAGTGGTTCCCGCATTTGCCGGTAACGAAGACAGGGCCGGACAGGCCGGTGCTACGCAGCTCCTTATCAACCCCTGGGCACGCAGCTCAGGATGGATGGGTGCCAACAGCTCTTGCGCCAAAGGCCTTGAGTCGATGTACCTTAACGTGGCTGGCACTGCCTTCACACGCAAAACGGAGCTCCTTTTCTCCAGGACCAAATGGCTGGGCGGAACGGATATATTCATCAACTCCTTTGGCTTTACCCAGCGCGTTGGCTCTTCAGGAGCGCTTGGCCTGGGCATTATGTCAATGGACTTTGGTGACATCCAGATCACCACCACCGAGATCCCTGAAGGAGGTATTGGTTATTACTCGCCACAGTTCATCAACATGGGCCTTTCGTACGCGAAAGGTTTCTCTGAGAACATTTACGGCGGTATCAATTTCAAGGTGATCTCTGAGGCTATCTCCGACGTGGCAGCACGCGGCGTGGCCCTTGACGCAGGTATCCAGTACGTAACAGGTCCTACCGATAACATCCACTTCGGCATCGCCCTTAAGAACGTTGGACCCCGCATGCGTTACCGCGGCGACGGCCTCGCGTTCAGGACACCCATGCCTGCCGATCCTACCGGAAAGACCTATACCGCTGAGAACCGCTCCGCTGAATTCGAACTTCCCTCACTGCTCAATGTGGGCGGCGCTTACGACTTCTATTTCTCGAAGGACAGCACCACCATGAAGAACCACAGGGTAACTGCGGCCGCGAACTTTACTTCCAATTCTTTTGGCAAGAACCAATACCAGGTCGGCGCTGAATACGGCTTCAAGAACTACCTGATGGTAAGGGCTGGTTACCTGTATGAGGAAGGCATCACTTCGAGCGAAGACCGCACTACGGTGTTCACCGGACCTTCACTGGGTTTCTCATTGGAACTTCCCTTCGGCGAGGATAAGAAATCGAGCTTCGCCCTCGATTACTCCTATCGTTTCACTAATCCCTTTGATGGCACCCATTCCTTTGGCGCCAGGATAAATTTGTAAGAAGACCAGAAATTTCTTAATTTTACTCGGAAAAGAGAGTCCCGTTAACCCGGGGTTCTCTTTCCTGTTTTTAGTAAATACGCTTTAATTCAATAAAATGTCACAAGTATCTTATTTTACCAAGGAGGGCTTAAAGAAGCTGAAGGATGAACTGCATAACCTGCAGGTGCATGAAAGGGCTTCCATTTCCAAACAGATCGCGGAGGCAAGGGATAAGGGCGACCTTTCCGAAAATGCCGAATACGATGCTGCCAAAGACGCCCAGGGATTGCTCGAGCTCAGGATCTCCAAGCTGGAGGAAGTGATCAGCAACGCGCGTTTGATCGATGAGAGCCAGCTGGACGCTTCCAAAGCGCTCATTCATTCTATCGTAAAGATCAAGAACCTCGGCACCGGAAAAGCAATGACCTATACCCTCGTGGCGGAGTCGGAAGCTGATCTTAAATCGGGAAAGATCTCGGTTGACTCACCCATCGGCAAAGGTTTGCTGGGCAAAAAAGTTGGCCAGAAAGTGGAGATCAAAGTGCCCTCAGGCACGCTCAAACTGGAGATCGTTGCGATCACCAGGTAACGGCATGAACATTTCTTTCCCGCGAACAGCATGGGCGCTCCTGTTGCCCCTGTGCATAGTGAGCTGTTCGGGAAGAATTAAGAACAGCGGCACTTCTACGCTTTTCAGCGGACACAGAGCTTACGTTAACGTGTTCCTTTCTCCTGATTGTCCCCTTTGCCAGGGCTATGGTTCTCTTCTGTCGCAGCTCGACTCGGCCTATGCTGTGCACGATATTTCTTTCCGCGCCGTGTTTCCCGGAAATGGAGTGAGCAGGGAAACAGTGGATGATTTTTTAAAAGAGTACCGCTTTTCGATGCAGTATTTCATCGATAGCAGCCGCGTGATCACCAATTATTTTTCGGCGGAGACCACCCCGCAGGTATTTTTCAGCGACAGCCTTGGAAGGCCGCTTTATTCGGGCATGATCGATAACCTTGCCTACGAAACAGGAAAGAAAAGAACGAC
>JANWJV010000036.1 GCA_025451785.1 Bacteroidia bacterium | reverse complement strand
TTGAACTGCTGAAGAAGGCCGGCAAGATCACCGATATTTTAGAAGTAGAGGAAAAGATACGCGTGATACGCGAGGAGATAGAGGCTACCGAAGGACGTCTTAAATTATTGAACGACCAGGTGAGCTACAGCACCATTAACCTCAACTTCTATCAAACCTTTGAGCACAACCCCATTGACAAACCCGGCTTCCTTCACCGCATGGGCAACGCCTTTAGCGGAGGATGGCAGGGCTTGCTTGGGTTCATCGTGGGTATCGCCTACGCCTGGCCGCTCTGGCTGATCCTGGGTATCGGAGGAACTATACTTTACAAGTTCATCCACAGGATGATCAAAAAATAGTTCATGGAGAAGTTCTTAGCCTGACCGCCGCGCCGAAGTTAAGCGTGGGGCAGGCTTTGAACGCCGTGAACAAAGGTTCAGCCGGGTTGAGCGTTTTGGTATCCCTGAAATATCGCAAGGGGCCTTTGCTTACCAGGTAAGTACCTTCAACAAACAGTACCACACCAGGAATTCCCGGCTTCTTTGACTTAAAGGCAACAAAGTTCACAAAGGCCTTGCCCTGTATCTCATCGAAGCGCAGGTAGTCATTATCGCTTTTGGTATTCAGCCTGAAGGAGCGCGTAAAGAAGCGCGAAGCAATGCCCGCATATACCCGGGAATGCAAACGATACTCAAAGATCAATGATTGAGGAAGCACGCCGAAGATATTCAGTTTGTCGTTTACTTTCCAATCGATGCCAAAAAGCGGAACAAAGAAATTACCAAAGGCCTCGCGGTTATAGGAAAGACCAGCCTTTAACTTGAACTTCATGCTAAAATGTCGTGTTAAAAGAAATACACCTCCTAACTGTGCCGACTGATGTTCCCAACTATAACCGTTCTCAGCCGCAAACTTCGGCATCACCAGCGCAGTATAGGTCCACTTGCTGCCATTCTTATGAAAATTTACTCCAAGGGGAACTGCAACACCGAAGAGGCTTCTTTCCTCTGTACTATCCCCTTTGGCCCTGGTGATCACCGTTTCGCTGCTGAAGCGCATGATCACCTGGCTGCTGTCGGCGATCTTGATAGGAAGGAATACATTAAAAAAGGCATCGGACATAGAGTTCTTCAATGAGGGCGTGGCCCTGTACGAAGACGATGAACTTTGAAGGTTGCTGTTAACAATATCAATATACGGCTGGGCGCTGATGGTACAAAAAAGAAAGAAGCCGAAGGCCGAAAGAAGGATCTGTTTGATCAGGGGCCTGCTGATCATTGCTGCGCGACTACCGTACTGTTATATTCTTCCCTTGCTTTGTCAAGGTCGTTGATGATCTCCTGGCGCTTCAGCACCAGGTTCGACACCAGTTCGGTACGCCTGTAAAAAAGAGAAACAAAGAGCCAGCGGGCGCGGATGCGATTGAGGCGGTTCCAGTAATAATAGGTAAAGGCCCCGCTGAGCGGAAGGCTCAACGCGTAGCCCAGGGCCCACCAGGCGTTGGGAAGAAAGACAGCAGCCAGCCATATCTGCGCCGTATAAAAGATCGAAAAACTGAAGATACCGGCAACCATCATGATAGGCCCGCGAAACTCGATGCGCTCCACGTATTTTTTAGCGATAAATCCCGGGATCCTGTAGGGAATAAAGTTATTTATCAAGCCATAGAGATACAGCGGCAGGCCAAGGATCACATAGAACACGTTCAGCACATTCGCGAGGAACAACGACTTCTTTTTCCCGCTGCCACCCACTACCCCATCGTTCAGCCCAAGGCGATCAAGCTCCTCCATGTAATCATCTATCTTCTTCTTCACGGCCTTCACGCGCTGCGGGTCCTTCTCCGTATAATGGTTCACCACCTCGATCATCGTCTTGGTGAGGTTGAACACTTCTTCTTTGTCTCTTCTTGAAATCCCCAACTCCTTCGCGATCCTTCCCTTATAAATGTCTTCGATGTTCTTCACCAGTACATCCACGTGCTCATCGTCGATGGCGATCACCTGTTTCTGCAGGTTATCACGCACCTCGTTGGTAAGCTCATGCACCGCCTTAAAGGCATCGGCCTTATGGCTGTTGGCATACTTAGCCGCGTCAATAGGCGGATCGATCTTGATATGAAGCTCGCTGCGGAAACTGTCGGGGGCAGAATAGTTCAATCCCACCGTCACCACTTTCACACCCAGCTTATAGTCGTTCCTTGCTTCGGCACCCAAGGCAATACGCGCCGAACCCGATTTGAGATGTTTGATACGGCGCTCGGTAGTACTAATGCCTTCGGGAAATATAAGGATCATACCGTTCTTCTCCAGGTGCTCGAAACAGGTATCGAAAGTCTCCTCGTTCCTCTTCATCTGGGTAGGATCATCTACCTTACGGTAAACGGGTATCATGTTGAACTTGGGGAATAACCATTTGCCCAAGGGAAGGTTGAACCATTTACCTGCCGCGAGAAAATGCACCCTGCGCTGGAGGAACACAGCGATAACGATAGGGTCCATGAAGGTATTCGGATGGTTGGACAGCAACAGTATGGGCGCCTTGGGCGGAATGTTCTCAGCCCCGCTTACATGCACCGAGCGGAAGAACACCCGCACGGTGATACGCATAAGTACCTTCAGGAAAGAATAGATCACGAATGCGAAAGTACGAAGGATAGTGCTGATTTTAAAGTAACTTTACATCATGCCAACGCAAAGGGAGCTTTTTCTTCACCACCTGGCCCAAACAAGCCCTGCCCCCCTTTCACTTGAGATAGAGAAGGCAAAGGGCGTTTATCTCTACGGGCCCAAGGGCAACAAATACCTTGACCTTATTTCGGGCATCTCTGTTAGCAACCTGGGGCATGGCCATCCTAAAGTATTAGGCGCCATCAGCAAGCAGTTAAAGAAGCATTTACACCTGATGGTGTATGGCGAGTTTGTGCAAGGGCCGCAGGTAGCTTTCGCGACCCTGCTCGGCAAACAACTACCTCCTTCATTGCGCTCCGTTTATTTTGTAAACTCGGGGGCCGAAGCCATAGAGGGCGCCATGAAGCTTGCCAAGCGATCTACCGGAAGAACCGAGATCATCTCCTTCCATAACGATTACCACGGCAGCACCCAGGGCGCGCTGAGCATTATGGGCAACGAAGAATTAAAGAAGGATTTCCGCCCGCTGCTTCCTGATACACGACTTCTCCGTTTCGGGAACAAAGAGGACCTGAAGCTTATTACTACCAAAACCGCCTGTGTGGTGGCGGAGACCATACAGGGCGAAGCCGGCGTGATAGTTCCTTCGAAAGACTACCTGCAGCAATTGAGAAAACGTTGTACCGAAACCGGCACTTTACTGGTGCTCGACGAGATACAATGCGCATTTGGCCGCACCGGCAAACTATTCGGCTTTGAGCATTACGGAATAAGACCCGATATACTTTGCCTGGCAAAAGCCCTTGGTGGCGGAATGCCATTGGGCGCATTCATCTCTTCACAACAAATAATGAGCAGCCTCAGTAATAACCCGGCGCTTGGGCACATCACCACCTTTGGCGGACACCCGCTTTGCTGCGTGGCCGGACAAGCGGCACTGGAAGTGCTTTTGAAAGGAAGCCTGGTAAAGCAAGTTCAGAAAAAAGAGAAACTGTTCCGATCATTACTTAAACACAAGGCCATTAAGGAAGTGCGAAGTAAGGGCCTGCTCATCGCGGTGCAGTTTGAAAACGAAGCCCTCAACAAAAAAGTGATCGCGAATTGTATAGAGAATGGCGTTGTTACCGACTGGTTCCTGTTCAATGATTCGGCAATGAGGATAGCGCCGCCGCTTACCATTACGGAGGCAGAAATAAGGAAGGCTTGTGCGATAATTCTGAAATGCTTAATGATTATTTGCGAAACAACTCGTCAGTAATCATTAAAAAATAATCATTACTAATAATTGCCTACTGAAAGCATGGTCAGCGTACAGGCCTCCACTACTTCTATTCCGTTTTTTTCGAGCAGCGCTTCAAACTCAGGATTCTCCGCCCCGGGATTAAAGATGACACGCTTGGGCTTTAGCGAAAGGATATAATCATAAAAACCGGGCTGGTTCTTCGCGCCGAGGTAAACAGTAACGGTATTAACATCCTTCACATTGGGTTTACCCGGGATTATCTTCACACCATTTATCTCCCCTTCTTCCCTGCCAACGGCTACCACTTCGTTATTGGAGCGCTGCAGCATGAGCACGGCCTTATGCGCATAACGCGTAGGATCGGTGGAAGCGCCTATGACGAGGGTCTTTTTCATTCCGCTTCTATATAATCAAGGTCTTTACCATAGCTCTCTTCGAGAAAGAATACCGATACCAGTGCGATCACAATTGCAACAGCTCCTACAATCATTGCAGATTGCAGAATACCCATACCCATTCCTACTGCCATATAGTTCCACCAAATTGTCATTGGAACAGTTGCACCCCTTACAAAATTAGGTACTGTGGTAGTAACTGTTGAACGAATATTGGTTCCAAATTGTTCTGAAGCCACTGTTACGAAGACTGCCCAGTATCCCATAGCCAAACCAAGAAGGAATGTTATTAAGTAGAACGTAGTGGTAGAAACACCAAAGGCATAGAAATACCAAACACAAAACAAACCAAGAAGCACGATAGCAATACCCAGCGCTTTCTTTCTTGATCGCAACTGTTGACTCAAAAGACCAGTAAGAATACTGCCTATCGCAGCCCCTACATAATGGAACAATACGGCTGTGCCATTATTCACGGGACCAGTAACCCCCAATGCTTCGCCAAACTCCTTTGCGAACGTGATTAGTATTCCTATAGCGAACCATACAGGTACTCCGGCAAGTATGCAGCAGAGGTATTTAACGAACCTTTTAAAATTGGTGAACAAGCTTAAAAAATTCCCTCTCTTTGCTGTACTCTCTTTTATTTTATTGAACATCCCCGATTCGTGCACATATATGCGGAGGCCTAGCAGCAACAAACCCAGTACACCACCTGTCCAGTATGCTTCTCTCCATCCCCATTTCGCTACCAGGAAGGCAAGTACCGCACCCGCAATACCGATACCCGAAACAATACTCGTTCCCCATCCCCTATTCTCCTTTGTCATTACCTCCGACACCATAGTGATGCCAATGCCTAACTCTCCTGCGAGGCCAAAACCTGCTATAACCCGTAGCCAGGCATATTGTTCAAAAGTTTGAACAAAGCCATTGGCAATATTCGCTACTGAATAAAGAAAAATGGTAAGAAAGAGCGCTGAAAGCCGTCCTTGTTTATCACCAAGGACGCCCCACACGATCCCTCCAAGAAGCATTCCTATCATCTGCATATTAATAAGGAAGATACCCGAGCTCTTCATGTTTTCAGTTGTGATCCCAATTTCTTTGAGGCTTTCAACCCTAACGATACTAAATAAGATCAGGTCGTAAATATCAACGAAGTAGCCAAGAGCGGCTACGATCACAACGATGTTAAAGGGGTTCTTTACGGTTGTGGGGTTGGTCATGGTTCAAATTTAGGAAAATTCATTGTTGTGCTGACCACCACCCCTGTCCCCTCCTGGCCAGGAGGGGAACGCACAGATCATCCCTTATCGTTTGATATTCCTTTCCCGCAATGCCTTTCTCCATTTTGCCGCAAAGATATCATGCTGCTCAATGGTCTTGGCGAAATTGTGGCGGCCAGAGAAATCTTCCTTGGCGCACATATAGATGTACTCGTTCTTATCGTAATTGAGCACCGCCTCTAGCGAGGAGAGCTCCGGAAGGTTGATCGGCCCGGGCGGAAGACCGGTATGCTTATAGGTATTGTAGGGTGAATCAATAAGCTTGTCCTCGTTCAGCACCCGCTGGATCGTAAAATCACCCTTCGCATAAATAAGTGTAGGATCGCTTTGCAGGGGCATGCCCTTTTTGATACGATTGATGTAGAGCCCTGCGATCACAGGCTTTTCATCGTCGAATCTGTTTTGCTCCGCTTGTACAATGGAGGCCAGCACCGAAACCTCCGTTTGGCTCAAGTTGATCTTCTTCGCCTTTTCCTTCCGGGAGTCATTCCAAAACGTTTTGTATTCCTTTGCCATCCTTGCCACGAAGTCTTTCGCGGAAGTGTTCCAGTAGAACTCGTAGGTATTCGGGATGAACATGGTAAGCGCGTTCTCTCTCTTCAAACCATAGTTGTCAGCAAGCCAGGCGTTGTCATTCAACAAACCGATCATTTCCGCCGAATCGGCCTCGAGCTTGCCGCAAACTTTCGATACCAGGTCCTCCTTAGTACGCACCGTATGGAAAGTGATCTGCACCGGTTCTTGCAAACCTGCCCTCAACAGGTTGATTAATTCATTATTGCTCATGCCAGCCTTGATCCTGTACCGACCCGGCCTCACCTTGTCCTTGTATTTCTTTTTCTCTGCCAGCCATTCAAAGGAAGCCCTGTTCACAACAAGGTTCTTTTCATACAGCATGGCCAGTACATCATTAAAATCAGAGCCGGTCTTTATATAGATATAATTGTTCTTTTGGTTACCCAGGGAAACATTGGGCTGATAGATGAGCCGGTACACATAATAGAACCCTCCCGCGCCTGTGAGCAGCAGGATGACGATCACCGAGAGGATCACCTTTTTCCAGAAACCTTTCTTAGCCGCCATCAGGATTTCATCTTTTTAGCTGCTTC
>JANWJV010000035.1 GCA_025451785.1 Bacteroidia bacterium | reverse complement strand
GTCTTGTACCTCCAGCAATGCGCGAAGCGTTTGCTGTTGCAGCGTGTGAATATTCATTAGCATTTTCTGCATGTCTTCAATAAAAGGACCAAGCCCCTCTAAGTTCCTTGCTTTCTTTGGATTCCGGATATCTTGCAGAAAAAATGCCTTTTTATAACCTTCCTTGAAAAGATCTTTTGAACTCAAATTGCCCGGAAGGATACGGTCTGTAAAACTCTCGCGCTTACCGGCAAAGGAATCATAAAGAAGGTTTTGTTTATTAATAAGGTAACCAAGTTCATCTTCCTTAAAATTACCCTTCACGATCGATATGTAAAAGGTTATGAGGTCATCATAAAGCTTAAAGAAGGGAGCTTTGTCGCTTTCTGTGTTATCGAGGAAAGCTAATATTGAAACGTAACTTTCAGCAAGGAGTGATTCCTTTGACCGCAGGCGATCGTGAAACCAATGATAAATGCGGTGCTTGTGTTCTCTTAGCCATTTTTCATTTTCAGACACTTCTTTTTTAAGAATAGAGTAAACCTCTATGGCAGTGTCAACCGAACGAATGGCCCCATCAAACTCAAATTTTTTGAGCTTTATTTCGCCACTATGAATTTTCTTTGCGAGATCAAGGTCAAGGATCGCTTTCTGGTATAACCTTAGCTTTCTGGTGACCTCTTCGCTGAACAGATCGTCAAAGCTCTGGGCTGGATTTTCAATAGTGGCAGCGTTCTTTCCGGGGTAAAGATCTTGTAACCCTGCTTGTTCGTAAAAGTGAAAATATTTTTTGTGAAAGCTGCTTTGGTCTTCTTTTTCAGCAACCCATGAAATTAAATGCTCGGTTGTTGCCAATGTCGTTTTTCCTGCCCCAAATTGTTGCTCGTAGAGTTTTAGGCTGATGTCTTGCTGTGTCTTTTCGGTGTCGGAAAATAATAACCATGGGCTCCCGGTCACCATCTCACAACCAAGCGCCCGGTTGTGAGCATTTTTATCTCTTTCGTTGTTCGTTGGATGCGTGGCCCAGAGGTCTTTGAAGCTGATGCGGCTGGGAAGGAGCTTTTGCTGAACAGTTTCCCTGTTGATCACCGGCAGTTCTCCTTCTAGCTCAAGGCTGTTTTCGCCTGCCAGGAAGGAGATATTTCTCTTGTGTAAAAGAAAGAAGTTTTTCGGGAGTTGTTTTTCCTTTTCGTAATACTCCCTGGCCCTTTCAAGCGAGTAAGTAAATGCCTCCTGCCCGAACTCGACCCTGTACAGTGAGTTGGTAATAGCGTCGCTGCCAGAAACACTGGCTGCTACCAGGTCGGCATGAAATTCCATTTCTCTTGAGAGGGCTAGATAGGATAATTGAATGAGTTCGTACAACTTGACGAAGAACCACTGGATCCCCTGAACGATAAACGCTGTTACCTGGGCAAAGAAGAACAGTATCCAGTGTATGCCGGCTACCCTTTGAAGGAAGCTTGCCCAGCCGGCATTGTCGTACACCAGGTTATAGATCATCCTGTTGATCCGGTAAGTATAAGAGCCCAGGCGGGTGCTCGATTGAGAAAAGTGTCCGAATTCGTGCGCAAGAATGGCCTTGAATTCGGTAAGGTTGAGAGAGTTTACCAGGCCCAGCCCGATCTCCAGGTTTTTTCGAACGGGAAAGAACATGCTTAAAAAGCTCGAGTTATAGAATACACAGGCGTTTACAGCAGGTGAGAGGAATACCTTTTTTGGCGAGGGCGCTTTGGTTTCTTTGCAAACTTTATCAATGAACTCGAACAGGGCGGGATGGTCGGCCCGTTTTATCTCTACCCTGGTAGGGTCATTGTCCTTTACAGTTTTAAAAAGGAACTTGATCATGAAAATGAACAACATGATCACCATGCATGCTATTCCGGCTGCTCCCAGTATCGTGATCCAGTGGATCCGGGCTGATAACATAAAGATCGCTGCCAGGCAGCCATAATAAACAAGCTGCCAGGCCAGCCAAAGCGCCAAAAGATAGCAGGCAAGAAATAAAAGGATACCTATAAGGACCTTGATCACCTGCGATCTGTAAGCAGGACTCACCTTTACGAAATCAAGGGGTACGTTTTCCGGTATTTTGGGAAAGGAGACAGAAGACATCGCATGGTCTTTCAGGTAAATATAAACTTTAGATATTATATGAAGGTATTTATTTGTGAAGTCCGTGAACGAAAATGACGCGTATTGCAACGTTTTAAATTTTATTTCCAAAAACCAGCGTTCCTTTTTCGGTTTCGTTCGTTATATAATAAAGAAACACCATGAAAAAGATCAGCGCATGTATCCTTATAGTATGGATGATCCTGCAAGGACGGGAGGGATACGCACAACAGAACAGCTTCGCCGCTTTACTTAAGGATGAATTTGCCGTAGCCGCAAACTCCGATGCTCCTCTTATTGAAGGCTCGGGCAAGGCCGCGGAAACGAAGTGGGACCGTGACTACCGGAATGTGAAACCACCTTTTCGTAACGTGGAAGTGGCGAAGACCTATTATACGGTAAACACCGCCGAAGGAGCAGTGCTTACTGTAGGCTCAGGTACTTCCATTCGCATTCCCCAAAATGGTTTTGTAGATAAGAATGGTAAAAGGATCGAAGGCAACGTGCAGGTGGACTACCGCGAGTTTCGCGACCAGGCCGATATCCTGGTGAGCGGCATCCCGATGAAATATACCGCCAACGGTGAAACCGGGATCTTTGAGTCGGCAGGAATGTTCGAGCTCAACGCGTCGGCGAATGGAGAGGAGGTATTCCTTGCCCCCGGTAAACTGGTAAGTATGGATTTCGCTTCGGTGGATGCGAGGCCCAGCTTTAACCTGTATGCGTATGATGATGCCGGAGCTAATTGGAAAGAGTTGGGATCAGCCGGAGCGGTACGTAAGGAAAGGCCCATGAAGGATTACCGCAGCAAGTATAGCCGCGCGCAGCGTTTGTATTCCTCCTTGCTGGTAAACAGCAGGGTGAGCTATGACTCCACTCGCTTTGCCAGCCGTTTTAGCAGCACGGAACATTTTTATACACACACAGTAAGGGGCGATAAGAAAAAGCAAAGGGTTTGGGTAGGGAACAAAGTTTACAGCCGGAAACTGGTGAGGCTAAGCGCCATCCGTAAGACAAAGGAAGGGGACGTGTTGTTCAGCGTTAGGTCTTATGCCCGCCTTCATCCTGAGATGAATGCGTTCTATAACATGGAATGGGTGGCCGAAGGCTATACACAAACCCAGCAATTGCGTAAGGAGTTCAGCGGTAAGACAGGTTTCAGCGATATCCGTATCGTGAAGAACGGCGATGGCTTTATTATGGAGTTGAAAAGCTACGCAGGTATCTATTCACTAAAGGTCCATCCAGTTCAGAAAACATCCAAGGGTGTTGTAACAATGAAGGACAATGGCCGCACCCGTTACAAGATATACTCTTCGATGCTCTCGATTAGGGAAAGGAAGTTCAACAAGAGGCTGGAGGATGGAGCGCTGGATTATAACGAGATCGTTGCCAATGATCCCGGACAGCGCCGCTACCTTGCATGGGTACAATCGAAGCATGCGATGAACAGGAAAGAGACTGCCATGAACTTCGATGCCTGGCTTGCCGCCTACGAGGAAGCGATCGCTGCTGAGAGGAAAGAGGTGCTGGAGGAGGAAGCTTCTGCTGATGGCATCATCCGCAGTTTGCAGCTCGACGGGTTCGGTATCTTTAATTGCGACCAGGTGTTCCGCCTCAAGGACCCGATCCTTGTAAAGGCCAATTACCAGGGAAAGGATGCGCAGCGCTTCGCCGCAAACAGGACCTACCTGGTGGATGACAAGATCAACGCGGTACTCACCTATACTCCGAACGAAGATGGTACCCCGGTTTCGTTCAGCCCGTATTCAAATAACAGACTGATGGCGGTGAATGACGACGGTACAGTGGTTATCTACACCCCTGAGCAATTTCGCCAGGACAATTTCCGGGACAAGAGCAGTCACACGTTCAAAATGACGGAGCCCGATACGAAGGTGAGCAGCGTAGCTGATGTAAGGAAACTGCTGGGACTCTAGGATCCTATCTCACAAGGTTAATATGCCCGATGTAGGAGTGCTTTCCTCCGAGAAAATCTCGAGTGAAGCACTTCCACACGTACACATCCTGCTGGGCAATGTCCCTGCCGTGGTTGGCATGGCCATCCCAGCCCTTGTTCATGTCGTCGGCATAATAGATAAGGTTGCCCCAGCGGTCGAAGATGTAAAGCTCGAAGTGGTTGGGGTCGATACCGATGCCTTTCACGTTCCAAAGATCGTTCAAGCCGTCGCCGTTAGGAGTAAAGGCGTTAGGAGCGTACAGTTCATAGTCGCCCGCGATGCACACCTGCTGGCTCGCCGTATCCGGGCAGTTGTACTGGTTGTTCGCGATCAGTTCCACGTTATAACAGCCGCTATCCTTATAAGCATGCGTGGGGTTTTGCAGTGAGGAAGTATTGCTGCTTCCTGAGGAGCTTTCGCCGAAGGTCCAGTTCCAGGTATTGGCGCCGGTGCTTTGGTCAGTAAAGGTGATAAGAGGGTTGAGAATAGTGGTAGGCTGCGGTGCCGCGGTAAATGCCGCCACTACGTTGGGATAAACATTGATCCATGCTGTTTTGGTGATGGTAGCTGAGCATCCGCTGCCATCGGTCACCGTGATCTTAATGTCATAAGTGCCGGGGTTCTTAAAGCAATGGCTTGGGTTCTGAAGTGTGGACGTATTGCTGCTTCCGCTGCCCGCGTCGCCAAAATCCCAGGTCCAGGAAGTGATGTTGCCCGTAGTACATGTAAAGTTCACGCATAGAGGAGCGCAACCTGCAGTATCAGAGGCGCTGATGATGATCACAGGCAAAGGATTAACAGTTACGTTGGCTGTTGCGGTGGCAGTGCAATTATTGGCATCGGTAACAGTAACAGTATATACACCAGTTGAAAGACCGGTAGCCACCTGTGCAGCCTGCCCGTTGCTCCACAAGTAATTGTAATTGGTTGTTCCGCCGTTAGCGGTACATCCCGCCGTTCCCGCTGTTCCCTGGCAGGTAGTAGTGCCGGCTGCTACAGCAATAAGTTGTGTTGGTTGAGCAATGGTAACTGTGGCGGTGGCAGAACATCCGTTCTGATCGGTAACGGTAACCGTAAAGGTTCCTGCTGAGAGTCCTGTGCCGGTGGAAGTATTGCCCCCTGAGGGAGCCCAGGTATAAGTAAGTGTGCCCGTTCCTCCGGTAGCTGTTGCGGTGGCGGTACCGTTATTTCCGCCGAAGCAGGAAACATTAGTTTGTGCCGAGATGCCCGCGGTGGGGGAGCCGGAGTTAGTTACAGAGGCAGTGGCAGTAGCAGTACAATTGTTGCCGTCAGTAACCGTTACGGTGTAGGTAGCGGCCATCAGGCCCGTTGCGGTTTGAGTGAGCTGTCCGTTGCTCCAGCTGTAGGTCATGGCGCCTGTTCCGCCGCTGGCGGTAACAGATGCGGAGCCATTAGCCTGTCCGCAGGTAGAACCAATAGTTGATGTTTGAAGTGTAAGCAGTGCCGGTTGTGTAATGGTAACGGTTGCGGTGGCCGTACAGTTGTTAGCGTCAGTAACAGTTACAGTATAGGTGCCGGCTGTAAGCGAAGTGGCGGTGGTCGTAGTTTGTGTATTGTTCCACAAGAAGGTATAGTTGGCAAGGCCGCCTGCGGCGGTCACCGTTGCCGAACCATTGTTGCCACCGTTACAGCTCACGTTGATCTGCGCCGAGATGCCGGCAGTAAGTTGTGTGGGCTGTGTAACTGTGGCGGTGGCAGTGGCGGTACAGCCTTTGCTGTCGGTCACCGTTACTGTATAAGTTCCCGCAATAAGTCCTGTTGCTGTTTGATTGGTTTGTCCGTTGTTCCAGCTGTACGTATAATTTACAGTTCCCCCTGCTGCTGTTACACCCGCAGAACCATTATTGCCTCCCGTGCAACTTACATTACTGCCTACTGCTGCTGCCGCTGTTAACTGTGTAGGTTGTGTAATGGTTACGGTTGCGGTTGCTGAACATCCATTCTGATCGGTAACCGTAATGGTATAAGTGCCAGCTGTCATACCGGTGCCGGTGAGTCCGGTTCCGCCGTTAGGAGACCATGAATAAGTAAGTGCGCCCGTTCCGCCCGACGCTGTTGCGGTGGCGGTACCATTATTGCCTCCGAAGCAGCTCACATTTGTTTGTGCGCTGATGCCCACGGTAGGTGAGCCCGCGTTCACTACGCTCACCGTTATCGTTTTAGTACAACCGTTCGCGTCGGTCACTAATACCGTATAAGTGTTCGCCGCAAGTCCTGTTGCTGTTTGTGTGGTTTGAGCGCCCGCTGACCAGGAATAAGTGAATGCTCCTGTGCCGCCCGACGCGGTAACCGTAGCGGTTCCATTGCTTTGCCCGCAGGTGGAGCTCACCGTTGATGTTTGAAGTGTGATGGTTGAGGGCTGTGTAATTGTTACGGCGGCGGTTTTTGTACAACCGTTAACATCTTGTGCGGTTACTGTATAGGATCCGGCGCTAAGACCTGTTGCGGTGGCGGCGCTTTGTCCGGTGCTCCACACAAACTGTATTCCCCCCGAGCCTCCCGTAGAAGTAGCGGTTGCCGATCCGTTGTTGCCGCCATTACATGATACATTCGTTTGTGTGCTGATGCCAACTACCAGAGCGGTGGGCTGGCTTACAACAACCGTCGCCATTTGCGTACAGTTGTTAGCGTCTTTTGAGGTCACAGTATAAGTGCCGGCAGTAAGACCTGTTACTGAATTACCGGTTTGTCCGGTGCTCCAGGTATAAGTAATAGCGCCGGTGCCACCGTTGGCAGTAGCCGATGCGGTACCATTGTTGCCGCCGGTGCAGTTAGGGTTGCTCCACCCTGAAATACCCGCGGTAAGCTGGGCTGGTTGTGTAATGGTAACAGTAGCGAATGCCGAACATCCGTTTTGATCGGTAACTGTAACAGTATAGGTGCCGGCTGTGAGGCCAGTGGCGTTAGCGCCCGTTTGCCCGTTGTTCCAGCTGTACGTAAGTGCCCCGGTGCCGCCTGATGCGGTTGCTGTGGCCGAGCCGTTATTTCCGCCAAAGCAAAGTACATTGGTTTGTGTACTGATGCCTGCAGTAGGGGAGCCCGCGTTGTTTACAGCAACAGAAAAAGTTTTAGTACAGCCTTTAGAATCTGTTACAGTAACAGTATATGTTCCCGCGCCGAGTCCGGTAGCCGTTTGATTGGTTTGCCCGTTGTTCCAGCTGTAAGTGTAATTGATGGTTCCGCCTGAAGCAGTTACAGTAGCAGTACCGTTGGATCCGCCGCAGGTTGCTGTAGTTGCGCTGCCGTTAAGCGCGAGAACGGTAGGCTGTGTAATGGTAACGGTTGCTGTTTTTGTACAACCGTTGGCATCGGTTACGGTAGCAGTATATGTTCCCGCCGTAAGGCCTGTAGCTGTAGCCGTGGCCTGTCCGTTGTTCCAGGTAAAGGTCATCGCTCCCGTTCCTCCGCTGGCGGTCACTGTCGCAGTTCCATTGTTACCTCCGTTACAATTTACCGTGGTGCTTGCCGAGATACCGGCGTTAAGTACTGTTGGTTGGGTGATGGTTACCGTAGCTGTTTTTGTACAACCATTACCGTCTGTAACGGTAACCGTATATGTTCCCGCGGTCATTCCGGTTCCAGTAGCGCCCGTTCCGCCCGATGGCGCCCAGCTAAAGGTCATGGCACCTGTACCACCCGAAGCGGTAACCGTTGCCGAACCGTTATTGCCGCCGTTACAACTTACATTGGTTTGTGTTGAGATACCGGTGACAAGCGCGACGGGCTGGGTGATCGTTAACGTTTTTGTGCCGGAGCATCCGGTGGCATCGGTCACAGTTACTGTATAGGTTCCCGCGCCAAGGCCCGTAGCCGTTTGGTTGGTTTGCCCGCCTGGGTTCCACGAATAGGTATAAGGCGAAGTGCCACCACTGGCGGTAGCTGAAGCGGAGCCGGTAGTGCCGCCATTGCAAAGTACATTGTTCTGTGAGCTGTTAACTGTAAACGATCCGCCGCCGCCGGTGACCGCCACCGTAGTGGTAACAACATTACAGGTGATGCTGTGCGTGACCGTTACGGTGTAGGTTCCCGCGCCAAGGCCTGTGGCCGTTTGTCCCGTTTGCCCGTTGCTCCAGGAATAGGAATAACCCGTTCCGCCCGAAGATACAGAAGCGGTTGCCGAGCCGTTGTTAGACCCGCAGGCTGCAGGGTTCGAATTGGTCACTACGGGGAATATGCAGGAAGGGGAAGAGAGAGCCAGCGAAGAGGCGAAACCAAATCCGCATACCAGTACTTCGCCATTCATACCCATCGTTACATCATAAACCGCGGCGCCTGTATTGGTGGTGGTAAGCAGGGTGAGGTTGGAATCGTATTTCAATACTGTGCTTTGTGATCCAACGAAAACGTTGCCGCAGCCATCCACCGCAATACCGCAGCAAAGGTCCTTGCCGCCGCCGGGAACAGCGATCTGTGTTACAAGAGCGCCATTAGTGATATTTCTTTTCCAGATCTGGGCGCCATCAGTATGATAAACATAACGCATACTTGCCGCGATACCGTTAAAGCCCGCGATGATAGGGTTAGGGCCATTGGCATACAAAGTGGTTCCGTTGTAAGGGGAGGTGTGACCGCTGTTTACATTAAAGATGGTGCCAAAACCGGGAGTACAACCTACTACGTTCTGCGGTGTAATGGCGGTGATCATGTAATAATTTCCATTCGGGCCAAGGCAGGAAGCACGGAAGTCCTGTGAACCGCCGGTGATCTGTACTGATCCCACACGGTTGCCATTCGTAGTGTCGATGTTCGACAAACGCCCGCCGGAAGGGGAGAAGGAGTCTTGTACCACGATCTTGCCATCGCAGGTAGCGGTGATGGCCCAGAATTCCATACACGAAGCGATGGTATTGTTCCATTGTATAACACCCAGCGAATTTACCTTAGTGATACTGGGAACAATGTTACAGCCGTTGTGGCCTGCTGTAATATAAGAGGTTCCCCATCCGGTTACGGCAAGGTCGCCGTAACGCTGGTTGTTATTGGTTGAGTTAGTGGTCCAGATGAGCGTGCCACCCGGGGTGAACTTCTTTAGCTTGTAAGGGCTAAGTCCGCCGAAGATGAATACGTTGCCTGCCGCGTCGTGCTCAATATCATACGCTTTGTTGTCGGTGGTCATCGCCGGGTTGATCGTCCAGGGATCGATCACCAGCGTTTGTGTTCCATCGTAAGAACCTATGGCAAAGCTTACCTCATTGTCATTCACCGCGAAGAACGAACCGATCGCTTTACCGGAGCCCTGGTAATAGGTAAACGGGGCATGGTCGATCACATCGCCCACAGCTGTTCCCAGGCGAATGTTCCCTTCATCGTCTTTAGAAATTTTAGTTGCCCCTGAATATTTCATGCGGATCTGCGAAGGATCGGCGCCAGGGTGAACAATGAGCGCGTACTTCATGCCGCCCTTGTCAGGGAAAGTATATTCCAGGTCAATGCCCGGGTAAAGATCTTTATAAATAAGTTTCTTGTAAGCCTTCGCGAAGTTGATGCTCTTCGAAGGATCTTTCCCCATAGGGTAGTTGTAGTACTGGGGTACCAGCTCTTCCGTCTTCAGCTGAACATTGGGATTGGAGTTAAGCCATTGCATATGCACGGTATAGCTCTTGGTCTCCAGCGCTTCCTCTTCACCTTCCATTTCCGACTCAGGCTCTACCGATTTGTGATGCTTCAGGTAAGGGTCTATCACCTGGTCGAAGCGGAAGCTCATGCCATCAGCTTTGAAATAGGCTTTGCTGCCCATATTGTCCACCCCGTAATGGATCACGGTCCTTTTGAGCAGGTCCATTCCATCAAACTGCCCCTTGTTCTCAATAAATACTTTGTCCTCGTAGGGGCTAACTTTCCAGCTAATTGCCGGTTTGCCTTGCTGTGCAAATGCCTGGCCTGTGATGAATGACAGGAACAGGAAAGCATGCAAAAAGAGGGAGGGGGGAAAGGTTTTTTTGTTTTGCATTACGCGGGGGCGTTAATTGCGATGAAACAATAAAAATAAGGTATTGGGTCAATATCTCAAAATAATGACGCTTAAAACCAGCCAAAGGTTGCATGCGGCAACCTGCTCCTCTATCGGTACATATTGCTGATCTCTAACAGCTTTTGTTTATTGTGGATGTGTATGATGTCACCCTTTGTATGGATCACTTCTTCCCGCTTGAGCTCCGAGAGCATCCTGCAGGTGGTTTCCCTCACACTTCCTATGTAGCTGGCCAGTTCGGAACGTGACAGGGAGATGCCGCCTGAAAAGTCTTGATATATTTCCGAAAGATCGAGCAGTGCGTCGGCCAGTCTGCCGCGTACGGGCTTGTAGGCCATGTCGGTCATTTTACGTTCACGCCCCACAATGTCTTTACAAAGCATGGAGAAGAAAATGCTCATGAGCTCTTCGTTGCTACGCAGCAGGTAACTAAAAATATCACGGGGTATAAAGGTGGCCGTTACATGTTCCATAGCGCTGCAGGAGCTCAGGAAGCGGGTGTTGTTCAAAAGGTATTCATAGCCAGGGCATTCATGAACAGTGGCAATATGTATGATCTGTTCCTTCGAGTTGCGGCTTCTCATGTATACCTTGGCCTTGCCTGAAAGAATGAAATGCAATCCGTCGGGGATATCTCCTTCCCTGTAAATGATCTCGCCCCTGTTATACCTGATGGCTTCAAATTCTTCGGCGGGGAGGGCCTTTAACAGCGATTCCCGCACTTTGATGTAAACAAGTGTTTTGCTCTGCTCTTTAGTTGTGATCTCAATGGTTTCCATAGATAGATGTGTTTTTGTGCAAAGAACCGATTTGAGCGATCGGAGACCAATGACAAATATCATCGTGACGGTGATATTTGTTGCGGGAAGGAAATTTGAAAATGAACTTAGCCTTTCAGGTTTTGAAGCCTTGTGAGGTCCAGTATTTTGATGATGCCGTTCTGGCTTATCTCTATAAGGCCTTCCTCTTTCAGGTCCCTAAGGTTACGGCTTGCCGATTCGGGAGAGATGCCTGCGATGGCTGAGATGTTTTCACGGTGAACCGGAAAAGAGGGGTCGGCGGTTTTACCAGCATTGTATTTTTTATACAAGAACAACAGCGCTTCTGCCACACGCTTTCTTGCTGAATTGTAGGCGAGCTTCAACAGCTTTTCCTGGGCGTCGGCCAGGTTGTTAGTAAGGAACCGTATGAACTTGAGCGAAACGTCGCTGCTGGAGTAAAGCAGTTTAAAAAAATCTTCCCGGGGGATGAGCGCGATCTCTGAATCTTCAATGGCAGTGGCAGTCTCTTTGTGCTTGCGATCACTGTCAAGCAAGCTGAGGTAGCCAAAAAAATCACCCTCTTTGTAGATCTGCCGAATGAACTCCTTGCCCTCTTCGTTGGTTTGAGAGATCTTGACCTTTCCTGTAATAACAAAGTAGAGGAAGTGTGCCATCTCTCCTTCCATATATACAGCGCTCTTTCTTTGCACTCTGCGGTTCGTTTTTTCAAAATGAAGGTTCTGAAGTTCGTCCAGGGCGGAGGCCTGGTTGATGAAATCGTTCAGTCCTTTGAGCGTGTGCTGGTAGGTCTCCCGCAGTATGTGGCTTTTTTTCAGGCGCGTGCTTACTACCCGTAGCAGGTCGTCACCATTAAAAGGTTTGGTAAGGTAATCGTCGGCACCCAGGTCCATGCCTTTTCTGAAATCGATCTTCTCTGACTTCGCGGTGATAAAAATAAAGGGGACGGAGGAGAGCTTCTCTGAATGCTCAAGTGCTCTTAGTACGCCATAGCCATCCAGTTCGGGCATGGTGATGTCGCACAGTATGAGATCGGGTCTGTTTTTTTTAGCTGTTTCAATTCCTTCTTTTCCGTTGCTTGCCGTAAGCACTTTGTAGGAGGCCAGTTCCAGGATCTCCGCGGTGTTTTGGCGCATATCGGGATTGTCTTCAATGATCAGGATGGTTTCGTTCATAAGGTTTGATGTGCGGAAGCGGATGTTTCAGCCGAAGGTAAGGTGATGGTGAAGGAGGAGCCTTTGTTCTCAGCGCTCCTGAACCCGATAGTGCCGCTCATAATGAGCGTTAGTTTCTTAATAATGCTGAGGCCGAGCCCGGTGCCCTGTATCGCGTCGGCATTTTTGGCACGGAAGAACTGCTCGAAGATCTGTGCCTGGTCCTCCTCAGGTATTCCTATTCCTTCGTCATTTACAGAGATCGTTATCTCCTCGGGCCTCACCTCGGTGAGGAGTTCAATGGTTTTGCCGTTGGGCGAATATTTTACAGCGTTGCTCAGAAGGTTGCTGAGGCATATCTTCAAAAGTTTTTTATCAAGAAAAACTTCCTGCCTGCCTTTGTGACGACATACAAAATGGTGATGGCCATTGCCCTGTTTGATCTCCTCCATTATCTCTTTCGAGAAATGTGCCAGGTTGAGAACCTCCGGAATGTTACGGATGGTGCCGTTCTCTATTTGTTCGAGGGAAAGAAAATCGTTCAGGATCTCGTTGAGGCCTTGTACCGAACTGCGGATCTTCCGTATGTGTTTCAACCGCTTCTCCTCCACATTGTAGGCATTGTATTTCTCTATAAGATATAAGGACGAAAGTATGGTAGCCAGCGGGGTCCTGAACTCATGGGAGGCCATGGAAAGAAAACGGGATTTCAGTTCACCGAGCTCCTGCTCCCTTTTCAGCGCGTAAGCGATCGCCTTCTCCTGTTCCTTTTGTTTGGTCATGTCAATGATCACCGATCTGAAATGAATGAACTCACCGTGCTCGTCTTTCAGTACGCTGCTCTTTATCATGGCGTAGAACCGCGTGTCGTCGCGCCGCCGCATGGTCACCTCGAAACTTTGGGAACCTTCGGTCTCCAGGACTGTTCCGCGGTGATAAAAAAAATCTTCCTGGCAGTTCTTGCCGGTAAGGAAGAGGGAAAGCGGCTTTCCTACCAGGTGACGTTTGTCGATCTCCAGCATATTGCTGCCGGTATAGTTAACGTTCAGTATCACTCCGTCGCGGTCGAGAATGAAGTAGGCGCTGGGTGCAAGGTCGAACAGGTCGGAATACTTTTCGTACGACTGCTCAATTCGGTGCTGAGCCTCCATCAGTTCTTCGTTCTGCATCTCCAGCTCTATCTGGTATACGTGCAGTTCGTGCATCACATCCAGGATGTCTTCCGGCGTCATTTGTTTCAGCACCTTGGGTAGTTTTCTCAGCTTGGCTTCGGCTTTCTTTCTGAGCAACGCAAAATCATGTCTGTATGAAAAGTTCATAACCGGTGTTTGTTTAGATGCTTATGTGTGGGGTGTTTCGGGGGCGCGCTGCCATGTGCCGATAAGCGAACGGGCGCCTGTGCTGATGTCCTCAATACGCCAAAGGTGCTGGAGAAAGCGTTTGAAGTTCCCGTCAGGAAACTTCCACCGGAAGTGTTCTTGCGCGCTTCCGGTCTCAAGGGCTGTAAGCAGCGATCGCTCGATCTTTTTTCGGTCTGCCGGATGAATATGGTGAGGCCAGATAGAGGAGGAGCCAAGGAGCTGCTGAGGGCTGAACCCAAGAATAGTGCTTGAGCTCTTCCCCGCAAAGCTTAATTTTAACCCTGAGTTGCCGGAACAGGCGAAAGGGATCATGCCTAAATTCTCGTTTATGAGGTTGAGCCGGAAATTGGTTTCCAGCAGGTGTTCTTCCGCATATTTATGGTCGCTGATGTCGTTAAAGACGAGCAATACACCCTCCACTTTGTTGTTAGGCAGGGGTTGGTAAGGCAGGATGCGCATATAGAACCAGGTTCCGTCGAAGGCCCGCACCTCCAGTTTCTTGGGCGTCAGTGTTTCCAATACTTCCATTACGTCGGGCCTTAGTGAATGGTAATTGATGTTGAACGCGAGGTGCGTTACGGGACGCCCGGTGTCGGAGGGAATGATGTTAAATATCTTGGCTGCTGTTGGTGTAAACCGTTTTATCATAAGGGTGAGGTCGAGGAATACAGTGGGAACATCCATGCTGCTCAGCAGGTTGTTGAGGTCGTCGTTGATGACCGATACCTGTTCGATCTTTTCCTGAAGCTCCGCGTTAATGGTCACGAGTTCCTCGTTGCCTGCCTGCAACTCCTCTTTGGAGGTCTCCAGTTCCTCGAGGGTGCTTTGGAGCTCCTCGGTTGTTGATTGATATTCTTCTTTCGTATTTTGCAATTCCGCGTGAGAGATCTCCAGTTCCTCAATGGCCGCGTCGAGGTGTTGCCGGAGGGAGGTCAGCTCGTTCTTCATGTTAGGTTGATTGTTGATTCTGCGTTTGGTCGCTTTGGGCTTTTGTGCTGCATTGGCGGGAACAAAGCAAACTTTGAATATGCCCGCCCCCGCATCTTTTGAAAGAGGTGTTACTTCCACACGAAGCTCGAGGTATTGTTTGTCCTTCCTGAACCGCAGGGGCTGCGACCGTACTTCTTTCCGCAGCTTACGGGCCTTGCGCAATGATCTCAGCAGGGCTTGTTTGAGGCCTTTCCTGGCAAGGCCGCTCAGGCTGTTGCAGGTTTGACGCTTTCCCAGTTCCAGGTAATCCTGCATATTTCCAAGCAGGTAAAGAATGTTGTCGCCCTTGTTGATGATCGCGCAGGGCCCGTCGCCTGTAGAGTGATAGATCCTCGTAATGGGCCGGGGGCCGTCATCTTTAGGGAGAAGCCGCAGGCCTCCATGCGTACTAAGCCCGGCCTTCGCGGCAGGGCGTATCACCTCCGATAACATGGGGTTATGATTGTTCTTACGAACGAAGATCTTGTTCCTGCGGTCGATGACCGAGAACAGGTCGGTGTGATCCCCGATGTTCTCTGAGCGTCCAAGAAGCAGGATCCCATCCTTTGAAAGGCTGTAATGAAACACAGGAATGATCTTTCGCTGAAGCTCCTGGTCAAGGTAAATGAGGAGGTTCCGGCAGCTTACCAGGTCCATCCTTGAGAAGGGAGGGTCCTGTATCACGTTCTGGTGGGCGAAGATCATCATCTGCCTTATCTCTTTACGTACCTGATAACCTTTCTCGAGCTTAATGAAATATTTCTGCAGCCGTTCTTTCGAGATCTCGGTGGCGATGGTTTCCGAATAGATCCCTTCCCTCGCCACCTGGAGGGCCTCCTTGTCGATATCGGAAGCGAAGATCAATACCTTGCTTTGCGTATGGATGCCTTCCAGCGCTTCGTGCAGGAGTATGCCGATGGAGTAGGCTTCCTGGCCGTGGGAGCATCCGCAGACCCAGATCCGCAGATCGCTCCCGTTCTTTGTTTTCTCGAGCAGCATTGGCAGCACTTTTTTCTCGATAGCGGCAAATACAGGCCTGTCTCTGAAAAAGCCCGATACATTAATAAAGAACTCATTGAGGAGGTGCTCTGTTTCTTTGGGATCTTTCCTCAGGAATTCAAGGTATTGCTGGAGGCCATGCATTTTAAGGACGCTCACTCGCTTAATGACGCGGCGGAGAATGGTGCTTTTCTTATAGTTGCTGAAGTCGTAAGAAGCCCTTTGCCTCACGAGGGTGAGGATGTCCTCCAGCACTTCATCGCCACCGCTCTCGCTGGTTACCGACAGACTGGGGCTGGAGATAAAGCCGAGGGTCTTGATGTGCTCCGCGATGGCCTGGCCCATTTTCCCCGGAGGCATTACCAGGTCGGCCGCTCCTGCGTTGATGGCGCTGAGGGGCATGCTGGGGAACTTTGCGGTAGAAGGGGTTTGCACAATAGTAAAACCGCCGGCCTCGCTGATCGCCTGAAGACCGGTGTTTCCATCGCTGCCAAGCCCCGAAAGAATGATGCCGACGGCTCGTTCCTTTTTGGCGAGAGCGAGCGATGAAAAGAAAGAGCTGATGGGGTTATTGGGTTTGCCAGTTTTCTTTTCAGGCGTTGTTGCAAGGATGTTGCCCGATAAGGTCAGCTGCTTTACAGGGGGCGTAATGTAAACGTGGTTCGGTTTGAGCTTCATCCCGTTTTTGATCTCGATCACTTCCATACGGGTGTGAAACTTCAGCAGGTCCCTGAGCAGGCTTTTGTGATGGGGATCCAGATGCTGGAAAATGATGTACGCGGCGCCGGTGCTGCCGGGTAGCTTATCGAAAAAAAGTTTTAAGGCTTCAAGGCCGCCCGCGGAGGCGCCTACGCCGATCACCCAGAGGTCATTGGTAATATCAGGTTCTTTGCCTTTTAGCTTTCTTTCCGAATCGGTTCTCATTACGCAAAACACTTGAGAACAGAAGCACAGGGCACCTGTTCTGCCGCAGCAAGTACAATGAGAAAGTTTTTAGGAAAGTTGGTGGGGTGACGGGGCAAAAGTAAATAAAAAAACGTTTGCCGTATGATCAGCCATTAAATTGTTGATTGTTTCATAAAATATGGATACTTTCGGGAAACCTAAAGCGGCCCCCTTATGAAAAACGCTTTCCCTTTTCGCTTTGCTCTCTCTATTGTCCTTTTGTTATCACCTGTTTCCGCGTGGTGCGTCCGTAATGGTGTAGGCGAAGCTTCCGCGCAAGAGTGGATACAGCATCCTTCCTTTGGTTTTCTGGAGAACAAAGGACAATTGGCTTTCGATGATGGAAGGCTTGACCGCAACACACTGTTTACATTAAGTACTCCTCAGCTGGATGTGTTTATCACCAAGCAGGGGATCAAATACATTTTCCTAAAAACAGAGAAAGAGAGTGAGAAAGAGCGTCAACGCGAACGTAAGCGTGAAGGGAAATTTTCGCTGGCGGAGGAATTGAAGCGTAAAGTGGAATGGTGCAGGATGGATATGACCCTTCAGGGAGCCGATATTCGGGCGGAGAACGTAAGCGCCGAGCAGCCTTCGGAAGGACATTACAACTATTTCTTCAGTCATTGCCCTGATGGGGTTTATGATGTGAGGATGTACAGGAAGATCACTATTAAGGAAATTTATCCGGGCATCGATTGGGTCGTGTATATTTCCGATGGCTCCCTGTCGGGCAGCCATGCTGGATTTAAATATGATTTTATTGTACATCCGGGCGCTGATCCTTCGGCGATACGTATGGTGTATAAGGGCGCCGGAAATGTAAAGCAAAGCCCCGATGGAAGCATCGTAATAGAAACAAAGCTGGGAGAGATAAGGGAAGAAAGTCCTTACACGTATCAGCAGGGAAAACTGATCGGTTCTGCCTTTGTAATGGAGGAGAAGAACGAAGTACGTTTCTCCATTGGTACGTATGATCGCAGCCTGGGTTTGGTGATCGACCCCAAGCTAAGCTGGGGCACGCTTTATGGCGGCGCGAAGAACGATGGCCCCATGGCCATTTGTGCCGACGCAAGTGGAAGTGTTTATATCACTGGTTATTCAAGTCCTAACGTTCCCACAGTGAACCCTGGCGGCGGTGCCTATTATCAAACCGTGGTTGGACTTTGGGGCTCGGCGAGCATCAGCAAGTTCAATCCCAATGGCTCTTTGTTCTGGTCAACCTTTTACGGTGGCAACACCTCCGGCAGTATGATGTATGCCCAGGGAACTTCGCTGGTGACCAATGCCGCCGGTGATCTGCTGGTTACAGGAAACACCTGTGATACCGTGTTGCCTCTTCAGAATCCCGGAGGAGGCGCTTACTTCCAAAGTGTTTTTGCGGGGCCCAAGAATAATTTCGGCACTGCAACAGAAGGTTTCATCCTGAAGTTCACCAGCCTTGGAGTGCGCCAATGGGCGACCTATTACGGTGGTACCGGCATGGACAGTCCTCATAAGATACATACTGATGCCACAAGCAATATCTATGTCACCGGCTCATCGCTCTCTACCACTACTTTTCCGGTTCAGAACCCAGGCGGTGGAGCGTATTTTCAGTCCGTTTGTTCAGGCGGCTCCAATGAGGGCGATATTTTCATTCTTAAGTTCAATTCCACCGGTGTTCGTCAATGGGCAACACTGTACGGAGGAACCGCCGACGAGTCGGGCAGGGGTATTAATGTGGATGCTTCCGGAAATATTTATGTGGATGGCACCACGCTTTCGGCCAACCTTCCGCTTATGAACATGGGCGGTGCCTATAACCAAAATGCCTTCGCGAACTTCCGTTCGGCGTTCATCCTAAGGTTCAACTCAGCCGGCGTTCAGCAATGGGGAACCTTTTTCGGGAACGGGAATTATTGCAATGGCCTTGCGCTCGACCTCAACAACAATCTTTATATCCTCGGCAACGCGTATCAAACTGCGGCTGTTCCCATCACCAATCTGGCTGGCGCCTATAACCAGGCAGCAGTGGTAACAGGACCTGATGCCTGGCTCGCGAAGTTCAATCCTGCCGGCGCTGTTACATGGGCTACTTTTTTGGGAGGCAATGGCGCTGAATTCGTTGACTCACAATTGGGAAGCAGCGATGGATACCATCACATTTCTACCGACTGCAAGAACAACGTGTATATTACAGGGATGACCTATTCCACTAATTTTCCTACGGTGAATCCCGGCTGTAACGCGCACTTCGATAATACGTTCGGGGGAGGTAACGCACAATGGTACGATCTGTTCATGACCAAGTTCAATAGTCTTGGCGCTATGTTGTGGAGCACCTATTACGGACAAAACCAATACGAGTTCCCAAGGGCCAGCTGCGTGGACCCCAACGGAAATCTTTTTGTTACCGGTGAATATTGTGCCCAGGGCAATGCAGGAGCGGCGCAATTCCCTTTGCTGAACCCCGGTGGCGGCGCTTATTTTCAGAATAATAACGTGGATGGCTTTGACGATGGATTTGTACTGAAGCTTTCTCCCGTGCCGGCAACACTTACTACCAGTACGGTAGCGGCCAACTGCGGAAGCAATGGCTCCGCTTCAGTAACCGCCACCTGCGCATCGCCGCCTTTTACATATAACTGGAGCAATGGCGGAACTACGCAAACCATTACAGGGCTTAACGCGGGTACCTATACCGTTATTGTGGGAAGCTCTGGTAAATGTATTGCTTCTGATACCGCCTTCGTTACTGTGACCAACAGCGGCGGCAGCGTAACAGCCAATACTTCTTCGGGAGCAATTCTTTGTAATGGCGGTCTTGGCAGTGCGAGCGTAACAGTAACAAGCGGTACCAGTCCTTATACCTATAGCTGGAACAACGGGCAAACCACGGCGAACGTTACGGGCTTAAGCGCCGGAACCTATACGATCAACATTACGGATGCTACCGGCTGCGGTTCCACGAAAACGGTCTCACTTACACAACCAACTGCCGTTACCGCAACTGCTACTGCCACTGCCGCTGGCTGCGGCGCGAGCAACGGAACAGCGAACGCATCAGCCACCGGTGGTACAGGCGCATACACTTACAGCTGGAACAATGGACAAGCAACCGCAACAGCAACAGGGTTGAGTGCAGGTACTTACACTATTACAGTAACTGATAATAACGGTTGTACAAAAACTGCAACAGTTGCAGTGACCAGCAACAGCGGAGGTACAGCGAATATTACGGCAAATACGAACGTGAGTTGTAACGGAGGCGCTAATGGAACGGCTACTTCGAGCATGACAGGAGGAACCAGTCCTTATACATATGCCTGGAACAACGGGCAGTCAACAGCAACAGCAACAGGCTTGAGCAACGGCACCTACACGGTAACTATAGCCGACGCCAACGGATGTACCTCAAGTAAAACAGTTTCCATTACCCAGCCAACTGCCGTTACTGCCGCTGCCTCTGCTACTGCCGCTACCTGCAACGCAAGCAACGCAACCGCCTCAGTGACCGCCAGCGGCGGCACGGGAGCCTTGACCTATAGCTGGAGCAATGGGCAAACCAACGCAAGCGCAACAGGATTGAGTGCGGGTACCTATACCGTAACTGTTACTGATAACAACGGATGTACAAAAACAGCTACCGCAACAGTCACCAGCACGGGGGGAGGTACAGCGAACATTGCCAGCACCACAAATGTTCTTTGTAACGGAGGGCTTAACGGAAGTGCCACCGCCAGTATCACCGGCGGTACTTCACCATATACCTATAGCTGGAGCAATGGGCAGGCAACTGGAACGGCAACAGGATTGAGCGCGGGAGTGTATACTGTAACAGTGACCGACGCGAATGGATGTACCAGCATCACTACTGTGAACATTACACAACCTGTTCAGCTTAGCGCGGGCATTTCGGGCTGGAGCAACCCCAATTGTACGGGAGGAAATAATGGAACGGCCAGCGCCACTGCCAATGGTGGAACGGGAACGATCACTTACAGCTGGAGTACCGGAGGTACAGGAAATTCGATTTCAGGACTTGGCGCAGGAACTTACACGGTAACATCAACTGACGCGAACAACTGTGTTCAAACAGCATCGGTGGTAGTATCACAACCTACCTTGCTTGTGCTTGGTATCTCAGGTCAAACCAATGTTTTGTGTAACGGAGGATTCACAGGCACATCTACCGCAAGTTCTTCGGGCGGATCGGGCAGCAGTCAGTATCTATGGAGCAATGGACAAACAACAGCAACAGCAACAGGTTTGAGCGCTGGTACCTATACCGTAACTGTTACTGATGTGAACGGCTGCACTCAAACAGCGGCCGTAACTATAACAGAACCGTCAGCCATCAACCCTCAAACATCATCCATCAATGCTAATTGTGGTGCAAGCAATGGAAGTGCTTCAGTATTGGCCAGCGGAGGCACCGGCATATTGACCTATAGCTGGAGCAATGGACAAACAACTACGATCGCTACAGGTTTAAGCGCAGGAACCTATACTGTAACCGTTACCGATAATAACGGATGCACCAAAACAGCTACCGCATCGGTGACCAATACCGGGGCGGGTACAGCTTCTATTAGTTCTGTGACCAATGTAAGTTGTAATGGCGGCAATAATGGAATGGCCTCTTCTACCATCAGCGGGGGCACTTCGCCTTATACCTTCTCCTGGAGCAATGGCCAAACAGTTCAGAACGTGATAGGGCTGAGCGCAGGCAGCTATACCATTACCATTACTGATGCTAACGGCTGTATAGCCACTCAAACCATTGCCATCACCGAGCCGCCTCTGCTGGTGCTGGGAGCCAGTGCTGTAGCGGCAAGTTGTCAGGGCTCTGACGGTTCAGCAAGTGCCAGTGCCTCGGGTGGAAAGGCCGCCTATGTGTATTCATGGTCAAACGGTGGTACCACCGCCGCCATCAGCAATCTTTCGGCAGGTACTTATAGTTGTGTGGTAACAGACAATAATGGTTGTACGAAGACAACTGCGGTTGTTGTTGGCAACGCCGGAGGACCCACTGCCACTGCCACTGCTACTGCCACTACAATTCAATCGGGCGCCAGCACCAACCTTAACGGAACAGGCGGCGGAAGCTATAACTGGATCCCTTCCACAGGCCTAAGCTGCAGCAATTGTCAGAACCCTGTGGCTTCTCCTACAATAAACACCCTTTATTGTGTTACCGTTACTGATAGCAACGGCTGTACTGACCAGGCCTGTGTAATGATCTATGTGGAAACACCCTGTCCGGCCAACCTCGACCTGAGTGTTCCCAATGCCTTTTCACCCAACGGCGACGGCCACAATGATGTTATAACCTTGCATGGCTGGAAGGAATGCGTGACCAATTTTGTGTTCATTATTTATGACCGATGGGGCGAAAAGGTGTTCGAAAGTGATGATCCTGCCAAGGTTTGGGATGGGATATTTAAAGGAAAACCCATGGATCCGGCTGTTTTCGCCTATTATATAAGCGCTACCAACAACAATAACGAGCCATTTATAAGGAAGGGCAATATAACCCTGCTTAGGTAAGAAAGGCGCTTTTCCTGAAATATCAGCTTTTTTGAACAATTATTTGGTAATTGTATCAAGGTTATTACCTTTGTCATCCCTTTGAAAAAAGGCGATAATTAACAGAAGTTTAACCCCTTTCCCGCAATAGCAGGAAATACAAAGCCAAACTAAATGGCAGAACAAGAAAATACGGTCGAAAAGACTGTAAACCCCCTGGAAAATTTTGATTGGAACTCTTTAGGCAAGAAGCAGGAGAACTATTCAAAAGAAGAGCGCGCAACCCTTGAGGCCGCTTATGAAAAGACCCTTACTTCGGTAGCTCAGAACGAGATCGTTCAGGGTACTGTAGTAACAAAGAACAACAGGGAAGTAGTTATCAATATCGGCTATAAGTCCGATGGGGTTGTTGCCCTTTCGGAATTCCGCTATAACCCCGACCTGAAAGCAGGGGATACGGTAGAAGTATATGTAGAGAACCAGGAAGATGCCAACGGGCAGCTGATCCTTTCTCACAAGACCGCGCGTTCGAAGAAAGCCTGGGAAGGTATTACCAAGGCGCTCGAGACCGGCGAGATCATCAAAGGGTATGTGAAGTGCCGCACCAAAGGCGGTCTTATTGCCGATGTGTTTGGCATCGAGGCCTTCTTGCCCGGCTCACAGATCGACGTGAAACCCATCCGCGACTACGATATCTATGTAGGCAAAACGATGGAGTTCAAAGTGGTGAAGATCAACAACGAGTTCAAGAACGTAGTGGTATCGCACAAAGCGCTGATCGAAGCAGAGCTCGAACAGCAGAAGCGCGAGATCATCTCCAAATTGGAAAAAGGGCAGGTGCTCGAAGGTACTGTGAAGAACATCACCTCTTACGGTGTGTTCATCGACCTTGGCGGCGTTGACGGCCTTATCCACATCACCGACCTCAGCTGGGGACGTATCAATCACCCCGAAGAGATCGTTAAGCTCGACCAGAAGATCAACGTGGTTATCCTCGATTTCGATAACGAGAAGAAGCGTATCGCGCTTGGCCTTAAACAGTTGACCTCACACCCCTGGGACAGCCTCGACAAGAACATGGCAGTGGGCGACAAGATCAAAGGCCGCGTGGCCGTGATCGCCGACTACGGCGCGTTCGTAGAAGTTGCTACCGGTGTAGAAGGCCTTATCCACGTATCAGAAATGTCGTGGAGCCAGCACCTGCGCAGCGCACAGGATTTCCTGAAAGTGGGCGACGAGGTGGAAGCGGTAGTGCTTACCCTCGACCGCGAAGAGCGCAAGATGTCACTCGGTATCAAGCAGCTTATGCCTGATCCATGGGCCAATGTTGTTAGCAAATACTCTAAAGGCAGCCGCCATACCGCTACCGTGAAGAACTTTACCAATTTCGGGATCTTCGTGGAGCTTGAAGAAGGTGTTGACGGCCTTATCCATATCTCTGACCTCAGCTGGTCGAAAAAGATCAAGCATCCTTCCGAATTTACCAAGCAAGGTGAGAAGATCGATGTGGTGGTACTGGAGATCGACAGCGACAACCGCAGGCTGAGCCTCGGCCACAAACAGCTGGAAGAGAACCCCTGGGACGTGTTCGAAACGGTGTTTACCGTTGACTCTGTCCACAAGGGCACCATCATTAACGTGGTGGAAAAGGGAGCTATCGTATCACTGCCTTACGGCGTGGAAGGTTTCGCTCCTACCAGGCACCTGCTGAAGACCGACGGCACTTCCGCGAAAGCAGAAGAAGCGCTCGACTTCAAAGTGCTTGAGTTCAGCAAAGAGAACAAAAAGATCATTCTTTCTCATACCAAGGTTAACGATGCTTCTGTAGGCAACGATAGACCCGAGAAGAAGACAGAGGTAAAGGACGCTAAGAAAGCAGTGAAGAAGGTGAAGGACAACGTTGAAAAAACGACCCTCGGCGACTTCGGTGCGCTTTCGGCCCTTAAGAGCGACCTTGATTCGAAGGAAGCTGAAGAGAATTCATCCCCAAAGGGTGAATAAAAAAAGCCAACGCCATGGTTTTTTGATCCCCCCGGTTATTCGGGGGGATTTTTTTTCTTAACAACTTGTCCGTTTTTGTTGATTACTTGTTGGCGTTCTTTTCGTTATTTACTGTTTCCATCATATACTTTTGACACCATTAGATTAGTCAAAACAGAATATGAGAGAAGCCATTGAAAATGTCGCGGGTGAGTACGGTTCCCTCGTGCCCTCGCGTGAAGAAGGCCTCATCATTTTTTGGCTGAACGATAAGATCAGGAACAGGGAGATTGACAGGGAGTTTACCCACCAGGACCTCCAGCAGGTGATCCGCGAGGTGTCGTACTCCACGTCAGAGCAGCAGCCACAAACGGAAAGGGTCCTCAAGAACCTGTTAAAGTACTTTATCGAGCGGCCGCCCGATAAGCCCTACGACAAGTACATTTTTTCGAACTACGCCAACCGCTTTTTGCAGCTGGTCAACGGTAAGTTCGACAATGAGTACCGTAACTTTCCTCTGAAAGAAAGCCTTAAGCGCTATGCTTCCTTCAAAGCGTCGGAGATCAAGGACATCGATGATTTCCTGAGCTGGCACGCGCAGGGTTTCGATACCACTGCCAGGCAAACGGTGAACGAGCACCTGGAAGCTTTCAAGGACGAAGTAACGGCCTCTATCAACAAGCTCAATAACATTCTTTATTCCGATTCGCTCAGCGGCCTGGAAATGGCCAAGCGCTTTTCGGAGATATTCACCGGCTTTGGTGAGAAATCGAACGAGATCAAGGACGCTCTCCTCTTGGGAACGCATATACAGGCAGAAGTGAAGAAAGTGGTGGATATGTATTACAAGAAGATCGAAAAGAGCAAACATCCGCAAACAGAAGAAGAGAAAGAACGCTACTCAATGCTGCTCTCTGATTACGAGCAGAGCCTTAAGATACAGCAAAGCGTTTCGAGCTCATTCTTGCTTATTGATATGCGCCTTGCGCAGATCAGGGAAAAGATCGTTTTCGCCAGCTCCAAGCTGAAAGAGCTCCAGGAGAACTTCAGGAACCAGAGCCAGTTCAAGCTCAACTTCAAACGCATGCTGCAGTACATTCTTTCCAACAGCATGTCCATTGAAGGCGAGATCATCCTTCCCGCGGGGTTCCCCAGGAAAGGGCTGCCCTTTGAATCCTTCAAATACATCTCCGCCTTCAAATATGATTTTGCGGTGGCAGGCACCAACGATGTGTACATCCCAACGCTTGACGAGGAGTATGAGAACAGCGAGCGGGCCAAAATAGGCCTGGAGCTCAAGAGGCAGGAAGTAACGGCCAAATGGGTGAAGCTGCTCAAGATCGAAATGATCGAGAACAACGGAATGAACATCACGGAGAAGTTCTTTTCCCTCCTGGAGAGTGAAAAGGACATCGAGATCCCCCTCAACGTTAGTTTCGAGCTTTTACAGATCGCAAGGAATATCCCCGGCTTTAAAATAAAAATACAAAGAGAACTGGTATCATCACCCATTTATAAAGACATCGTAACATGGAAGACCAAGGTTTACAAGAACAACAGCAAGAAATAGTCAACTTCAGCTTTCTGGCCGACGAAAAGGTACAGCAGCATTTCGCGGATGTGAACATCGAGCTCCTGCGCGGCAGGCATATCATGCAGGATGAATTCTATGCCTTCCAGCTCCTGAGCAATTATGAGAAGGAGTTCTCCATGTATTACGATAACCTGTACGGCATGGTGCTCAATAAAGAGGTGAAAGACAACCAGACCTATTTCTATTTGTCGTTCCCCGATGCCGCCAAGGGCAAGTTGTATCATTCCGACCGCCATAAGGAGCTCACCGAGGTGCAAACCATCATTGGAGTGATCCTGATGAACATGTATTACGAACGATATTTCGAGCATCAGAAGGAGATCCGCTGGGAAGAGCTCAAAAAAGAGATCATGGAAGGGGAGTTTGCCAGCGACTACCAGCGCGTGTTCTTCGGCGAGTCGAGGGGTGCCTTTACCGACATTGAATGGGAAGAGCTCAAAAAGCGTTTCCGCCGCACTGTGCGCGATTTTGAAAAGCTGGGATGGGTGAGGCTGATCTCTACCGACGAGCACGAGATCCATTTCGTGCTGAAAGAATCAATTCACCGCTTCGCGAAACTGTACGAGAACGAAGTGCAGAACTTCGACCAGTTCATTGAAAAAGTAACGAACCACCATAACAACAACTAATCATATGTTCCCAAGGATCTATTCTCTCTCTACGGTAGGTATCATCCGCCATTATAACCAGGACTACCTGATCCATCCCCAGCGCACCGACTTCGTAGGAAGTAATGGTGTGGGAAAATCCATTATTGCTGACCTTGTGCAGCTGGTGTTCATCACCGATAAGGAACATATTGTGTTCGGTACCGACGGCCTGAAGAAAAAGCTGAGGCAGCCGTATACGCTTCCTTATAAGAGCAACGAGGGCTACGTGTTCATGAACATCGAGGTGACCAAAGACAAGTTCGTGACCATCGGCACCTGCATCCCCAGTAACCAGGGCAGGAAGCTCCGTCCCTTCATCATTCTTAACGATAGCGATCATCATAAGGACATTGCCGACCTGGCTTACCCCAAAGAAAAGTTGCTCCGCAGCTCCGATTTCCAAAAAGACAAGTCGATCCTTTCGCTCGAAGACCTTACTAAGCACATGAAGGTGCATCACCAGCTGCACATGAAGTACTTTACCTTCAGGGAAGACAAGAAAGAGTATTACAACTTCCTTTTCACTAAAAAGATACTGCCCATTAACCTTGGCATCGAGGAGAACCTCAAGGCGTTCGCTAAAGTGATCCAGTCCTTCGCTAAGGCGAAGTCGCTCGATATCGACAATTCGAAGAGCCTCAAGGAATTTTTGTTGGAGGACAGCGAGCGCGATTACGAAGTAACCTTTCAAAAACACCACGAAGACCTTGGAAGGCTGGTAGTGGAGTACAAGGACCTGGAAGACCAGATCAAGAACATCGAGAAAAAGCAAAAGCGCCTTGAGCTTCTCAAGAAGAAAGAGGACAAGCGGAACTCGGTGGAGATGGTTTGTAAGATGTACCAGGTGCTGTTTGCGTATCGCCAGCTGAAAAAGGCGAAGGCCGCGCATGAGACCAACAAGAAGACACTTGACAACGGCCAGGAAAAAGAAAAGAACCTGGTGGAACGCTCCAAAGAGCTGAAGGCATTGCTGAAAAGCTCCGACCTGGCATTGAGAAGCGCCGAGACCGACCTGAACGTCCTTATTGAGATCAAAGGCTTTTATGATAAGCACATGCATCTTGACTCGCAGATCAGGGACCTGGAGGCCATCATTCTCCCTATAGTTAGGGAGGCGGTTGATGAAGTGAACATCAACGATTACGATACCACAGAGATACTGCGCAGGGTAAATGCTGTGAAACCTGTGTTCGAGAAATACGGTTCCATTAAGGCGATGGAGCAGAAGGTGGAGGAGCAGAAGAAAGTGATAGAGGAAGCGAACGTTAACCTCAGGAAAGAGATAGACGAACTGGAGTCGATCCAGGTGCTGGCGAAGAACAGTAAGCCCGACAGCCTCTTCTCACAAGTGCTTAACGCGAAGAAGAAGCTTAGCAAGGCCCAGGAGGACGTATTGTTCTCGTTGCTCAACGTTAGCTGGAACAAACCCAAAGTGGCCATTGCGGGCGACAAGTTTGTGGATAACCTGGATGTGTTGAACGAAGCCAATATTGAGTACGATACTAAATACAAAGGCTACTGGTTCAAGATGGGCGAGCTGCGCGAGTTCATTGCGGAGCGTGATGAGCCCCAGATCTTCGATAAGGTGGACAGGATAGGCCAGGCCCTCAAGAAAAGGGTGAGCATGATCGCTGAGGAGATCGGCAATAAGGAAGGGATGCTCCGCGAGCTCGACAAACTTTCGAAAGGCGAATATTACAGCCAGCAGGTGCTCAAGCCCCTCGGCTATGCGTTCGATACCGAGCTGCTCGACTTCACCGCCATAAAGCAGATAAGGGAAACCGCTGCCATCATGAAAAAGGTGAGCCAGAAAGTGAATACGCTCAGGAAAGAAAGCAATGAGCTTGACGCTCAGTATAAAAAGCTGTCCGCTAAACTTTCATTCGAATTAGAGAAGGCCGATGTGAATTCCAGCTACGAGGATATCCTCAAGAAGAGAAACAGCCTGAAGGAAACGAAAGAGAAAGTAGAAAGGTCGGAGCGTGAAGAGGCCATTGAACTGGCCGGCCTCCAAAGCAGCTTTGAGCACCTGGAAAGAGAAGTGAAGAACTTCGCTGCCGAACACAAGGAGCGTGAAAGTCTTTATAAGGAACGCGAAAAGATCTTCAGGGCAAAATATCCTGAAGTACAGCTCGACCTCGAAGACCAGACCTTTGAGGACGTGAATCCTTCGGAGCTGGAGCGCGATAACAACGTTGCTGACCTCGACTTCCAGTCGGAGTACAAGGCAATGTCAAATGATTTTGATGAAACAAAGGACGGCCGCGACCCTGGTGTAAGGACACAGACCGAAGGCCTTACTTTTAACTTTTCGGTACTTGAGCACGCGCTTCTCGGTCCCAAGATCGGCCACCTCGATAAGATCGGCCCTTACCTGGAAAACTCTAACAAGCAGCGTATCATTATGATGGAAACGCTGTACGAGACCATGCTGAAAGTGTTCTCTCTTACCTCCGCGAAATACAAGGAGTACGAGAACATCATCAAGGGCCTCAATACTTTCTTCAAAGGAAAGAAGATCAGCAACCAGTATTATTTCAAGATCGACTTCAAGCCCAATCCTCATTTCGGCATCGAGTGGATGGACAAACTGAAGACCTCTTCAAGGCAGGTGTTCAGGTCGGGCGAACTGCCCATGGGCAATACTGTGGAAGACTTTATTGAAGGCTTCTTCCAGAAGATCACCGGCAACGTGAAGCGTATCAACCTTCCCGACCTGCTGAACCCTAAGACCTATTTTGATCTCTCGGTAAGTCTTACCGACCAGAACAACAAGGAGATCCCCGGAAGTACCGGCGAGACCTACTCGGCCATCATGCTGCTGGGCATCGCGCGCCTTTCGAAGGTGCAGGAAAAAGAGCAGGAGGGAGTACGCTTCCTTATCCTCGAAGAGACCGCCAGCCTCGACAACACCAACTTCAATACCTTCCCGAATATCGCGGAAGAGTTCGGTTACCAGATCATTACCATGACGCCTAAGCCTTACGGCTCAAGCCTCGACAACGGCTGGTACCTGCACCATCTTATCAAGGGTGTTGACAACCCGGATATCAACTACCCGGTTCCGAGCAGCTTCTTCAAGACCAACGAAGCCAAGGAAGACCTTGCTTTGTACCTGAAGGACGCGGTGCTGGCTTAGTATTACGATCAACCTATCTCTAAGGAGGTTTGCTTAATTGCATACCTCCTTTTTTTATGATAGCTTTGATATACTATGCGTTTCCTTTACTGCTTACTGCTGCTGCCACTGCCACTTCTTGCGGGTAACCCCGATTCCCTTCGCATCGTAAAGGCGGTAAAGTACATCAAGGAAGATCCTGTGATCACCGCGGCTATAAAGAAACAACTGCACAAGCAGGCGGTGAACTTCGCGGTAAGCGATTACCTGGTGGACAATTACCATCCCTTACGTTATTTCGATAAGGAGATATCCGATTCCATCCATGTTGATTTCGATATCCTCGATTCCCTTACGAGGATCGTATTGCCCGAGGACCGGCGGAAGATCAGTTATTCAAAAGCACTTTCGGTAAAGCAAGATTCAAAGTACAGCCTCTATTGCAGCCTCCCGGTCAATGATATGATAATAGCGGTGCTGGAATACGACGGTAACTACAATCCCCGCCGCAAGTACATGGGAATAGGAAGACAGCCTTTTATGGTTCTCTTCCATTTCGGAAAAGAAGCTGAAATAAAAGCAGTGTTCTATGGCTGTTGGATCCTCGACTGAAGTATAATGTTTAATGGCTAATGGTTAATGGAGTTTAAGCCATTAACCATCAACCATTAACCATTAACCATTAAAAGGAGTATCCTATGCTAAAGTAAAATCCTCTCCTCTTCGTGCTGTATCCCATGATCTCCTGGTACTCTGTATCAAAAATATTATCGGCCCTGAAGTTTACGGTTAGGCCTTTGAAGGGTTTGTAGCTAAGAAAAAGGTCCACAAGCGTGTAGTCGCTAAGGCTTTTCGCTCCCAGTGCTCCATAGGGTCCCAGGTTACCGTCGTAGAACACATCGCTGCGGGCACCCACCATTTTCAAGCCTGCTCCGAGACTAAGTTTTTCGATAGGCTTATAGCTGAAACCCAGGTTGCCGGTAGAAGGCCTGCGTACCAGGCCAATGGCCTCCGCGTCTTTTTTAATGAATACGCCGTTGGAGTAAAGCTGAACGTGATGGCCATGGGTATGGCTGGTGTCGATGTCATCGGGATCGTACTCCATCCTTCCGCTAACAATGCTCACGTTGCCGAATACCCTGAACTTATCTGTCACCTTCGCGTCAACACTGATCTCTACGCCACGGTTGGTTTGTTTTCCTACATTAAGATAGGTGTCGCCCATATAGTCGCCGAAGCCCAGTGAGTCGATCTCCTGGTTTTTGTTCCATAGGTAAGCGTAATCGATGCTGTTGTCCACTTCGGTGCGGAAAAATGCAAGGCCGAAGGAAAGGTTCTTACCCAAGCGCTGCTTGAAGCCAAACTCCCATGAGTTGGAAATCTCGGGTTTCAAATCCTTGTTGCCACGGAGGATACCTGAGAAATCTTTTTCCGGAGTGTAAAGCTGGTAAAGCGAAGGCGCGTTAAAACCTGTGGTATAGGCCATGTACAATCTGCCGGTGCCGATACGGAGCGAAGGATTGATCTCATAAGTAAGGTGGCTTCCGAACAGGTCATGCGATACATTGCGAAGTCCAAGGCCAAGTGAAAAGGCACTGAACTTGTCGTTAACAAGGCTGCCATCCACCTCCGCATGGATAAACTCGCTCACTGTTTTTACATCAATGTTAAGTGTATCGAGGTCGGTCTTGGATTCATAAATGCCCCAAATACTGCGTGAATAATAATAGGTCTTTGCGGTCATCTGTTCGTCAAAGAGGCCGCCGCCCAATACGATCTCCAGTCCTTTCAGGTTAATGGTGGCCTGCAGGTCGTGGATCATGGAGCTTCCTTTGTAAGTGCCCTCAAAATAACTTTGGTCATAAGCACCCTTGTCATCCACTACCGAAGAGTCATCGGTAGCAGCCCGTTCGGTATTCGTCATACCGCCCATATAAGCGATGCGAAACTTGTCGTTGACCTTATAAGCAGCTCCATACGTAATGAGCTGGCGGTTGAAGCCGATCGTATAGTTATCATCGTCGTTATACGCTCCGTCATCGATATCGGCTGTTTGGTTCACGTTCTTGTATGAAGCATACACATCTATCTTTTCGTTCTTGAAACCAAGCTTGCCAATAAGGTCCATTTTTTTGAAGCCGTCCTTCTCACGATGCATGTGCTCGAAATTGGTTTTGTCGGTCACCGTGTCGAGGGTGGCATCCAATCCCTTCACCGTATTGTTGAACAGCTCGGCGTTAACGTATAAACCGCTCTTATGCGAATAGTTCAGAAAGATGTCCTGGCTGGCGCCCGATGTACCGGGGCCGAAGTTGCCTGCCTTCAGGTCGAGGTCGCTGTGAAAGCCCAGTGTGGACGACTTTTTTGTGATGATGTTCACCACACCGCCGATGGCGGAAGAGCCGTACAGCGTGCTGTGCGATCCCCTTACGATCTCGATGCGTTCAACGTTGGCAAGCGATATCTCGCCCAGGTCCATGCCGTTGTCGTTGGTGGAAGGATCGGAGATGCGTATCCCGTCGATCATTACCGCGCAATGGTTGCCGCTGGCGCCGCGCATAAAAATGGTCTGGATCTGACCCGGTGTATGGCCTGTGCCGTTTACCGTGATGCCTTCCTGCTGCGCAAGCAGCTCAGGCAGGGTAGTGGCACCCGAACTTTTGATCTGCTCCTTGCTGATCACTGTTACGCTGCGGCCCACGTTCTGCGGGTCCTTCTCGCTGCGCGTGGCGCTGATCACCACTTCACGTAATTGTTTTGTGCTGTCTTGTTTAAGACTGTCCTGCGCGTTGGCGCTAAGCACAGTCATAAGGAGCATGGCGGCGCAGCTGCCGTATGTCCTGCATTGGTTTTTTCCCATTGTAATAGGTGTTAAAGGTTTAACAATGAGAGAAAAGAGAGTAGAAAAATAATAGAAGATTACCTTTCTATCCATAGCCTTTTCTCCGAAAGCATTTGAACATTCGATCCTGGCAGGTCTTCTGGCTTGCCGGCTCTTCGGAACGTCTTCCCGCCCCGGTTAAGAGACAGTGACTTGAGGATTTCCGCTGAACGTCCGCTTTCGCGGAACCGGCTTACAGCTACGGGAATAGCTCCCGATTTACACGGGATTCCCTTTTAACCCCGGTGCTACCCGGGGACCAAAACTGGGCAAAGGTAGAATAAGATTTCAGATTGTTGAATTTTGATTCTAGCTTTGTACTTTAATCAATACTGTATGGATGATCTCGATGAAATGTAAATACGCCTTCAAAGCATTGATCCGCCTGGGTAAGAACTACCAGGAAGGGCCCATGCAAACGGCCGAGATCGCGCGTCAGGAGAATATCCCAAAGAAATTCCTGGAACTTATCCTGCTCGACCTTAAGAAAGGAGGCTTTGTAAGCAGCAAGCAGGGGAGCAAAGGGGGCTATTACCTGCGCCAGCATCCCAAAAAGATAAATGTGGCCGATATTCACAGGCTCTTCGACGGGGCTATTGCCTTGTTGCCCTGTGTAGCCGTGAAGTATTATGAGAAATGCGATGACTGTGTGAGCGAAGACAACTGTGAGCTGCGGGAGGAGTTCCTGCAGATAAAGGAACAGACGCGGAAATTGATGAAACGCATCACCATCCAGTCCTTTATAGACCGTTCTCCGTCAAAAAAAGGAGGTAAATAAAAAATTTTATACTTAAGTCCTACTAATTCAATAGAACTTATATATATTTGTGCCCGTATAAAGAAACATCATGGAAAAGATCATACGCTTCAGGTTCATCGGTATCACTATCCTTCTCTTTGGCGCTGCCCTCATCAGCTTTCTGGTGTGGACTTTCTTTAAGAAAGCCCCCGAGGGACCGCTCTTCGATCAGACCTTCCTTTACTTCGCGCTGGCCGGCTTCGTAGCCCAGATCATTGACGGGGCATTGGGCATGGCCTACGGCGTAAGCTGCTCCACCATGCTACTGAGCATGGGTCTTCCGCCTGCCATCACCACCGCAAGCGTGCATATTGCCGAAGTGTTCACCACGGGCGCTTCCGGATTGTCGCACCTTTATTTTGGCAACGTGAACAAGAAATTATTTCTCCGTCTTATGATCCCAGGTGTAATAGGAGGGATGCTGGGCGCTTACCTTATCTCCGATGTTTTTGACGGTAAGATCATCAAGCCCTATGTTTCAGGTTACCTTGTAATTCTTGGATTTGTTATCCTCTATAAAGCGATCAGGGGCAAGCAAGAGCTAAAACCAATAAAGAACATCTTTCCCCTTGGTTTTGTCGGCGGACTGCTCGATACGATTGGCGGCGGTGGCTGGGGCCCCATCGTTACTTCTAACCTTATCAATAAAGGAAATTGCCCCAAAGAGACCGTCGGCAGCGTAAACACCGCCGAGTTCTTCGTGACCTTTTTCAGCGCTGGTATATTCACTCTTTTCCTTGGTGTTACCGCATGGCAGGCCATTCTCGGTCTTATCCTTGGCGGTATACTGGCGGCGCCCCTCGGTGCCTACCTGGTAAGGCTGGTAAAAGCCGGAACCATTATGTATGCCGTTGGTGTGCTCGTTATCCTTAGCAGCACGTATAGCTTGCTGAGGTCTGTGGGCTGGTTGTAAATAGGAAAATTCTCAGAAACTCTTGATCACCTTGCGGATGATCGCGAGGCATTCGCGCAACTGGTCTTCGGTAATGACCAGGGGAGGAGCAAAGCGTATGATGTCGCCATGCGTAGGTTTGGCCAGCAGGCCTTCGTCTTTCAGCTTCATACAAACATCCCAGGCATTCTTGCCGTTCTGTTCGCGTATCACCATGGCCGCAAATAATCCTTTGCCCCGTACGAGCGTAACAAGGTTGGGATTTTCGGCAGCGATGGACTGAAGTTCCTTCATCAAGATCTTTCCCAAACGTTCAGCGTTCTCGCAAAGCTGTTCTTCTTTCAAAACGTTGAGGGCTTCAATGCCTACTTTGCTTGCGATGGGATTGCCGCCATAGGTAGAGCCATGCTGCCCGGGCTTTATCGTAAGCATGATCTCATCATCGGCCAGTACCGCTGAAATAGGGTAGAGGCCGCCCGAAAGAGCTTTGCCCAGGATCAAAACATCAGGACGAACATTTTCATGGTCACAGGCCAGGCGTTTGCCGCAGCGGCCCAGTCCGCATTGTATCTCGTCGGCAATAAAAAGTACATTGTGTTTTTTGCAAAGCGCGGCGCATTCTTTTAAATAACCTTCATCAGGAACTACCACTCCCGCCTCTCCTTGTATGGGCTCCACAAGGAAACCCGCTATGTTGGGGTCGCTCTCTAAAGCCTTCTTCAAAGCTTCAATATTGTTGTAAGCTATTTTTATGATGCCAGGCGTATAAGGCCCGAAGCTTCCATAAGAATCAGGGTCGGTAGAAAGGGAAATGACAGTAATGGTGCGTCC
>JANWJV010000034.1 GCA_025451785.1 Bacteroidia bacterium | reverse complement strand
TATTATACAATGGTGTCGCGCTACATAGCGGGAATGCCGGTGGATGCAAACGATTCCCTTTTCAATGCGCTTGCGGCTAACGCGGCCTGGAAGACATGGAGCGAAAGCTTCAGCAAGAGCTGGAGTAAATATGACAGTACACGCTTAGAACTTATCCGCAACTGGACAAAGGTGGAATTGGAGAAGATGTATGAAGCATCGGATACCTTGTTCTATCCATTCTCCGGTCCTGATATCCTCAACGGACATACCTGGTTCCCCAACACGAAGCATACGGTGATGATCGGCCTGGAACCTGTGGGCACTTTGCCCAGCTTTGATAAGAAGGAGATGCAGGATTCCCTGGACCAGTACTTCAGCTCAGTGCGGGAGTCGATGTTCGCTATCTTGAAGTTCAGTTTCTTTCGCACTAAGGCCATGAAGACCGACCTGCGGGCAAAGGAATTGAATGGCACCATTCACTTGCTATTGCTTTTTCTTGCCAGGATGGACAATGCCATTGTTGACATTAAACCTGTGAACATTTCCTTGGAAGGCAAGCCGGTGTATTATGAAGATTTTGCATCGGCGCGCAAGGATAGCTTGCAGAGCAGGGGAGTAGAGATCCGGTTTGTAGGGAAAGACAGTGTTGTAAAGAGCCTGCAGTATTTCTCCGTGAATTTGTCTGACGGAGGTTTGAAGTTCAACAAAGGCATGGTTAATTACGTAAAGAACATGCGCCGCTTCAATACGTATCTCAAATCGGCCTCTTATCTCATGTACGAAAAGTATTTCTCCATTATCCGTGATCTTATCCTGAACCACAGCGTGTATTTGCTTCAGGATGATTCAGGGATCCCTTTCAAGTATTTCAGCAGCGGCTGGGAGAATACGCTCTATGGAAAGTACAAAGGTCCTATCGGTTTGTTCGGCTATGCTTACCAAAGCGATCTTGTGGAAGCGTACAGGGATTCCACCAAAGTTCGCTGGCTGCCTTTCGGCACTGGTTACAAATACAAAATGGGGGAGAGCAACCTTATGCTTTCTAAGCGCGACTTCAGCAAAGAGTTGTATAAAGCTCCTGTTGTCATCGAGCTTCCTCCGCCTACCAAGAAGAGCAAAATGCCAACGAAGGTTAGTAAAACGAAATCAATGGAATAGAACGCGGATGACGCTGAAAATAACGGATTTACACGGATCAAATCCGCGATAATCAGTTCAATCTGCGTCCATCAGCGTTCCATTAAGCTATTGCGAAGATGAAAGGAATTGGTACGTTGATAATGCTTCTTCTCTTGTCCTTCTCCGGAAAGGACCCTAACCCCCTTGACGAGATCATGCTGAACCGTCCTGGGCTTCACAAGATCCATGATCAGCCTTTGCGTTACATGACCCAGATCATTTACACGCAGATCGACCGTGACAAGTTCAATAACCCTTTCTTTAAGCAGTACACGTATCAGCTCGACGCGAAGAAATATTTCTATGCCGCCAGCCTGGTGAAATTGCCTTGTTCGGCTTTAGCCCTTGAACGATTGGAGGAGATGAAAGTGCCCCGTAACGCGACCATGTATACCGACAGCATTTGTAATTGCCAGAAGAGAGTGAAGAAGGATACATCTTCCGCAACGGGCTTGCCCAGTATGGAAAATTACATTAAGCGTATGCTGCTGATCAGCGATAATGATGCGTACAGCCGCACCTTTGAGCTGCTTGGGCAGGAGTATATCTATAAGAAGATGAACGAAAAGGGCTATCTCAATACTTTTATCATTCACCGTTTTGATGCTGGCTGCAGTACAAGGGATAACAGTTGCACTAACGCCATTGACTTTTACGATGAGAGCGGAACCCTGATCCACAAAAAGCTTTACGAGCGTTTCAAAGGCACGATCCCGAACCCGCTGGGTGAAGTGAAAGTAGGCAAGGGCTATATGGACGCGAAAAACAAATTAGTGATGGAGCCCAAAGACTTCAGCAACTCCAACTTCATAAGTCTGCAGGACATCAACGACATGTTGAAGTCAATTGTTTTTCCCAAATCAGTGGTGCCTTCTTTCCGATTTAATATCAGTGAAGACAACCGGAAGTTTATGCTCAAGTACCTCAGCATGCTTCCCCGCGAAAGCGACCGTCCGCGTTACAATACAAAGGAGTTTTACGACAGTTATAAGAAGTATCTCATCTACGGCGACAGCAAGAAGAAGATCACAGGCGACAGCATCCGTATCTTCAATATCGTTGGACAGAGCTATGGATATATGTCAGACGTGGCCTATGTAGTAGACTTTAAGAACAACATCGAGTTCATGCTTAGCGCTGTGATCTATACCAATGATGACGGCATCATCAACGACGGCAAATACGAGTATGATAAAACGGCTTTGCCCTTTTTCGGGGAATTGGGAAGAGCTATTTATGCCTTCGAAAGGAAGAGAAAGAAAGAAAATGCCCCTGACCTGGACGAATTTAAATTCGTTTACTGATGCTGAAGAAGCTGCTGGTGCTGATACTAACTATTTTCCTTACCCCGCTCGTTGCGGGTTTGTATGGGGTTGTTCACGACCAACTTACCTATACCATAAGTCCGGAGTATTACACAAAGTTCAAGTTTATACAATTCGGCATGTGGGACCTTGATGGGGAAGCACATTTGCCCAATCCCAGGACCTGCGTTGCTGTGGTTGGTTTTCTTGCTACCTGGTGGGTGGGAGTGTTCATAGGTTTTGTGCAGGGACTGAATGGGCTCATGCATGCGGATGCTTCAACGATGGCGAGGTGCGTTAAGCGTTCCATTATTATTACGCTTGTGGTTACTTTATTTACCGGCCTCGTGGGGCTTGCTTATGGTAAATTCTACCTGGCCTCCATCGGCGTTGACTGGTGGTTGCCGGATGGGCTGATAGATAAGGAGAACTTTATCGCCGTAGGCTCCATGCACAACTTCAGCTACCTGGGCGGCCTGCTTGGGCTCTGTGCCGGTATCATAGACCAGGTGATGCAAAAAAGAAAGAACAGCTTAAGAAAGATTTTGTAAATTCGTTCCATGCCTTATAAAGAGAAGGAAACCGTTAAATTGTTTTACACCATTGGTGAGCTCGCCACCCGCTTCAAGGTGAACGCTTCCCTTATTCGCTTTTGGGAAAAGGAGTTCGATATTATCCGTCCTCAGAAGAACAAGAAAGGCAACCGCCTCTTTACCCAGGAAGACGTTGATAATTTCCACATCATTTACCACCTTGTAAAAGAGCGCGGCTATACCCTGCAAGGCGCTAAGGACAAACTGAAAGAAAACAAGGAAGATACCGTGAACAATGTGGAAGTAGTGAAGTCACTCAATGGTATCAAGGAGTTTCTCCTGGAGCTTAAAAAAGAGCTCTAAGCCTAATCTTTTAATTTTTTACCGCAAAGACGCAAAGGCGCCAAGTACAGTGCTATGCTCTTAGCGTCTTCGCGCCTTAGCGGTAAAGATCAGTAGTATTTTCCTTCTGAAAGATAATTCTTCACGTAATCAGCCACTCCGTCTTCGAGTGAAGTGAATGGTTTGTCGTAACCGATCGAGCGTAGCTTCTCCATTTTTGCTTCTGTGAAATACTGGTACTTATCACGGATATCGGCAGGGGTATCAATGAACTCTACTTTCCTTTCTTTGTTCATAGAACTGAACACTGCGTTAATGAGATCAATGAAAGTGCGGGCCTTGCCGGTGCCGAGGTTATAGATGCCGTTGTCCTTACGGTGATGTAAAAGGAAATAACAAACTTCAACCACATCTTTTACATATACAAAGTCACGAAGCTGCTCGCCGTCCTTGAACTTCGGATTGTGTGACCGGAACAGTTTCGCGAAGCCTTTTTCCTTTACCTGGTTGTAAGCATGCATCACCACGGAGGCCATCCTGCTCTTATGGTATTCATTGGGGCCATACACATTAAAGAACTTCAGTCCTGCCCAGAAATAAGGTTTCTTCGCCTGCTTCAAAGCCCATTTATCAAATTCGTTCTTGCTTTCCCCGTAAGGATTAAGGGGCTGCAGCTTGTCAACAATGGAATGATCATCGGCATAGCCCAGCTCACCAAGCCCGTAGGTGGCGGCAGAAGAAGCATATACCAGGGGCAGGCCGTATTCCACACAAATGTTCCAAACCTCTTTTGAATAATTGAGGTTCAGTTTATCGAAAATACTTTTATCGAACTCGGTAGTATCAGTACGCGCGCCAAGGTGAAAAACAAATTGAGTAAGACGCTGGTGCTCGCGCAGCCAGTTAGGGAAGTCGTCGCGGTGAACCTTTTGGCTGTATTTCTTTCCCTCCAGGTTCTTGTTCTTGGCCTCGCTGGTAAAATCATCTACCACTATAATATCAATAAAGCCTTCCTGGTTCAGTTTGCTAACTAAACAACTGCCAATGAATCCCGCTGCGCCTGTTACAATGATCATATCAAGCCCTAAGGTCTAAAAATATTTGCTTGTTCACCGAATTTACGACACCAGAATTTACAGCCTTGTCAAACATCACTTTAATGGCCCTCTTTCCTTCCTCACCAAGTTCGATGGAATACTTGTTCACGTACAGATCGATGTGCTTCTGCATTACTGCTTCGTTCATCTCCTGGGCATGGGCACTTACAAATAACTTTGACGCATTAGGGTTGGCAAAAGCATACTCCACGCTCCTCCTTATAATACGGTTTACTTTATGCTTTGTGTCATCAGGTAAACTTCTCTTTATTACGATCCCTCCCAAAGGAATGGCCGCTCCCGTTTCCTTCTCCCACCATTCGCCCAGGTCGATGATCTTATGCAAACCTTTTTGTTCATAGGTAAAACGGTTCTCGTGGATGATCACCCCTGCGTCAACCTTTCCTGAAATAACAGCGTCCTCAATATCGGAGAACAGCATCTCTACTTTGTTCTTTGCGTTCGGATAACAAAGTGAAAAAAGAAAATTAGCAGTTGTATATTTCCCAGGTATCGCAATTGAAAGATCTTGGATCTTGGATCTTGGATCTTGGATCTTGGAGGTAGTGATCAACAGAGGTCCCACTCCAAATCCCAGTGCCGAACCCGCATCCAACAGTACATACTCATGGGTAAGGTGCGCGAAAGCATGATAGGAAAGCTTTGTGATATCAATACTTCCCGCAAAGGCCCTGCGGTTCAGTTCTTCTACATCGGCCATTACAACATCAAAGCTCAAACCTTCGGTATCGATGCGTCCATGCACCATCGCGTCGAAGATGAAACAATCATTAGGGCAAGGGGAGAAGCCGAGGGTTAAATTAGAATGCATTGAGAATGCGAATGGCTTCGTTGTTCAGGTTCTCTATCGCAAGCGGAATGTTCCATTTGCTCTTGTCGCGGCGCTCTACGTAGTTGGAAATGGTGCGCAGCTGCGCGCAGGGAACATCTTCGTTCTGGCAAGCCATCAAAAAAGCGGCGCCTTCCATACTTTCGGCAACCACAGGATGGTTCTCTAACAAGCGCTTGATGCTGTCGTTATTTCCGTGAACGGTATTCACTGTAACACCTTTTACTTTAGGAATAAAGGCCAATACCTTGTTCTTGATAATGCTCTTGTTCGATATCCTGGTCGTTCCCTCCAGCTTCATTTCTTCAAGGCTCAGGAAATCGTCCCCGTCTTCAGCACCTAGCTCAGGAAAACTGTCTTCGATCACGTTCACAATGCTGCCGATGGAATAACTGCGATCGAAACTGCCGCAAATACCCAGGTTCAGCACCAGGTCGTATCCCTTGTTAAGGTTCTTGCCCAAGGCATAGGCCGTAGCTGCCATGCCCACACCGGTAATAAGGGTATGGATATCGAGGCCGTTGCTCTTCAGTGTCGTGAGCTTGCCGCCCATCTCCTTAAGCAAAT
>JANWJV010000033.1 GCA_025451785.1 Bacteroidia bacterium | reverse complement strand
GTTCCTCGACCAAACCGGGAAACGTAGATCGTAACATATCATCGGACATATTTTCCAGCCTTTCAATTCAACGATCAGTCTTTTCTTTCCGGGAGCGTAGTGTTCGTGTTCATTGCCGTAACGAAAGAGGTGACGCTTGTTGTAGCACTCGTAACTTCCATCAGGCCTCATCCATACCAGGCGATTGAAATACTTTCCTCCTTCTTCTATTATTATACTTCCTGCGATCACGCAGTTCTTCTTTTTTGCCTGCTCTTTCAACCAAACCATCGTTTTACCATCCATCTTCTCGGCCAGCTTCCCGGGCTGCATGCTGAAACCTGTGCTAAACATTTCGGGAAGAAGGATAAGATCCGTTGGTTCTTTGATAGCCGCGATCTTCGCTGAGAATAGTTCGAGGTTTTCCTGAACACCCTCCCAGTGGAGACTTGTTTGGACCAACGTAATTTTTAGATCTTCCATTACACCTTGTTAAGTATTTCAGCGGCACGCTCCAACGTTTCTTCCTTCTTCGCAAAACAAAACCGAAGCACCTTATTATCCTGCGGCTTGTGATAAAAGACCGATACCGGAACCGAAGCAACACCCGCTTCCTTAATTAATCTTACCGCGTAATCAGTATCCTTCTCCTTGCTTATATCATCGTATTTCAACAACTGAAAATATGTACCAAAGGAAGGCAGTTGTTCAAACCTTGAACCGCGGATCAGTTTGCTGAAGTGGTCGCGCTTTTTCTGATAAAAGCTTCCCAGCTTGGTATAATTGCTTTTCTTTTTCAGGAATTCGGCAAGAGCATGCTGGATAGGTGTGTTCACTGTAAACACCAGGAACTGGTGCACCTTGCGGAACTCTGTCATAAGGTTCTTCGGCGCGCAGCAATAACCCACTTTCCAACCGGTAGTATGAAAGGTCTTGCCGAAGGAAGAAACGATAAAGCTGCGTTCCGCCAGTTTCGGGAACCGTGCCACGCTCTGGTGCTCATAGCCGTCGAAAATAATATGCTCGTACACCTCGTCGCTAAGGATCACGATGTCCGTGTTCTTTGTGAGCTTCTCCAGCTTTAGCATGTCGCTGGCGGTCATGATGCTGCCGGTAGGATTATGAGGGGTGTTGATGATGATCATCTTAGTGCGCTGGCTGATCACCTTTTGCACTTCGTTCCAGTCGATGGTATAATTGGGCGCCTTCAGCTGCAGGTAAATGGTCTTGCCCCCGCAAAGCTCAATGGCCGGCTCGTAACAATCGTAGGCCGGCTCGAAAATGATCACTTCATCACCTTCGCGTATCACGGTGGCAATGGCGGTATAAATAGCCTGGGTAGCACCGGCCGTTACGGTGATCTCCGTCTCCGGATCGTATTTACAGGTGTAAAGGTCTTCGGTCTTTTCGGCGATGATCTCGCGCAGGGCCATCAGCCCCGGCATGGGAGCATACTGGTTAAAGCCCTTCATCATGTATTTGTTCACCAGCTCCACCAGGTCTTCGGAGCACATAAAGTCAGGAAAGCCCTGTCCCAGGTTAATGGCGTTGTGCTCGGCAGCGAGCTTGCTCATTACTGTAAAGATGGTGGTGCCTACGCGGGGAAGTTTGGAGGTGATACCTCCGGGATAGTGGGGCATAAAAGAATTTTGGAAGACTAAAATTAGAAATAAAATTTACCTTTAGCTTCTGAAAAACAGATTAATTTAAAACATCAAAACAACAGAGTCATGATCATTGAGAGCAACAAGGTAGTGTCGGTAAATTACAAGCTGACCGCTAAAAAAGACAAAACATCAGAAGAAGCACACATAGAAACTGCTGACGACAGCCATCCTTTTGTATTCCTGTTCGGTGCCGGCGGACTGCTGGAAGCTTTTGAAAAGAACCTGGGCGGCAAAAAGGTAGGCGACGGATTCGATTTCTATATCGATGCCGCCAACGCTTACGGCCTGCATGATGAGAACCATATCGTTAGCATTCCCGTTGACGCCTTTCATGATGACAAAGGCAAGTTCGACAGTGAGCATATCCAGCTGGGCAAAATAGTGCCTATGATGGACAACCACGGCAACCGCCTGCAAGGGCTGGTGAAAGAGATCACTATCCAACACGTACGCATGGACTTCAATCATCCCCTCGCCGGGCATGAACTTCATTTTGTTGGCAAGGTGCTCGAGATCAGGAACGCCACCCCCGATGAGCTGTCGCACGGCCACGTGCATGGTCCGGGAGGACACCATCATTAATTAGCCAATTAGCGAATTAGCGAATGAAAGGCATCTCCTTATCGGTACCTTCCGAAGAGGAAATGCGGGAAGTTTCTTCCTACATTCACGAATACGAGCTCGATGATCGCTCCCTGAAGAAAGAAGAGTTTGTGATCGCTAAACGTGAAGGTAAACTGGTAGGCTTCGGACGGTTGAGGCAGCATGCTGATTGTGAAGAGCTTTGCTCCCTTGGTGTTGTGACACCCTTCCGGAGAAAAGGCATCGGCAAGGCCATCGTGAAGGAGATAATGAATAGATCGAAAAGGCCCCTTTACCTCGTGTGTATCATCCCCGAATACTTTGAGCCGATGGACTTTAGAACAACCGCGAATTATCCTGCGGCTATTAGTAATAAGCTAAGCTTCTGCACTATACAGTTGGTAGTTCCCGAAAGCTACTGCGTGATGCGTTTTCGGTAAGGTTCTCGCAGAGGCGCAGAGAACGTAGAGCCCAAATCAACAATCGAAAATCAACAATCAAAAATTCTATTACATTTACTTCCCCAATCTAAAAACCCTCTCTCATGGAAGCTTTGCAATTCTTCAGTAACTACTGGTGGGTATTCCTGCTGGTGTTCATGCTCGTTTTCTATCGTTTGTTCTTCCGCCTCTTCGGCATCATCATCGTTCCCGAGGATAAGATCGGACTGGTGACCAAGAAGTTCGTGCTCTTTGGTACCAACAAGGAATTGCCCGACGGGCGCATCATCGCCGTGAACGGTGAAGCCGGTTTCCAGGGACAAACACTGGCACCTGGAATTTATTTCTGGTTTTGGGTATGGCAATATGAGATCAGGCTGCAGCCCCTTACTGTTATTCCCCAGGGCAAGATAGGCCTGGTGGTAGCGAAGGATGGTAAAGAACTGGAGACAGGAAATATCCTCGCCCGCAAAGTGGACTGCGAGACCTTTCAGAACGCGGTGGCCTTCATTAAGAACGGCGGAAGAAAAGGACGACAGTCCTGCTATATCACTGCCGGGACCTACCGTATCAACACCTTCCTGTTCGAGATCATGCTTACCGACATGACCAGCATCAGCGAGAACATGGTGGGCATCGTTACCACGCTCGACGGTAACCCCATTGAGGAAGGCAATATCGCCGGCAAGCGGATCGATAGTCACAATAACTTCCAGGATACCGACGCCTTTCTTTCGGCGGGAGGTAATAAAGGCCTTCAGCCCCAAACGATCCTGGCAGGTTCTTATTATATCAACCCCTGGTTCGTACAGGTGGAACAGATCAAGATGACCGAGATACCGATCGGGTATGTAGGCGTGGTGATCTCTTACGTAGGACAGGAAGGACAGGATGTGAGCGGCGCGGAGTTCAAACACGGCAACATTGTTTCCAAAGGTCAGAAAGGCGTGTGGGCCGAACCTCTTGGCCCGGGAAAATACCCTGTGAATACTTTTATCATGCGTGTGGAACTGGTGCCCACCACCAACCTGGTGCTCAACTGGGCCAGCGCAAGGTCGGAGTCGCACCAGCTGGACAAGAACCTCTCTACTATCACCGTGCGTTCTAAGGACGGCTTCCCTTTCAACCTCGATGTATCACAGATCATTCACATCCCTACTACGGAAGCTCCTAAGGTAATTGCGCGTTTTGGAAATATGATGAACCTGGTGGGGCAGGTGCTGGAACCCACCATTGGAAACTATTTCCGTAACTCGGCCCAGGATTCGGACGTGATCTCCTTCCTCGGCTCGCGTAAAGAAAGGCAGGACTCGGCGAAGATGCACATCAGCAAGGTGCTGGAGCAATACAACGTGTACGGGGTGGATACCCTTATAGGCGACATCGTTCCGCCCGAATCGCTCATGAAAACATTGACCGACCGTAAGCTGGCGGAAGAACAAAAGATCACTTACGATACGCAGAAGAAAGCCCAGGAGACCCGCCAGAGCCTGGAGAAGGAAACCGCTATCGCGGAGATACAGAAAGAGATCGTAAAGGCCGACCAGGGCGTACTTATTTCGGAACGCATTGCTGACGCGGCCGTTAAGAAATCGACCGGTGAAGCTTCCAGCATTAAGATACAGGCCAATGCCGAAGCGGAGAAACTGCAGGTGATCGCGAAAGGCGAAGCCCAAAAAGTGAAGCTCCTCGCGGAAGCCGAAGCGGAGAAAGTGAAGATGATCGCGAACGCGGAAGCGGAGAAGATCTCCGTTACCGGTAACGCGGAAGCGGAAAAGATCCTCGCCATTGGTAAGTCGAACGCCGAAGCCTACAAGCTCGCGGTAAGCTCCATGGGCGGCGATAACTTCACCAAGTTGAAAGTGACCGAGAGCATCGGCAAAGAAAAGATCAAGATCATTCCCGAAGTGCTCATCACCGGCGGAGGTGGCGATTCCAACGGGCCGATAAGCGGCTTGCTGGGAATGCAGTTGCTGGAGCAGATCTTAGATAAGAAGGAAGACAAGAAAGAAGAAGGAGGGAAAAAGTAGGCAGTAGGCAGTAGGCAAACGCACAGATGTTCCGTTAGCAGGTACTCCCCACTGTTTCGTCAGACAGAGGGGGTCACTCTTCTTCTTCCTCGGTGGATTGTACTAAGAAGGGATTATTCCTACGCTCGAACCCTATGTTCGTTTCCTGGCCGTGGCCTGAGTACACAGTAAAATCATCTCCCAGCGGGAACAACTTGCTTTTAATGCTCTTTATAAGGCTGGGATGGTCGCCGCCGGGCAGGTCGCTGCGGCCAATGCTGCAATAGAAAAGCACATCGCCGCCGATCACAAACTTCTCGTCTTTGGCAACAAAGCAAATGCTGCCAGGGGAATGGCCGGGGGTGAAAAGTATATCCAATACCGAATTCCCGAACTTTACCTGGTCGCCTTCCTCATAATATCCTTCCGGTTCGGGCGAGGCTTCGGCATTAAGGCCATACAATTGCGAAACATCGGGCAGGGTATGCAATACCGGCAGGTCCTTTTTATGGATCCAGGGCTTTAAGCCGTATTTTTCTTCAATAAACTTATTGCCGAAAACATGGTCTACATGGCAGTGGGTATTGAGCAATTGTACGGGCTTTAAATTTTGTGCCCCGATAAAGGCAACCAATTCGCCCCGCTCAGCGTCATCATAGCATCCTGGATCTATGATGACGCATTTTTTGCTCTCATCATACAACACATAAGTGTTCTCCTGGAAAGGGTTGAACGTAAAGGACTGGATGCTGATCATAAACCCAAATATAATTCGTTTACAAAGTTAAACCATTGAATTAAGATTAGTAACTTAGCTTCCCTTATCCGTTATACTTCCACAACGCGTGAAAAGATTCATTTATCATAGTATTCTTTCCCTTCTCTTTGCCCTTATTCTCTTTCCTGTACGGGCCCAGTTCTATAACGGCTCGCAAACTGAATTCGGCAAGAACCGCGTGCAGTGGGCCACTATGAACTGGACCTATTACGATTACGAGAAATACCAGGTGTATTTTTATGAGGGCGGCAGGGAAGTATCCAATTACGTTTCCCGCACGGCCAAAAAAAGCATCGAAGAGATCGAGAAGCTTTTCGATTACCAGGTGGACGGCAAGATACAGTTTATCCTCTATAACAAACAAAGCGATTTCTCCCAAAGCAATATCGGCCTCAGTACCGATGAACAATACAACATAGGCGGCGTGACCCGCATCGTGGGCAGCAAGGTGAGCCTGTACTTCGAAGGCGACCATGCGAAACTGGAACAGCAGATCCGCGCGGGCATCGCCGAGATCCTCATCAACCAAATGATGTACGGAGGCAATGCCAAGGACATGCTCAAGAACTCTACCCTACTTACCCTGCCCGACTGGTATGTACAGGGCCTGGTCTCTTATATTTCAGTAAAGTGGAGCCCCGAGATCGACAGCCGCGTGAAGGACGGGATCCTCAGCGGCAAGTTCAACAAGTTCAACCGCCTTACCGGCGTCGACGCCGTGTATGCCGGGCCTTCCATTTGGAATTATATAGCCGACACCTACGGGGAATCCGTGATCTCCAATATCCTTTACATGACCAAAGTGAGCCGCAACATCGAAAGCGCTTTCCTGTTCGTGTTGGGAGTATCGCTCAGGAACCTAAGCGCCGAATGGCTCGACTCTTATTATGTAAAGTACAATACCGATGCTGAAAAGCTCCGCACCCTGCCCATACAGCCGGCGGTGATGAAGAAGCCGAGGATCAGCAGAGTGTATAACCAATTGAAGGTAAGTCCTGATGGTAATTCGGTGATCTATGTGACCAACGAGATGGGCCAGTACAAGATATGGCTCTATGACCTTCGAACGAACAAGGCCAAACGCATTAAAAAGACGGGGCATAAGCTTGACCGCATCAACGATTACTCCTACCCTATCCTTACCTGGCATCCCAGCGGCAAGTTGTTCTCTTACATCACGGAACGCAAAGGAGAGATCCTGCTTACCACCTATTCGATGGAAGACCGCAAGAAGGAAACGCGCCGGATCATGAACTTCGAAAAGATACTTGACGTGGCTTATTCACAAGATGGCCGCAAGTTCGCCATGTCGGCAGTGCAGGGCGGGCAAAGCGACATCTTTGTGTTCACCGTCGCTTCGAACGCCTACGAACAGATCACCAAGGATTTTTACGACGACCTCAATCCCCGCTTTATCCATAACACAAAAGAGATCGCCTTCAGCTCTAACCGTCCTACCGATACCATCCGTTTCGAGAACGCGCGTGAGATCAAAGAGGTGATGCCGAAGAAAGACATTTTTGTATACGATTACGTGAAGCGCTCCAACGTGCTCAAGCGGCTAACCAATACCCTGCTGGTGGAAGAAAGCAACCCCGCGGATTATGACAGCACGGAGATCTCCTTCCTGAGCGAAAGCAACGGCATCCGTAACCGCTACATAGCCCACTTCGACAGCATTATCAGCTTTGTGGATACCGCAGCGCATTACCGTTACGTAGCCTATCCCAAACCGCTTACCAATTACTCCAGAAATATCCTTGAGCAGGACGTGAACGTGAAGGCCAACAAGATCGCCGAGGTGATCTACCACAAAGGAAGGTACCGCATGTTTGTGAACGACCTGCAGCCTGTTACAGCTCTTAAGCCTGTTGACCTCAAGAACACCGCTTACCGCGAAAAGGTGAACAGGGATTTTATCAAGTACACCATGGCTGCCGCCGAAAAAGTGGCGAAAGCCAAAGACACTTCCAAAGTGAAAACGGTGGTCGCCGAGCCACAGCCTGTGAAGAAGGACAGCGGCACCATCGACATCAACAATTACACTTTCTACGATTACGCCAAAAACAAAGAGGCTGAACGCAAAGCCGAAGAAGCGAAGAAGCCCGCTCCGGCACCGGAGGATACCATTAAGAAACCCGAGCCTAAGCTGGAAGAATTTGTATTGGCCAAGCAAAGAAATTACAACGTTTATTACGCTACTGACTATATCGTAAGTCAGCTCGACAACAGCTTCCTTAACGCCGGCTACCAGAAGTTCACCGGCGGCGGAAGTCCTATTTATCTCAACCCCGGCTTCAACGGTTTCTTTAAGATAGGCCTCAGCGACCTGTTCGAAGATTACCGCATCGTGGCTGGCGCGCGTCTCTCCGGCGACCTTAACAGCAACGAATACTTCCTGAGCCACGAGGACAGGCACAAACTGGTTGACAAGCAAGTGGTACTGCACCGCCAGGCCCTGCTCAACGTAACCGGCCTTAGCTCACTGGTGAAAGTGTATACACACGAAGCTAAATACTCGCTGCGTTATCCCTTTAGTGAAGTGACCAGTATCCGCGGAAGCATTAACCTGCGTAACGACAAGACCATTTTCCTGGCTACTGACCAGAACAACCTGGAGAAGCCGCATGACTTCCAGCACTCGGTAAGCGGTAAACTGGAATACGTGTTCGACAATACCCTCAAGAAAGGCCTCAACCTTTACAACGGCATGCGCTTCAAATTATTCGCCGAGCATTACCTGCTTTGGGATGTGGTGCGCAATACCGATCCCAGCGGAGATATTGTACGAAGCACCAAGGACCACAACATGACCGTTCTCGGCTGCGACTTCCGCCATTACCAGAAGATTCACCGCGACATTATCTGGGCCAACCGCTTTGCGGCAAGCACTTCGCTGGGCACACAAAAGCTCATTTACTATATGGGTGGCGTCGACAACTGGCTCAACACTCCCCAGTTCGACCGCTCGGTGAACATTGACCCGAACCAGAACTATGCGTATCAAACCCTGGCCACCAATATGCGCGGCTTCTTTCAGAACGCCCGTAACGGTAACAGCTTTGCGGTGATCAACAGCGAACTGCGTGTTCCCTTGTTCCGTTACCTGATGAACAGGCCCATCAAGTCTGACTTCATCAACAACTTCCAGGTCATCGGCTTCGGCGATATCGGCACAGCATGGACGGACAAGTCGCCCTATTCTTCCAAGAACTCGCTCAACTCCTTTACCATTTACGCCAAGCCACTCACCATCACGCTCAACACCCGTAAGGAGCCCATCATCGGCGGTTACGGATGGGGATTACGCAGCAGGGTGCTGGGTTATTTTGTTCGCGTTGACTGGGCATGGGGCGTTGAAGATTTCACTGTACTTCCAAGGGTCACCTATGTATCGTTCAGCCTCGATTTCTGATCCTTTCCTTTCTTGAAAAAAACTAACTTAAATATGAATGAAGTGATCATCCTGCTCTTTATAGGGCTTGTTGCGGGCATGCTAAGCGGCATGATAGGAATTGGCGGCGGCGTTATCATCGTTCCCGCCCTGGTCTATTTCTTAGGCACTTCACAGCATACAGCACAAGGCACCACCTTAGCCATGTTCCTCATCCCTATCGGCATCCTCGGTGTAATGAACTATTACAAGGCTGGCCACATCGATATAAGGATCGCGCTCATTATCGCTATCACCTTTGTGGTAGGCAGTTTCTTCGGCTCCCGTATCGCCATCAGCCTCAACCAGGAAATGCTCAAACGTATCTTCGGGGTGCTGATGCTCCTGCTTGCCCTTAAAATGATAATCGGGAAGTAATTGTACTTTTTATTGCACCACCCCTGTCCCCTCCTGAAAGGAGGGGAACGCTTTTAATTTTCTTCCACAATGTTCTCCCCTCCTCTTAGGAGAGCCTGTCCCGAGCCTGACGAGGGAGGTCGGGGGTGGTATTCTATATCGTTAATTATGTACTTTTGAAGCATGTCACTTAAGGATCAAATAAAGAACCTTTCGCAAGAATATCTTCAGGAGATCATTTCCCTCCGAAGGCACCTGCACGCCAACCCCGAAATTTCCTTCCAGGAGTTCAACACTTCTAAATTCATCGCATCGAAACTTACCGAGTACGGCATTCCTTTTACCGAAGGCATCGTGAAGACCGGCATCGTGGCCCTGCTGAAAGGCAAGAACCCGGATAAGAAAGTGATAGCGCTGCGTGCCGACATGGATGCCCTGGCCATAAAAGAAGAGAACAACGTTGAATACAAGTCGAAGAACGAGGGCCTTATGCATGCCTGCGGCCACGATGTGCATACCGCCTCCTTACTTGGAACCGCAAAGATCCTTAACCAGGTGAAGGACCAATTGGAAGGCACCATCAAACTTATATTCCAGCCCGGCGAAGAGAAAGCTCCCGGCGGTGCTTCGCTCATGATCGCCGAAGGTGTGCTTAAGAACCCTTCACCGCTTTCTATCTTCGGCCAGCATGTATTCCCCAACATGGAAGCCGGCAAAGTGGGTTTTCGTACGGGCATGTACATGGCCTCTACCGACGAGATCTATATTACCATAACCGGCAAAGGCGGTCACGCTGCCATGCCCGCCGAATATATTAACCCGGTGCTGATAGGTGCCGAAGTGCTGCGTGAGCTGCATAGCATATTCATGACCCCTCCGGCTCCCCTTCCGGCACCAACTGTTTTGGCCTTTGGAAAATTCCTTGCCAACGGAACCACCAACGTGATCCCCGGCGAAGTAAAGATCTCCGGCACCTTCCGCACCATGGATGAAAAATGGAGGGCGGTTGTTAAGGAGCGTATCCGCCAGATCGTGAAGAGCAAGACCGAAAGCATGGGAGGTAGCTGTGAAGTGACCATCCTCGATGGCTATCCTTATCTTATCAACGACGAGAAGACCACTGCCGCGGCACGCAAAGCAGCGGAAGATTTTCTCGGCAAGGAGAACGTGGAAGAACTACCCTTGCGCATGACGGCAGAAGATTTCGCGTTTTATACCCAGCATATCCCGGGTTGTTTCTATCGCCTTGGCACCGGCAACAAGGCCAAAGGCATCACCTCGGGCGTGCATACTTCAACCTTCGACATCGACGAAAAAGCCCTGGAAACGGGCATGGGGCTCATGGCCTGGCTGGCCATTGAGGAACTAAGGAGATAATGAATATATTTGGGGATGGCTTTGATAAGCTCCATCATCAAAAGGGCTATCGAGCTGCGGAAGACCATTCCCCGCATCCGCAGGGTGAATGGTTACCGGCAGCAGGTAAAGACCCTGCGCAAGCTCCTCTCTAAGGCCGAGTTCACCGCTTTTGGCGAGCATCATAACTTCTCTAAGATCCTCAACGAGCCTGACGTTATCAAGGC
>JANWJV010000032.1 GCA_025451785.1 Bacteroidia bacterium | reverse complement strand
GGGGTGGTGTTATTTCTTAAAATACCTGTCGAGGAAAAAAGGTCCAAAGGGCAGTAATGATGCGAGAACACCTACGAACGCCTTGCTTAGTGGCCACTTAAGTTTTGCTGTAGTGCGTCCAAGTGCCAGGAGGAACCAGATAAAGAGTACCCCGTGCACCGACCCGGCGATCTTCACTGCGATAGGCATATCAGCATAGTACTTCAGCGGCATTGCTACGCCTAGGAGCAGGAGGTAAGAGATACCTTCGAGATAGCCTGCGATCAGTAAATTCTTAATGTTGGGTGCTTGCTGTTCCATTTTACTTCTTTCTTCTTGCGGGGAACGCTTCTTTTTGTATGCCCTGGTCTGTCATACCTTCGATCCAGGCATAAAGCGAGTCGGGAGCAGGATTGGAATAAGCGATCCTCTGAGGGAAATCATGCGTCTTGTTCTCGAATATAAATACACCTCCGCTGTCGGCAACAAGTTTAAATGCAACAGGATCTTCTTGCCCCCCTTCGGTGCTCACCGCCGGTGTATAAAACACCTCGCCGTTCTTTTCTTCCAGCATGATCGTTTCCGAGAACATGGTGTCTTTTCCCATAATGGCAAAACCATGGCAGGAAAAGGTCGAATCGTTAAGCACGTTCCACGATTCACTGGTGAAGAGCGAGTCCTGCCTGTTCTCCCAGGTGCCTTCCAGCCACTTCAACTGTGTAAGTTTATTTTCTTTCTTTTCCTGCGAAGGATCGCCACAGGCGATCATGAGTATGGGAATTGTGAGGAATAGAGTTTTCTTCATTCCGCTAAAGTACTAAACAGCCCTGTATCGCCTGCTCCCAGCGGCCGATTTTTCCTACCTTTGAGCTTCCTATGAAGATCGCTTCCCACAGCATTTCCTATTCTTCAACTCAGGCCTTTCCGAAGCTCTTTACTGATTATATTGAACAGAAGAACGAAGGGGTTAAAAAGCTGTATGCGTACCCTCCTTCTTTGGATTCCTTTTCCAACGCGATCAACGATTTCTCCAAACAGAAATACAACCGCAAGCTCCTGATCGAGGTATTGAAAAGCCAGAATCCCATTAACCATTATCCCTGCCTGACCGGCAGGCAGGCATTATCCATAAAACATATCGAGAGCCTTCTTAGTGAAAAGACCTTCGCCGTTTGCACCGCTCACCAGCCCTGTCTTTTTACCGGCCCTCTTTATTTCATATATAAGATCGTTAGCGCGATAAAGCTTGCCCGGGAGCTGAAGTTAAAGTATCCCGAAAATGAGTTCATCCCAGTGTATTGGATGGGTTCTGAAGATCATGACCTTGCGGAGATCGGGCACGCGTACCTCTTTGGGAAAAGACTGGAATGGAAGACTGACCAGGCCGGTGCTGTGGGAAGGATGAGCACGGCTTCGCTTAAGCCCTTAATGAATGAGATGGAGGTCTTGCTCGGCGACACCAAAGAAGCGAAGGATATTCTTAAGCTTTTGAGTGATTGTTACCTGGGCCAGACTACGCTTTCAGCAGCCACCCGCGCTTTCGTTTATTCCCTTTTCGGGGAACATGGCCTGGTGGTGATCGATGGCGACGATCCTCGCTTAAAGAAAGAGTTTGCGGGTATTATGGAAGATGATATCTTGAGCCATACAAACAAAGGTATTGTTGAGAGATCAATTAAGGAATTGGAAAAGCTCGGCTACGAGGCCCAGGTGCAGCCCAGGGAGATCAACTTGTTTCTTCTTGGGGAAAATGCCAGAGAAAGGATACTTCCCGACAGATCAACAATCGAAGATCAACGATCACAAATAAGGGCGCACCCGGAAAGGTTCAGCCCCAACGTGGTTCTACGCCCTTTGTACCAGCAAATGATATTGCCTGCCATTGCCTATGTAGGCGGACCTTCGGAGATCGCCTATTGGCTGCAATACAAGGCCATGTTCGATCATCATAAGGTGGCTTTCCCTGTATTAGTACCCCGCAGCTCCCTGCTTTGGATCGATAACAGGCAGGTGGAGCAAATGAAAAAGCTGGACCTGGAGCCCGAACTGCTTTTTATGGATACCGAAACCCTTATCAGCGGTTTCGCGGCGAAGAAGGCCGGCAATAACTTTCTGGACGCCGAAAAGAAACGCCTGAAGGAGCTCTTTGCCGATGTTTCTTCCAGGGCCGAAAGCGCCGACCCAACCCTCAAGGCCGCGGCAGAAGGGGAGCTGCAACGCTCGCTTGCCGCCCTCGAAAAGCTGGAATCCAAGATGCTTCGCTCCGAAAAACAGCGCCAGGAAACCTCCCTTAACCAGGTCCGGAAGCTCAAGGAAAAGCTCTTCCCCGAAGGGAAGTTGCAGGAGCGGCATGACAATGTGATCCCTTACCTCTTAAAGTATGGCCCCGACTTTGTTAAGGCCCTACTGGAACAGCTGCCCCCTTTTCAACAAGGGTTCATAATTTTATCGGAGGAGGGCTAAGCGGTTTTACACTGTTTACTATCTTTGTCCATGCAAGAAACCATCCTGATCCTCGATTTCGGCTCTCAATACACCCAACTGATAGCGCGAAGGGTCAGGGAGCTGAATGTTTACTGCGAGATACACCCCTTTACAGCAGTTCAAAGTCCAAAATTTAATGTTAAAGGTTTAAAAGGAGTGATCCTTTCGGGCAGTCCTTTTTCCGTACGTGACAAGAGCTCTCCTAACCCCGACCTCACTAAAATAAAAGGCAAGCTGCCCCTGCTGGGTGTTTGTTATGGCGCACAGCTATTGGCGCAACGCTTTGGCGGCGAAGTGAAGCCTTCTAACAACCGCGAATACGGCCGCGCCCATTTGAGCCTTCTTGAGAAGAAACATGAACTGCTCAAAGGCATGAACGACAACAGCCAGGTGTGGATGAGCCATGCCGACACCATTGCCAGCATTCCCAAGAACTTCCAGCTTATTGCCAGTACTTCTGATGTGAAGGTGGCAGCCTTTTATCTGAAAGGAGAATCCACCTATGGGATCCAATTCCACCCCGAAGTGTATCACAGCACCGAAGGCCTCAAGCTGCTGAAGAACTTTGTAGTTGATATCTGCGGCTGCAGCCAGGACTGGACACCTGAATCGTTCGTGGAAAGTACTGTTGCTGACCTGAAGAAGAAAATAGGAAAAGATAAAGTGGTGCTGGGCCTCTCCGGCGGCGTCGACAGCAGCGTAGCAGCCATGCTGCTTCACAAGGCCATTGGCAAGAACCTCTATTGCATTTTCGTAGATAACGGCTTGCTCCGCAAGAATGAGTTCGAAGGAGTTTTACATTCCTACCAGGACATGGGCCTCAACGTGAAAGGCGTTGATTCGAGGAAACGCTTTTACAAAGAGCTGAAAGGGGTTACCGATCCCGAGAAAAAGCGCAAGGCCATCGGCCGTGTGTTTATCGAGGTGTTTGACGAAGAGGCGCACAAAATAAAAGATGTGAAATGGCTGGCGCAGGGCACCATTTATCCTGATGTGATCGAATCGGTTTCTGTAAAGGGGCCTTCGGCAACTATCAAGTCGCACCACAACGTGGGCGGACTGCCTGCGAAAATGAAACTGAAAGTGGTGGAGCCGCTCAATACATTGTTCAAGGATGAAGTGAGAAGGGTAGGTAAGCGTCTCCATATTCCTGAGAATATTCTTAACCGTCATCCATTCCCCGGCCCCGGCCTCGCGATCCGTATCCTTGGCGACATCACGGCTGAGAAGGTTCGCATTCTCCAGGAAGTGGACTCCATCTTTATCGAAAACCTCCGTAAGGCCGATCTTTACAAAGATGTGTGGCAGGCCGGCGCTATCTTCCTGCCTGTGCAATCGGTGGGAGTAATGGGCGATGAGCGTACCTACGAGAACGCGGTGGCATTGAGAGCAGTGACCTCTACCGATGGCATGACCGCCGACTGGTGTCATCTGCCTTACGAGTTTCTTGGAAAAGTTTCTAACGAGATCATCAATAAAGTAAAAGGCATTAACAGGGTGGTGTATGATATCAGTTCAAAGCCGCCCGCGACGATCGAATGGGAGTAGCAATGTATAATGGAAGATGTTTGATGGCTGATGGAAGGTTTTTTCTTCTCTTTGTCTTTTTGTGTTTTTGTGCCCCTGTTTTTTCTCAAGGTGGTGACGGCAAATCCAAGAAGATCGAAACCATTGATGGCAAGAAATACTATATCCACACAGTAGAGAAAGGGCAAACGCTCTATGCGATCTCGAAGATCTATGGCCTCGAAGTGAACGACATCGTGATCGAGAATCCGGAAGCGATGGATGGTATCAAGCCTGGCCAGGTGATCAAAGTTCCCACAGCCAAGCCCAAGATCAAGGAGGTAGCGGTGAAGGCCGATTCAGGAAAATATTCTTACCATAAGGTGGAGCAGGGGCAAACATTGTACGCCATCGCCAAAATGTATAACATGAAGGAAGAAGCGGTGATGGCACTCAACCCTACTGTTAAAGACGGCATTAAGGCAGGACAGATGCTGAAGCTTCCTCCCGACAAAAAGGGCAATGCCCAGTTCAATAACCGGAGCGGCGCGCTGGTTGTTCCTGATACCGCAAAGGTCAAAGAGTTCAGCACGGTGAAGAAAGACCTGTACAACATTGGCCTGTTCCTTCCTTTTCAAAGCGATGGTATTGACCTGGTGGATGCGGATAAGGTGGCGAAGGGACTGGAAGACCTTCCCGCTAAGATGGATGTTGCCATACAATTCTACAAAGGAGCTATGATGGCCCTCGACTCGCTTAAGAAACGCAGCGTAGCGGTGAAGCTGTTTGTGTATGATGTGGATGACAAGGATTCATTGAAAGTGGCCCAGATGCTTAAGAAGCCTGAACTCACTTCTCTTGACCTGATCATAGGTCCGCTTTATACATCCTCGTTTGTTCCTGTAATGAAGTTCGCGGCCGATCACCGTATTCCAGCGGTATCGCCTCTTTCGCAGCAGAACAAGATCCTGTTCAATAATGTTTACATCAGCAAAGCCACTCCTTCGGTAACAACGCAGCTGGAGCAGTGCGCAAAGTTCATTGCCGATAGTTTCCCTACTGCGAATATCCTCCTGCTCAATAATAGCAATCCCAAGGATGCAGCATATGTAAGTACTTATCGCAAAAATCTTCAGGCCGACCTCCCTAAAAAGAATCCGGGCGATACGCTCAAGGAGATCAAGAGCCTGGGCGGCCTCGTTCCTTTTCTTTCTCCCACCAAGACCAACGTAGTGATCGTTCCTTCCGTTAACCAGAGCTATGTTACCGATATCCTTAGGAGGCTCAATGAACTGGCGGAGAAGAACAAGTTCGTGGTGTTTGGTATGTCTAACTGGAACAGCTTCGAAAACCTCGACATTGAATACCTCAATACCCTTGAGTTTCATTACCCGCATTATTTTTATGTGAACTATAGCGATCCCTCTACGAAGAACTTTATTCGCCAGTACAGGGAGGCCAACAAGACCGAGCCGGGTAGCTATGTGTATCATGGCTTTGATGTGATGTTTTATTACGCCAACGCGCTCCATACCTATGGCACCGGTTTCGCGCAAAAGATGCCTGAGAATCCCTGGTCGGGTGTTCAAACCGGCTTCAACTACTATCAGCCCAGTTCGGGCAGCGGGCTGGAAAACAGGTATGTATATATTCTTCGCTACCGCGATTATAAAGTAAACAAGGCCAATTGACCCATGCAGTTCAGCGAAGAGGTTAGCGCTTGGTTCAGGTCACTCCAGGATTCTATTTGTGTTTCGTTAGAGGCTGCTGATGGCAGCGGCAAGTTTGGCAGCGACGCCTGGTCCAGGCCCGAAGGTGGCGGAGGAGTGGCACGCGTGCTGGAGAAAGGAGCGCTGCTTGAAAAAGGGGGAGTGATGTACTCGGCTGTAAGCGGCGAATTACCTGCCTTTATGAAGGGAGAGGTGAAAGACAAGAACGCCACCTTTTACGCTACTGGTGTTTCTATTGTATTGCATCCACATAGCCCCATGTGCCCCATCATTCATATGAACGTACGTTATTTTGAAATGAGCGACGGGCAATGCTGGTTTGGCGGGGGTATCGATCTTACGCCCCATTACGTGAGCCGTGAGGACGCGAAGACTTTTCACACAGGTCTTAAAGCCGTTTGTGATAAACATAACCCCTCTTATTATGTTGAGTTCAAGAAATGGGCCGATGATTATTTCTTTATTCCACACCGCAACGAAACACGGGGAGTAGGTGGTATATTCTTCGATCGCCTTACCGAAGCGCCCGGCATCAGCAAGTTACAGCGCTGGGATTTTGTGAAGGAGGTGGGCCAGTACCTCGCTCCTTTTTATTCCGATCTCCTTAAGAAGACGGCTTCGTTAAAGTATGGGGAGAACGAAAAGCAATGGCAATACCTGCGCAGGGGGCGTTATGTGGAATTCAACCTGGTGTATGACAAAGGCACGCGCTTCGGCCTGGAGACCAACGGCCGTACCGAAAGCATTTTAGTGAGCATGCCCCCGGCTGCCAGCTGGAGGTATGATCATACCCCTGAAAGGGGTACCGCAGAGGCGGAGACCCTTTCACTCCTGAAAAAGGGGATCAGCTGGATCTAGGGAATAAAAAAAGTCCCCCCTGGATTGGGAGGACTTATGTGGACTTATGTGGTTGTAGAAGTATCTGCTTATTGTGCTTTCTTTACATTCACCGCATTCAAGCCTTTCTTGCCTTGAGCAACTTCATAGGTTACAATGTCGTTCTCACGGATCTGGTCTACTAAGCCTGTGGTATGAACAAAGATTTCCTCCCCGGTTTCATTGTTTTTAATAAATCCGTAGCCTTTCGAAATGTTAAAAAATTTTACTGTACCTGTTTTCATTCTGATGAATTTTTAAGTTAATAATTGGCAAATGTAATAAAAAAATGAAAAAACAAGGATTTTTCTTAGCCCCTGTCCAATTTCGCTAAATTTGAAGAGTGTACCGCAGGGATTATATCAAGAGGGCGATCGAGGACCTTGCCAAGGTGCTGGGCTATATTATGGGCCTTAAAAAAGACGGCCGTACCGAGGAGGCGCGACAGGCTGTTTCGGAAGCATACACTGAATTCTTTAAGCTTAGCCCTGATGAGTTGGCCGGTATACCGGTACAAGATCTTGTTTCAACCCTTAAAGACAAACACTCCTTCGGTCCCGGGCAAATGGGCATGCTTGCCGACCTGCTTAACGCTGATGCTACGCTTATGGATGAGCAAGGCAGGGAACAGGAAGCGCTTGAGCGTTACCGCTTCGCGCTATGCTTGTACCTCGAAGAGAACAGGGAGCAGGCCAATGTTTTTTCTGTCGACCGTAACGCGAAGATCAGTTACATCGAAGATCGCCTGAAGAAAGGTTGAACTTTATTGGGGAAATGTTTGCAGCGCGAGGCTCATGCTATTTGCGAAGGCAGTTTTATCAACGCCGGTCTTTACGTTCGCTGAATCAAAATACGAAAGCATGTTCTCGGTAGGCATATTGCCGGTGAGCTTGTCGGTGGCCATCGGGCAGCCTCCGTATCCTTTAATGGCGCCGTCGAACCTTCGGCAACCGCAGGCGTAAGCTGTTTCTATTTTCTCTTTCCAGGTGTCAGGAGTCGTATGCAGGTGAGCGCCTACTTCAACGCCTTCCAATTGCGGAATAAGCGTTGAGAAGAGATAACGAATGTTCTCGGGGTTGGAGATACCGGTAGTATCGGCAAGCGAAATGATCTTAATGCCCATCCCTGCCAGGTTGAAGGCCCAGTTAAGTACCACATCGCTGTCCCAGGCATCGCCGTAAGGATTGCCGAAGGCCATGGAAATGTAAACCACCAGTTCTTTATTGCTCCTGCCACATACTTCTTGTATCTCGTGTAAGCGTACCAGTGATTCCTGTATGGATGAGTTGGTGTTACGCTGCTGGAATGTTTCGGAGATAGAGAAAGGAAAACCCAGGTACTGTATCTCTGGAAATGTTGACGCGTCTTCAGCGCCACGGGTATTGGCAACGATGGCGAGCAGTTTTGAATTGGTTTTGCTTAGCTCCAGCTTCGAAAGCACTTCGGCCGTATCGCGCATCTGCGGAATGGCCTTGGGAGAAACAAAACTTCCGAAGTCAATGGTATCGAAGCCCGCCTTCAGCAGTGAATTAATGTACGCCGCTTTCTTATCGGTGGGAATAAAATCATGCAGGCCCTGCATGGCATCCCTCGGACATTCGATGATCTTCACAGTATTCACTTTGCTAAATTACTTATGTTTAAGTATTCCCTTACAGATCTTCTTCGCCACAGCGGGTCCCTCGTAAACAAAGCCGGTGTATACCTGTACCAGCGAAGCCCCGGCATTCAGTTTCTCTATCGCGTCTTCCGCAGTATGTATTCCGCCCGAAGCAATGATAGGGAATGCCTTGCCCGACTTTTCAGATAGATACCTGATTACTTCGGTGGAACGTTTGCTGAGGGGTTTGCCGCTTAAGCCTCCGGCTCCGATGGTTTGTAGTTTGTCGTTTGTGGTTTGTAGTCCTGAGCGTGCGATGGTCGTATTAGTAGCTACCACACCGTCGATCTTTGTTTCTTGTACGATCGCAATGATGTCATCCAGCTGTTCATTGCTAAGATCGGGCGCTATCTTGAGAAGTAAGGGTTTGGGTGCCGGCTTTTGCCTGTTGAGCTCCATGAGCCTCGTCAGCAGTTTAGTGAGCGGTTCCCTGTCCTGTAGCGCCCGGAGGTTAGGCGTGTTGGGTGAGCTTACGTTTACCACAAAATAATCGGCATGAGGAAAAAGCGTTTCGAAACTGGATTCATAATCCTTCATCGCCTCTTCATTCGGGGTATCCTTGTTCTTACCGATGTTGCCGCCGATGATGATCCTGGTCTTGCGTTTTTTCAATCGCTCTGCCGCCGCCGCCACTCCTTCATTGTTAAAACCCATGCGGTTGATCAAAGCCTTATCAGCCGGTAACCTGAACATGCGGGGTTTGGGATTGCCGCCCTGGGCGCGTGGAGTAAGTGTGCCTACTTCCACAAAGCCAAAACCGAACGCGCCGAGCTCGTCAAACAGCTTGGCGTCTTTATCAAATCCTGCCGCAAGGCCTACCGGGTTTTCGAACACAAGGCCAAAAAGCCTTACGTTTAAGCGGGGATCCTTTACGCTGTAGAATGAGTGGGTGAGCGAGGCAATGCCAGGGACCTTGAAGGTGATCCGTATGAACTTGAAAACAAAATGATGGATTGATTCGGGAGAGAAAAGAAAGAAGAGGGGTTTAAGAAGGTATTTATACATCACATCGCCGGCCTTTTATTCTTTGTCCAGCGCATCCATTTTTTGTTTGTAGGTCTTTTTCTCCTTGCAGAGCTTTGCTTCGGCCTCTTCAATGCCCAGGTCAGCTGCTTTCTTGAAATCAGCGCAGGCCGCTTTAATATCTTCTTCTGTCTCCAGGATCAGTCCGCGGCGATAGTAAGCGTAGCCTTCGTCAGGCTTCATCTTGATCATGTTATTGTAATCGTACAAAGCGGCTTTCTTAAGCCCGAGTTCTTCCGCCGCAAGCGCGCGCTGCTGGTAGGCTTTAAAATAGTCGGGCCTTGCGGTAATGGCCCTTGTAAAATCATCGAACGCTTCCTGGTTCTTGTCCAGTTCCAGTTCCACAAGGCCGCGGTTATAAGCGATCTCCGCGTTGCGGGGCGCTATCTTCACCGCCATGTTCATGTCGGCCAGCGCTTTTTCGTTTTGCATCAGTCCCAGGTAGGCCTGGCCGCGTTTCATGTATGAGTTCGAATCAGGGCTCACCTTGAGCGCATGGTCGAACTCTTTGATCGCTGCTTCGTAATTCCTCAGGTTGAGCTGGGTAAGGCCGTTGCGGTAGGCTTCCATGCTGATGTTCCAGCAAAAAGAATTGTCGAACTCGTCCTGTGCTTCCTGGCTGCCAAAGCCGATGGCAACGCTCATGATGGAGCAGGCTTCTTCCTTGCGCCCGTTCATTTTTTCGATCATGCCAATCCTGTACCAGGCGCCGCCGTGCGAAGGGTGGATCTTAACGGCCATGTCGAAATCAGGTTTGGCCTCGTCCTTTTTGCTAAGTTCCATGAGCGCTACACCGCGGAAATAGTAAGGATTGCAAAGAGCTGCCCTTCCTTCAAAGGTCACAGAGGTATCGACCAGTGCCTTCCTTTCCTCGGGAAGTGAGTTGTAATAGTTTACCTTCTTGATGTACTCCGCCGTTTTGGTTTCGTTCATCTGTATGGCGATGGAATAATCTTTTACCGCTTCCGAATAGTTCTTGGCCTTCATCTTTATATCGCCGCTCTTGGCAATTTCTTCGGCGGTTTGCGATACGCAAGTTATCGCGGCAAAGAGAAAGGGGAGGAGGAGGGTGTTTTTTAGAATAGGCATTCGGATTCTTATTGTTGACGTTCTTTTCTTTCAGCGTCTAGACAGTCTTTAGCGGAAAGCTTGGCATCTTCGTACCCTAACTGGGCCGCTTTCTTGTAATTGTCGCAGGCCGCCTTCGAATTGTTTTGCTCGGTCTTCATCTGCGCCAGTTTGTAAAAGGCCAGCCCGTCTTTCGGACGTATCCTCGCGGCATTGGTGTAATCGTAATCGGCTGAAGGGATCTGTGCCATGTTCTCATTGCAATAACCCCTGTGCAGGAAAGCGCCGTAATGGTTGGCATTCACTTTCACAGCCTTGGTATACGCTTCGTAAGCCTGCTTGTACTTTTCCTGGGTATAATAGCACATGCCCACCATAAAGGGATATTGCGCGTTTTGCAGGCTGTCGATCTCGATCGACATCGCCTTGTTGAAATCAACGATGGCCTTGTCGTACTTCGCCAGGAGGTAATAGCACATTCCACGGTTGAAGTAGGCGGAAGTATCGTTGCTCATGCGAAGTGCCAAAGTAAAGTCGTTGATGGCGCCGTTGTAGTCCTTTTCGCCAACCTTAGAAAGTCCGTCATTATAATAGTTGGTGCTGAAGTTGGCGCAATTGCTGTTGCCGTATTCTTCTTTGGCTTTGGCATGTCCCATCTCAGTGGCGATCTTCATATCAATGCAGGCTTCGTTCTTGTTGCCTGCCTTTTGGTTGATGAGCGCGCGCTGGTAATAGGCATCGGGGAACTTAGGGTCGATGGCGATCGCCATGTCAAAGTTCTTGAGCGCCTCGGGATATTCAAGCGTTGCCGCGAAAGCGATACCCCTGCTGTGGTAGGGCATGGCCAGGTCGTGACCACCCTTGGTCAGCTCAGGACCATCGTCGCGGAGCATCTTCTGGTATTCTGTAAGCTTGTTGTAGTCCGCCAGCTTCTTCTGGTATTCAGCTACAGTGGGCTCGTTCATGGTTACAGCGGAACTGTAATCCTGGATAGCGCCGGCGTAGTTCTTGGCAGCCATTTTAGCATCACCACTCTTTAATAACGCAGCCGCATTCTGTGAAGAGGCGGCCAGGCTAAAAGAGAGTAAAAAACAGGAAACCGTAAGGTTTTTTATCATGGTCCTAAGGTTGGTCGTGCAAAATTATGGAAATATCCCGAAGCTAAAAAAAATGTGGATAAAAAAACAGCGGTTTTCCGCGATTAAGGGGGAAAACCGCTGTGTCCAGCGATCGATTTTTCCTTTTTATCGAACCCGCGAGCGCCAGTTCAGGCGGGTACGCCGTCGGTTATCTAACGAGGCTGACGTGGCCTATATAGCTGTGTTTGCCGCCAAGGAAGTCCTTGGTCGCTACTTTCCATACATAAACGTCCTGTTGGGCAATGTCCCTGCCGCCGTTGGCACGGCCATCCCATCCCTCGTTGAGGTCGGTGGTCTCAAAAATAAGATTACCCCAGCGGTCGAAGATCCAGAGCTTGAAATTGTTCGGGTCGATGCCGATCCCTTTTACATTGAACTTATCGTTCAGTCCGCTGCCGTCAGGGGTAAAAG
>JANWJV010000031.1 GCA_025451785.1 Bacteroidia bacterium | reverse complement strand
CTGAAATGGAATACATAGCTATACGCGAGAACCAGCGCATGGAATTGTACGAAAGCTCAGGTCTTATGGTGCAGCACCCGGGTGAAAACTATGGGGCACTTACGCCGAAGAAAGCGATCACTCCTGATTTTGTAAGACAGGAAGTAGCAGCTGGTCGTGCTATTATTCCTGCCAACATCAACCACCCTGAAAGTGAGCCCATGATCATTGGCCGTAACTTTTTGGTGAAGATCAATACCAACATCGGTAACTCCGCCGTGTCATCAAGCATCGAGGAAGAAGTGGAGAAGGCTGTGTGGAGCTGCCGCTGGGGTGGCGATACTCTTATGGACCTGAGCACAGGCAAGAACATACACGAGACGCGTGAATGGATCATTCGCAACTGTCCTGTACCAGTAGGCACCGTGCCTATTTACCAGGCGCTTGAAAAAGTGAATGGCAAAGCTGAAGACCTTACCTGGGAGATATTCCGCGATACGCTCATCGAGCAGGCCGAGCAGGGTGTTGATTACTTTACAATTCATGCTGGTGTACTGCTTCGTTACGTTCCGCTTACTGCCAAACGCCTTACAGGGATCGTTTCGCGCGGAGGTTCCATTATGGCCAAATGGTGTTTAGCGCATCACAAGGAAAATTTCCTTTATACTCATTTCGAGGAGATCTGTGAGATCATGAAGGCGTATGATGTTTCCTTCTCATTGGGTGACGGTTTGCGTCCCGGTTCCATTGCCGACGCTAACGACGCGGCGCAATTTGGCGAACTTGAAACATTGGGCGAGCTGACCAAGATCGCCTGGAAGCACGATGTGCAAGTGATGATCGAAGGCCCCGGCCATGTGCCGATGCACCTCATAAAGGAGAACATGGACAAGCAATTGAAAGAGTGCCACGAGGCGCCCTTCTATACCCTTGGTCCGCTGACCACCGACATTGCTCCCGGTTATGATCACATTACCTCCGCCATTGGCGCTGCCATGATCGGCTGGTTTGGTACAGCTATGCTGTGTTACGTAACTCCCAAAGAACACCTGGGCCTTCCTGATAAGAAGGATGTGAAAGACGGCGTGATCGCCTATAAGATCGCGGCGCACGCGGCTGACCTGGCCAAGGGCCATCCCGGCGCGCAATACCGCGACAATGCTCTGAGCAAGGCGCGTTTCGAGTTCCGCTGGGAAGATCAGTTCAACCTTTCGCTCGACCCTGATACCGCGCGTGAGTTCCACGATGCCACACTGCCTGCCGAAGGAGCGAAGACAGCGCATTTCTGTTCTATGTGCGGACCGCATTTCTGTTCGATGAAGATCACACAAGATGTAAGGGACTATGCGGAGAAGATAGGTGCTGATGATGAGGAGGCCTTGAAGAAAGGCATGGAAGAGAAGTCGAAGGAGTTCCAGGAAAAAGGATCAGAAGTGTATTCATAATGGCTGGACCACGTCCATATGCATTGAGCATTGCCGGTTTCGATCCATCGGGAGGGGCCGGTTTGCTTGCTGATGTAAAAACCATGGAGGCCATTAAGGTTTATGGTCTTTCAGTGGCTACGTCGATCACGGTGCAAAACGACGAGGAGTTTAAAAGTGTAGAATGGCTTGATAAGGACCTGGTAAAAGCACAGATACACGTGCTGCTTGAAAAGTACACGGTTGATCATGTGAAGATCGGCCTCGTGAAAGATCTGGATTCCTTGAAAGATATCATTGCGACATTGCATGCAAAGAACGCTGATATAAAAGTGATCTGGGACCCGATCCTGAAGTCGAGCAGTGGATTTGAGGTGCACAAAGGGATCGATAAGAAGAAATTATTGGAGGTATGTAAATCGGTTTTCTTGATCACACCCAATACAGATGAAATAAAGAAGCTAATGGGTCTTGAGGATGAAATGAAAGCGGCAAAGGAGCTAAGCAAGACCTGTAATGTGCTGCTCAAAGGCGGGCACAGTGAAAAGGAGAGGGGCAGGGATCATTTGTTTATGAAGGATGGGAAAAGTTATTCATTCAGGGCAAGGCAAGTTTCCGATCTTCCCAAACACGGCTCGGGTTGTGTATTGTCATCGGCCATTACATGCTTTTTGTCAAGAGGTTTTACGCTGAAAGATGCATGCATGAAGGGAAAGAACTATGCCGAACGTTTTTTAATGAGCAATAAAAGCCCTTTGGGTTATCACAAGATATGATCACGCGGCTTCAATACATAACACAAGACATGGAAGGTAAAAGCCATGCGGAGCTGGCTGATGAAGCGTGCAGGGCGGGGGTGCGTTGGGTACAACTAAGGCTGAAGGACAAAACCTTTGATGACTGGCTGAAGATCGCCCTGGAGACGAAAGAGGTTTGCAGGAGCCATGGTGCTCAACTGATCATCAACGACAATGTTGATATCGCATTGAGGGTAGGAGCTGCTGGTGTTCACCTGGGTAAAAACGATATGAACCCCTCAGAGGCGAGGAAGATATTAGGCAAGGGTTTTATTATCGGGGGAAGCACCAACTCAATGGATGATGTAAGACGGTTGATGGATGAAGGGGTGGATTATGTGGGAGTTGGGCCGTACAGGTTTACGGATACTAAAGAGAAACTGAACCCGGTGCTGGGGCTTGAAGGGGTTGCGGCGATAAGCCGTGAGTGCTGGCTCGAAGGAATTACCATTCCCCTTATTGCGATCGGTGGAATTGTGGCTGAAGATGTTCCGGCCTTGATGGAAGCGGGTGTACATGGAGTAGCCATTGCCTCCGCGATCGGCAAAGCAAGCGATAAGAACAAAGAAGTATTAAAATTCATGAACGTATTAAATACAGAAACAGCATGGAACCATTGATCATTGCAGGCAAGGTATTTAGCTCGAGGCTCTTTACGGGTACGGGTAAGTTCAGCTCTTCTTCTGTTATGGAGGAGGCTCTTCTTGCCTCAGGAAGCGAACTCGTTACCGTGGCCCTTAAAAGGGTGGATATGCGCAACGAGCAAGACGATATCCTAACCCACCTTTCGCACAAGCAGTTCAGCCTGCTGCCGAATACTTCTGGTGTTCGCAATGCAAAAGAGGCGGTGTTCGCCGCGAAGCTGGCCAGGGAAGCTCTTGAGACCAATTGGCTGAAGCTGGAGATCCATCCCGACCCCAAATACCTGTTGCCTGATCCGATAGAAACATTGAAGGCGGCAGAGGAGCTGGTGAAATTGGGATTTATAGTATTGCCCTACGTACATGCCGACCCAGTGCTTTGCAAGCGGTTGGAGGAAGTGGGCACCGCCGCGGTTATGCCTTTGGGTTCTCCCATTGGAAGTAATAAAGGTTTGAAGACACTCGATTTCCTGGAGATCATCATTGAGCAAAGCAAGGTTCCGGTAGTGGTGGATGCCGGTATCGGAGCGCCCTCGCATGCGGCCGCTGCTATGGAATTGGGTGCCGATGCCGTACTGGTAAATACGGCCATCGCTGTAGCCGAAGATCCTATTCAAATGGGCATTGCCTTTAAGATGGCGGTAGAAGCAGGCCGGATGGCCTTTGAAGCAAAGCTGGGTAAGATAAGCGAACACGCCGAAGCGAGCAGCCCGCTCACAGCATTTTTAGAAGATTAAATGTTCAGAGAGGTATTCGAAAAATATAATTGGGAAGAGGTAAAGCGGGGCATTTATGCCTTGCAGGACCATCATGTACGCGCGGCACTCGAAAAGGACCGTCAGGGTATGGAGGATTTTATGGCATTGATATCACCGGCCGCTGTTCCTTACCTGGAACGCATGGCCGCTATGAGCCGCGACCTTACGCGGAAACGTTTTGGCAGGACCATACAACTGTTCGCGCCACTTTATCTTTCCAACGAGTGCCAGAACATTTGTACCTATTGCGGCTTTAGTTTCGATAACCGTATCAAGCGAAGGACACTTACTGACCAGGAGATACTTACAGAAGCGCAAGCCCTGAAGGCGATGGGTTATGAGCACATATTGCTGGTAACAGGCGAAGCCGCCGAAAGGGTAGGGGTGGACTATATTCAAAACGCTTTGCGCTTGCTGCGGCCTTTGTTCTCACACCTTGCCATGGAAGTACAGCCCCTGGAAGAAGAGGAATATTCGCGCCTGATCCCTGAAGGACTGAATACCGTTCTTGTTTATCAGGAGACCTATGATCCGGTGGCCTATAAAGATTTTCATCCAAAAGGAAAGAAGGCAAACTTCAATTATCGCCTCAACACCCCTGACCGCCTCGGCCGGGCGGGAGCATTCAAGATCGGCTTAGGAGCCTTGCTTGGCCTTAGCGACTGGAGAACCGATTCTTTCTTCAATGCCCTGCATCTCGACTACCTTGAGAAAACCTATTGGCAAACAAAGTATTCGGTTTCTTTCCCAAGGCTGCGCCCTGCGGAAAAGGTGGTATTACAGGAGGCTTGTATGAGCGAAAAAGAACTGCTGCAATTGATCTGCGCTTACAGGATATTTAATGGCGAGGTAGAGTTGTCCATCTCCACCCGCGAAAGCGAAAAGTTCCGCGATAATATACTTCAACTGGGCATAACGAGCATGAGTGCAGGTTCAGCTACTAACCCCGGCGGTTATGCGGTGGAGCCTCAATCGCTGGAACAATTCGAGGTATGCGACCAGCGCAGCGCCAAACAAGTTTCGGAAATGATCCGAAGCAAGGGTTACGAGGTGATGTGGAAGGATTGGGATCGTGCTTACCAGCCTGAATCAACTAAGACAGAGATCATCAATGCTATCTGAAGAAGAAAGGGAACGCTATTCGAGGCACCTGCTTCTGTCTGAAATAGGGGAGGCGGGCCAGGAAAAGTTGAAGGCCGCTAAGGTGGCGGTGATCGGTGCAGGAGGCCTGGGTTGCCCGGTATTACAGTATTTGGCAGCTGCAGGTGTTGGAACGATAGGCATTATCGATAACGATAAAGTAGAGCTGCATAACCTGCAGCGACAGGTGTTGTTTATCAATGAGGATGTAGGTAAGATAAAGGCAGAAGCTTCAATGGTCCGGCTCATAGGCATGAACCCGAACATCGTAGTTAAAACACATGTCATCAGGCTTAACTCCTCCAATGCTCTGGAAACCCTGAAGGAGTATGAAATTCTTATTGACGGCAGTGACAATTTTCCAACGCGGTATCTTCTTAATGACGTAAGCGTTCTTCTTAATAAACCGCTCATCTCAGGTTCTCTCTTCAAGTTCGAGGCGCAGTTAAGTGTTTTCAATTATAAAGGCGGTCCTACCTACAGGTGCTTGTACCCTGAGCCTCCTTTGCCGGGCGAAATGCCTTCTTGTTCGGAGATAGGAGTAGTTGGCGTACTTCCCGGGATTATTGGTTCATTGATGGCGAATGAAGCCATCAAGATGATCACAGGAGCGGGAGAAGTGCTTAGCGGCAAAGTATTGATCTTTGATGCGCTTGCAAATTCCTTCAGGACATTGTCATTCAAACGCAATTTGCAGGCAGCGAAAATCAAGGGTCTAATTGACTACGAGCTATTCTGTAGCGGCATCCCCGAGATAAGCGCGGATGAATTAAAAGGGATGATGAGCGCTAAAGAGAGCTTCCTGCTGCTCGATGTACGGAATGAGGATGAAGTGCTCCAGAAAAATATCGGAGGATTGCATATTCCTCTTCCGGTGCTGGGCGAGAACCTTCACCGCATCAAGAAAAATGTTCCTGTTATAGTTCATTGCCAGGGCGGCGGGCGCAGTAAAAGGGCGGCGCAGATGTTGATGGACCAGGGCTATGAGGATGTGCGCAGCCTACGTAACGGACTGAAGGAGTTTTGAGCGAAGGAGCTCAAAATTTTTAAGTGGGTCTTTTCCTGACCATATCGATCCAAGTACCGCAGCGCCGTCAAAGCCGGTTTCTTTCACTTTCAGAATGTTCTTTTCGCTGATGCCGCCAAGCGCGATCACTTTGCCCGGAAAATCTCTGTTCTTTTTCTTCAATACCGTACTTGCCTCTTCCAGGTCTATGGCCGACTTATAGCCTGGTTTGCTAATGCTATCGAACACAGGGCTCAGGAAGGCATAGTCGGTATTAGGCTTCAATTTCTTTAAGGCGGCCAGCGAATGAATGGAGTAGGAGGTGTTCTTGCCCCTGAACCTGGTAGGTAGTTTTGCCCCTAGCCAATTTTCGTTCAGGTGGATGCCCCTTACAGGATAACGTAAGGCCAGTTCATAGTGCGAGTGGATCACCACCTTGTTTTGATGCTCAGGACTTAAAGATGAAAGATACATTTCCATTTCCGCCAGGCTGCTCTCCGGTTTGCGCAGGTGAAAGGTCTCAAGGCCTTGACCGAAAAGCCTGGCCGCTGTTTCTGACTCCCCGGCTTGTATTGCCGGAGGTGAAATAACGATGAGGTGAAAATCCAT